>CAJCJG010000024.1 GCA_903970625.1 Solirubrobacterales bacterium 70-9 | reverse complement strand
GCTATTCTCGAAGTCGGCGCGGTTGCCGGTGTCCAGATAGCTTTCGCACGGCAATCCCTCGGCCAGCAGAACCGCGTGCCGTTCCAGTTCGACATGCCAGTAGGTCACGCGCGTCACGGGCTGCTGGACGACGCTGTGCCCGTCGATCAGCAGATGCACCGGGATCAGCACCGGCCGCATCCCGGGGGGTGCCAGGAACAGCGCGTGGTCCGGCGAGAGATACAGGTCGCGCGACGGCACCCCGGGGCGGAACGCGCCGGCCCGGACCTTCACCGGCTGCACCGACGCCGGGCGCGGGTGGCGGGCGCAGTCCACCCTGCGGTGGCCGAGCCAGCGCACCGCCATCGTCTCCCCCCACGGCCCGCGCACGCGGTCGCCAACGGCCAGCGCCTCGACAGAGACCTCGCCCCGTTCGGTCGCAATCCGCGTCCCCTCGGCAAAGCAGGCGAGGTCGGCGGCCAGCGTGGCGGCGCTGCTATAGGTCACGTTGGCCGAGGAGAGATGATCGAGCCCGACGAACGCCAACGCGGTCCCGTCCGGCAGCTTGACCCATGTGGTGCCATCGGTATCGTACTGGTTGGCGATGGCCACCGCCGCCGCAGCCTGGTCCGCACCGAACCCGCTCAATTGCAGCATGTCGTCGGCCGGGTTGAAATTGTAGATCCCGTCGAAGCCGCCATCCGCGCCGTCGATCACTTGCAGCAGCGCCGACCCGGTGCCGAGTAGGGCGGTATCGGTCCCCGAGCCGAAATCGATCGTGGCGGTGCTGGCCTGGGGTTCGAACAGCGTCGCCCCGCTGCCGGCGATCAACTCGTGGTCGCCACTGCCCCCCTGGATCGTGGTGGGCTGGGAGGTGCCACGGACCACCGTTTGCTGGCTGCCGGAGATCAGGCCGGTGCTGGCGAACGATGTCGCAAGGTTGGCCTGAATCAGCCCCGCGCCGGCCGCATCGTCGGACGACGGCGTCGGCAACGCGGAGTCTTCGAGCAGCGCGGTGATGTCCGTGGTGGACAGCGCGGGATCGGCCTGCAACATCAGGGCTGCCGTCGCGGCGGCAATCGGGGCGGCGGCGGATGTGCCGTCGAACGGCTGGAAGACCGACGTGTCCGACCCGTCCGGCGCGGCAATTTCCGGTGCGGCCGACACGTCCGGCGTGGCGAGCGGCGTGCCGTCCGGCGCCAGCAGGAATTCGCTGCCGCCACTGTTGGAGAACGGCTCCGGTGCCAGCGTGCCGCCCTGCGATGGCGTGCTGGCGACATTGATCGCGCCCACGGTGTTCACGCCGGGCAGCATCTGATGACCATAGACGGCGCCCGTCGCCTCGCCGCCCGCAGTGTTGTCGATGACGCCGTTGTTGCCTTGCAGCTCGTATTTGAACACGCCGGGCAGTGGAACGCTGGTGTTGTAGATAATCGCGAGTTCGTAGTTGGCGGTGGAATCGCTCTCGGGCAGTTCGACGCCGACGACCGGTTCGTTGCCGATCTGCTGGGACTGGGCGACGACGGTGTTGCCGGACAGCACATCGACCGTGATCGGGTCGGCGTTGTCCGCGCCGTAAGGCGAGTCCCATTCGAGAAACAGCGTCTCCTCGGAGCCGCCGAGGGCGGTGATTTCCTGGGTCGTCGCACCGCCGAAGGTTTGAGCGGCGACGGTGCCGACCCCGGCGATACTGACGGTCTGCGGTGCGACCGCCGCCTGATAGACCGTGTCGCCATTGTTGCCGGCGGCGGTAAAATAGTTCACCCCGGACGCGACGGCTTCATCGATCGCGGTGTCGAGCGGGCCGGCCTGCTGGAACATCGGCTCGTCGCCATACTGCACGTCGTCCACGATGATCTGGCAGCCGGCCGCTTGCAGCGCGGCGACACCGGCCGCGAAGCCGGTGAGCCCGCCGTCGGCGCTGTAGAAATAGAGTTGCGCGTTCGGCGCGGTGGCGTGAACCAGTTCCGCCATCGCGCGGCCTTCGTCGTCGTCCCCGGTCTGGCCCTCCTGCAACACGGTCACGTTCGGCAGCAGCCCTGCGGCCTCGTCGGCGCCGGCGAACCCCAGCACGTTGAAGCTGTTCGAAATAATGCCGATCTTGACGCCCGCGCCGGTGAGGCCGGACGCGCGGGCCTGCGGGCCGTTGACCGCAATGTCGGACTGATCGAGCTGCGCGGCCGTGACCGGCAGGTCGCCCTGGGTCGGCTGCGGTACGGGCGCGATCGGGCTGGGCGGCGTCGTGGGGCTGCTGCCCGGCGAGAACGGGTTCTTCGGCGTCGGAAACGGGTCCTTGGGCGTCGGGAAAGGGTTTTTCGGTGTCGGGAACGGATCCGTGGGCGTCGGAAACGGGTCCTTGGGCGTGGGGAACGGGTCGGTGGACGCGACGAACGCCGAAATGGCGTCAGTCGGCGCCACGGCCACAACGGGGAGGGCTGGCGGCGAATCCTGCGCGGGCGCAAACGCCGGGATATCGGCGCTAGTGGAAACCGCGTCGGCGATCTGCTCCCGTGGCAGGTCAGGGATGGGCGGCGGCTCGGCCTGGCTGGGGATCAAGACGTAGGCGTCGTCGGCCCGCTGGCGCATCGGTCAGGCTCTCTGCTCGGCTGCAATGCGCCATCTAATGCCGATCCATCGCAAAAATTGCACCGTATTTCGGTGCCGTCCGCCGCGAGCTAGTCGCGCGACGCCGACGGCTTTCGGGCATCGCGGGCGGGCGGCACGGGGGATGGTTGGTTCACGATGTTGGATGCGCCGGCGCCGCCTCCGGGCGTACCGGTCACGGCCGGAGGCGGATTCTGCGGCGCCGCATGTATTTTTGCCAGTAGTTCAAGGCTTCGCGTAATAGCCAAGCCACTGATTCCGGCCAATTCCCTGGTCCGCTCCCGATCGCGCTCCAGAATTGGCGACAAGAGAGCCAAATGGAGCCGATTCAGGAAATTCCGGTCGTCATCCATAGATACGAGTATAGGGGAATTAAATCGCCCTACCACCTTAAATCGACTGACTGGCCATGCGCGCAGGTTCAGGCCCGTGCCATGCTCTCGATCACTGGGGGACTTTCAACGTCGTCGGCAAAAACGTCGTCGAGCGCCGACACGGGGAACCGCAAGATCCACGTCACGCCGTCTTTCGAGCGAACTTCGGCCGAGCCGTACACCTGTTCCATCAGTCGTTGGACCAACCCAAGACCGCGCCGCTCATTGGCCGCACCGGCGTTGAAGCCGATGCCGTCGTCGGCGAACTCGATCGTGGCGCTGGTGCCGGAACTTTCGAGAAACGCCGATATCGTAATCTTCCCGATGCCCTCCGGAAACGCGTGGCGATAGCTATTGGATATCAACTCCGTCACGGCCAGACCCAATGCGGTGGCCTTGTCCAGATCGAGCATCAGCGGCGCCGAGTTGCAGCTCAGTTCGATATCGCGGTGATTCGTGCTCTCCACCGAGCCGAAGCTTTCGCACAGCGACGACAAGTAGCCGCCGAAATCGATCGTGCGCGTGAGGCCGGCACCCAGCAGATGGTCATAGACCTTGGCCAGCGCCAAGACCCGTCGCGCAATCGCACTGATGCCTTTTTGTCCGGTTCCCACCTCGGGAAACTGGATTTGCATGTTCAGCATCCCGTACACGAGTTGCAGGTTGTTGCGCACGCGATGTTGCAGTTCCTGGGCCAGCGTGCCCTTCTCGGCCAACAGCCGGGCTTGCGACACAACCAGCCGATCCTTGTCGGCGACCATGTCCCGCATCTGGCTGAGCGTGGCCTGGGCCATGTTATTTCGTCTGGCGGAGTTGACCGCCTCGGCGAGGACATTGGCGAAGCCGGTCGCGAAATTGATGTCGTGTTCGCCATAGGCGTGCGGCTCGGGGTTGTCGATTTCCAGCACGCCCCAGGGCTGTCCCGCCCTTTTTTTGATGATGACGTCCATGGTCGAGCGGATGCCGTGCTCCGCGTAGAAGGCGGGGGCGACGAAGCTTGTGTCCTTGCGCAAATCCTCGCAGATGATGGCCTTTCCGGTGACGAACGCGCGGCCTTGCGGCGAGGTCTCGTCGGCCTTGGATACCACGCGGCCCACGACCCCCGGCCGCCAGCCGACCCCGGCCTCAATCAGAAGGTCGTTCTCCTCGAAGCGGTAGCGGCAGATCTTGCAGAAGGGAACCCCGAAGCTCTCGGCGCAGACGCGGGCGGCTTCGGTCAGGATTTTGCCGAGGTTGGTTTCGCCCAGTGCAAAGGTGCCGAAGGTCGCCAACGCCGCCTGCTGGCGGAGCAGCCGCGGGACGTGCATGGCATGATTTTCACCGGGAAGGTCCGGTTCCTCCGCCACTTCGCCCGGCCCCGGCACAAGGAGGCGAAATCCGCTGGGAAAGGGCGGCGTGACCTTGCCCGTGCCGACCATTTCCGTCACGAGTTGGAGCGAGCGAACAAGCTCCTCGGCGCCGCACGGCTTGACCAGCGAGGCAACGCCGTTGAAGCACGTCAGCTTAATCTCACCTGTGTTTCCGGTGACATAGAGAATGCCCAAGGTGGTCAGATCGACTCGCGCGGCAATTTCGGTCCCGAGCCGTCCGCCCGCCAAGCGGACGTCCACAAGCGCAAGGTCCGGCTTCGAACGCCCATGAAGCTCCAGGCTTTCCTCGACGGTGCGGGCAATACCGACAACCTCATATCCGGCCATAATCAGGATCAGCCGGAACATATCGGCCATCACGAAGTCGTTTTCGACAATCATAACCTTGCCCATGGGCTGATGCTTCCCGGTCACGGCTGAAATATTGACAGGTTGGAACCCGACTTAATTTCGGGTGCATCTGAGCGGAATGGTAGATTCGGAATATACCTACGCCGAACGTAGCTCGCCCGGACCTACCCCGCGCGGCCACACCGCCGGGGTGTTGCGACCATCGGCGGCAAAAGCTGTCTCGCATGTCGAGAGAGGATGGTGCTGCACGACAGGATTGAACTGTCGACCTCTCCCTTACCAAGGGAGTGCTCTACCACTGAGCTAGTGCAGCGCCGGGCGCCTGATTAGCGGCGGCGGGGCGGCAACGCAACCCTCGCCGGCTTCGGCCGGCAGTCGGAAGTTGCGTGCCGCCGAGGCGGCACCGCCTGCGAGGCGCCCGTATTTACCCCGAACGCGATCGCGACCATACCGGTCTCTGACCTCGGGCCGCCGCCGGCGCCGGCGCCGGCGCATTTTTTGTCGCATTATTGTCGAGAGGGGATCACACCGATGACGAAGGACGAATTGACCGCCTGGGCGCTGGCCAGCGGGTGGCAGATGATTGCCGGATGTCCGAGCCTGACCAAGCCGTCCTCGCCCAAGGAGGCGATTGTCCGTCTGGCCTTGAAAGCGACGGTAGCAACGCTGGAAGTGAAACTGCCGGCCGGACGGTGGGACAAGGTGGCGAGCGAACCATACGCGAAAATCTCCGCCGACCCGGAAAGCGGGCTGCCGCTCGGCCTCGGATTCGAGAAAATTCCCAGCTTTTCCATGCTGATGCAGGACAACCGCGACCGGCAGGTCTTTTCGCGCATGAAGTGACGGGCGAAGCTTCGGTCGCGTCTCACGCCAACGTCTCCATCAGAGCGTCGCTCAGCCCGTAATACGCGATGAGCGGAAGAAAACCGGGGCGAATGCCGCTCGGGGCGAACGTGCCGCGCAGCAGGCCGTTGTCGGACTCGCCCTCGTATTTGTAGGCGAACAATGTTGCCATCGTGACCACGTCGCCTTGCAGGCCGACGATTTCCGAGATTTCGGTCACGCGCCGCGCGCCGTCGCGCATCCGCTCCACCTGCACCACCAATTGCAGCGAGCCGACGATTTGCGACAGGATCGCCCGGCTCGGCAGATTGGCCGTGGCCATCAGCACCATGTTCTCGATCCGCGTCAGCGCATCGCGCGGCGAGTTCGCATGTACGGTCGACATCGAACCCTTATGGCCGGTGTTCATGGCTTGCAGCATGTCGAACGCCTCCGCCCCCCGCACCTCGCCGACGATGATGCGGTCGGGCCGCATGCGCAGCGCGTTGCGCACCAGATCGCGTTGCGTGATCTCGCCCGTGCCCTCGATGCTGGGCAGGCGCGTTTCCAGCCTAACCTTGTGCGGCAGTTGCAGCCGCAACTCCGCCGAGTCCTCGATCGTAATGACCCGTTCCCGCCGGTCGATGTAGCTCGACATAGCGGCGAGCAACGTCGTCTTGCCGGAGCCGGTGCCGCCCGAGATCATGATGTTCAGCCGGCAGCGCGTGACGATTTCCAGAAATTTTGCGAGTGGCGGCGACATGGAATCGTGGACGATCATCTGCTCGAAGCCGATTGCGTCGCGCGAGAATTTGCGGATCGAGATGCAGGGTCCGTCGACGCTCGCCGGCGGAAAGACGACGTTGACGCGGCTGCCGTCGGGCAGCCTTGCATCCAGCATCGGGCTTGCCCGGTCCACGCGGCGGCCGACCGAGGTGGCGATGCGCTGGGCCACATGCATCACCTGCGCGTCCGAGCGGAATTTTATCTCCGTCAGTTGCAGGATGCCGTGCTGCTCGACGAAGATTTGGCCGGCGCCGTTGACCAGGATGTCGGTGTTGCGGTCGTCGTGCAGCAGCGGTTCGAGCGGGCCGAGACCCACGATGTCGTTCATCAGGTCGCGGGATGCCGCGTGTTGCTCCTCGCTGTTGAGCAGCAATTTGTGCTCGTTCGCCGCTTCGCTCACCATCCGGTCCAGCACCGTCTTCAGGTCGGCTTCGCTGGTCCGCGCCGTGACCACCGGGTCGAGCCGGCTCATGACGAGATTGCGGACCATGTCCTGCACCGTGGAGGCCGCCGCGTTTTCCTCGGTGTCGTGCTCATGGACACGCAAATCGTCGATCGGGTCGGTCTGGGGCACGACGGCCGGCGGTTCGGCGGCGGCATGCTCCGGCGCAGCCTCGCGATGTCCGAAATGCGTCGTCACCCGCCAAAAATCCGCGCCAGCAGACCGGGCGGGTCGATGTCCGGCATGCCCGACAAATCGACGAACAGGGATGCGAGGCTCCTGCGCAATCCACGGCACCGGTCGATGGCCGGCTGCCCGCTATCCGCCCCTCGGACGATCTCCGGGTCGAGGGCGATGAGCGTGCAGGGCGCGCCCCCGATGGCGGTGAGGAACTCCGTGTCGGACAGCGCCCCCGGCGCACCGGATTTGTTGAGGATGCGGCGAACGGTGCCCGGCGCCCCGACCGATTTCAGATACTCCTGCCACCGCAGCATCTCGCGGGCGGAACTGACTGTCGGATCGGCCACCAGGATGATCGTGCTGGAGGCGCTCGCCAGACGCCCGAACACCTGTCCGGCCCGGCATGGCACATCGACGATGTTGTAGTTGTGGCGCTTGCGCACGTTGGCCACGATCCGCATCACGACGTCCGCGTCGGCCGCGACCGGATCGGTCAGGGATTCGAGGCCGGCGAGAAGCTGGAGTTTTGGCGACACCTGGATCGCCGCGCGATCCAGAAACACGTCGTCGATCCGGTCCGGGTGTTCCAGCGCCGCGCGCAGCGTGTGGGTCGGCTGGACATTCAGTTGCAAGGCCGCGTCCCCGGTCTCCAGATCGAGGTCGATCAGCATCGTGTCGCGGCCCATGGAAGTCGCCAGATGCCAGGCCGCGTTCACGGCGACCGTGGTGCCCCCCACGCCACTGCGGACACCCATGATGGCGACAAGCTTGCCGATGCGCGGCCCGGGCTCCTCCCCCTCCTCGCCAGCGAGCGCCGCCCGGCAGGCGCGCACCAGCGGGTCGAGCACGATGGGCTTGAACTGGTAGCCGGACACGCCGAGCCGCATGATCTCGCGATACAGCGCAATGTCGTTTCGTGCGCCGACGACAAACACCGACGTCGAGGGATCGCAGACATCGGCAAGCGTGCGGATGCGCGAGAGCGGATCGTCGATGCCGGAAATGTCGGCGATCAGCAGGGTGGGCGACGGGCCGGTGGCCAGGGCATCGATGGCCGCCCCGATATCACCTGTCTCCACCCGCGTCTCGCCGATACCGAGTTGGCCGAAGCAGTCGCGCACGGTGGCGGCGGATGCAGCATCGGTGACGAAGGCCACCCCGATGGTGTGACGATTCGTGCTCCCGGCAATGCCCTGGTCGGTCGCCATCATCTGTCCTCATTGTCCTGTGTGCGTGGCGGCGGTGCGGGCGAAAACAGCCTCGAAATTCCGACCGCCCGCGCCCGCGTTATTGTGGAATCAATAACGGGATACAGCGGGCACTATGAGATCAATTTTATAATCGGATTGGATTTATTGTCAGACGATGAGGTCAATAGACCGTGTTGAGCGACACCGGCCGATATGGCGGGGCCTGACGTCACCGCTCGGGCGGCGGCATCGAACCTTGCGGCCCCCGTCCAAACATACGCACGGCGCGCCCTTTGGAAGCGTCTGCGAAGCCAGCGCCGGGCCCGTCATCCGCCGTCGAAGCCACGCTTGTGGGACAGGGCATTCGCACATGCCGATTCCGTTCCTTCATCGCCATGGCTGGACTTGATCCGGCCATCCACGGGGTGGGGTGCCGCTGAACGCGCAGGCTAGTTTCTTCCGTTCCAACTCCGTCCGGCGCGACGGCGTGGATGGCCGGATCAAGGCCGGCCATGACGGTAGAGAGATGATTTTGCCAAATGCGATTGCTGTGCATGTGGGAAGACACCTCGCGTCGGTCCGCATCATTTTTTGCTTGACTCGTGACGTCAATGATAATAACATCAGAAGATGTCACAAGGATCATCCCATTCCCCGGCCGAACGGTTCAGCGCAGCGATTCTGCGGCTGGCTCTGGCCCTCGCGGAGCGCCCGAACGGGTTTCTCCGGATGGTGATGATGATGCTGATCGGCAAAGAAATCAGGAACATCCGCCAAAGGCTTCTAGACCTCGGCGAACTCCTGCGGGATGGCCCGATCGTCCAGGCTGCACCCTTCGCCCCCCAACCCATCCCAGAGGCAGATACCGCCACCGACAATCCGGCCGGGACGCCGACCAGACCGCCCAGCCAATCGCCCCGGCCGATTCGGTCGCAGCCGATGGCGGCGGAAAAGCAGCCGGCCCGGGCCAGCCAGCCCCCCGCTCCCCCGAACGATCCCCCGGCCGCCCCGCCGCCGGAGGACCTCACTCGGCACCCGCTCCAGCCGCCGGCCTCGCCCACGCGCACCGAAAGTGCCCAGTTGCACCAACCCGCGCCAGCGCCCAAGGCGTGCGGCCCACCTACCGCAAAAACGGGCCAAGCAAAGCCGGCGCCTTGGCACGTCCATATCGTTCCGTTTTCGGAACGATATCGCGCGCCGGGCCGAAAATCAGTTCTTCGTCTTGTCCACCAGCTTGTTCTTCGCGATCCACGGCATCATCGCGCGCAGCTTTTCGCCCACTTCCTCGATCGGGTGCGCCGCGTTGCGGCGGCGGGGGGCCTTGAAGCTGGCCTGGTTGACGCGGTTTTCCAGCATCCAGTCGCGGGCGAAGCGGCCGGATTGGATGTCCTCCAGCACCCGCTTCATCTCCGCCTTGGTCTCGGCGGTGATGATGCGGGGGCCGGTCACGTATTCGCCGTATTCGGCCGTGTTGCTGATGGAATAGTTCATGTTGGCGATGCCGCCCTCATAGATCAGATCCACGATCAGCTTCACTTCGTGCAGGCATTCGAAATACGCCATTTCCGGCGCGTAGCCCGCGCCCACCAGCGTCTCGTAGCCGGCGCGGATCAACTCGACCAGACCGCCGCACAGCACCACCTGCTCGCCGAACAGGTCGGTCTCGCATTCTTCCTGGAACGTCGTCTCGATGATGCCGGCGCGACCGCCGCCGATGGCCGAGGCATAGGACAGCGCAATCTCCAGCGCGTTGCCGGACGGGTTTTGCGCGACCGCCACCAGACACGGCACGCCGCCGCCGCGCTGGTATTCGCTACGCACCGTGTGGCCGGGGCCTTTCGGCGCGATCATGAACACGTCGATGTCGGCGCGCGGTTCGATCAGATTGAAATGGATGTTCAGCCCGTGCGCGAACGCCAGCGCCGCGCCCGGCTTCATGTTGGCATGCAGCTTGTCGCGGTACAGCTCGCCCTGCCCTTCGTCCGGCGTCAGCACCATCACCACGTCGGCCCACTTGGCGGCGTCCGCCGGGTCCATGACGGTCAGGCCGGCGGCTTCGGCCTTGGCGATCCCGGCCGACCCTGCCCGCAGGCCGACGGCCAGATTGGCCGCGCCCGAATCCTTCAGGTTGGTGGCGTGGGCGTGGCCCTGGCTGCCATAGCCGATGACCGCGACTTTCTTGCCCTTGATCATGTTCACGTCGGCATCGCGGTCGTAGTAAACGCGCATCTGCTTCATTCCCTCAAAAAAACTAGATGACTCTGGTTCCTCGTGCCATCGCGGCGACGCCGGTACGCGAGACTTCGGCGAGGCCCAACGGCCGCATCAATTCGACGAACGCATCCAGCTTCGCGGTGCTGCCCGTCATCTCGAACACGAAGCTTTCGACGGTCGCGTCGATGACGCGCGCGCGAAATGCGTCCGACAGGCGCAGCGCCTCCGCCCGCTTGTCCGCCGTCGTCGCGATCACCTTGATCAGCGCCATCTCGCGCGCGATGTGCGGCCCAAGCTGCGTCAGGTCCGAGACGCGATGCACGGGCACGAGGCGGTCCAGTTGCGCTTTGATCTGCTCGATCACCATTTGCGTGCCGCTGGTCACGACATTGATGCGGCTGCGCTGCCCGCTGTCGTCCACCGGTGCGACCGTCAAACTGTCGATGTTATAGCCACGGCCGGAAAACAGGCCGATGACGCGCGCGAGCACGCCGGCCTCGTTGTCCACCAGCACGGAAATGGTCGCGGAGGTGTAAGTCGGGTCGGCGGCGGTCATGGCACATCCGGAAACGGGGAAGCAGAGGCAAATTCCCCCTCCCCTTGCGGGAGGGAAGAAGCAATCAGACCAGCGCCAACCCGTCGTCGCTAACGCCGGTCGCGCCGCCTTCGTGTTCCGGGCCCAAAATCATGTCGTTGTGGCCGGCGCCGCTCGGGATCATCGGGAAGCAGTTTTCCTTTTGATCGACGAAGATATCGGCGATCACCGCCTTGGGGCTTGCCAGCATCGCGCGGATCACGCCGTCCAGGTCATCGACGCTCGTGGCGCGCATGCCTTCGGCGTGGAAGCTCTCGGCCAGTTTGACGAAGTCGGGCAGCGCCTCCGAATAGCTTTCCGAGTAGCGGCCGCCATGCAGCAATTCCTGCCACTGGCGTACCATGCCCATGTATTGATTGTTCAGGATGAACACTTTCACCGGCAGGCGATACTGGGCCAGAGTGCTCATCTCCTGAATATTCATCAGGATGCTGGCCTCGCCCGCGATGTCGATGCACAGCGCGTCCGGATGGGCGATCTGCACCCCCATCGCCGCAGGCAACCCGTAACCCATCGTGCCGAGGCCACCGCTTGTCATCCAGCGGTTCGGCTCGTCGAATCGGAAGAACTGCGCCGCCCACATCTGATGCTGGCCGACTTCGGTGCTGATGAACGTCTCGCGGCCGAGCTCGCGGGTGATCTCGTACAGGCGCTGGATCGCGTATTGCGGCTTGATCACCGCGCCGTTGTCCATCGACTGGCGGTAGCGCAAACTGTCCTTGGCCCGCCATGTATCGATCTGCCGCCACCATTCCGCCAGCGCCGTGCGCTCGGGTTTTGCGCTGTCGGCTTCCCAGGCGGCGATCAACGCTTCCAGCGCGCGGGCGGCGTCGCCGATGATCGGCACCTCGACCGGCACGTTCTTGTTGATGCTGGACGGGTCGATGTCGATGTGGATTTTCTTCGAGCCGGGGCTGAACAGCGACAGCTTGCCCGTCACCCGGTCGTCGAACCGCGCGCCCACGTTCAGCATCACGTCACAGCCATGCATGACCATGTTGGCTTCGTAGGTGCCGTGCATCCCCAGCATGCCGAGGAATTGCGGGTCGTTGGACGGGTAGGCGCCGAGGCCCATCAGCGTGCTGGTGCAGGGAAAGCCGGTCATTCGCACGAAGCGGCGCAGCGCCGCCGAGGCCGCGTCGCCTGCGTTGATGACGCCGCCGCCGGTGTAGATCACCGGGCGCTTCGCCCCCTTGAGCAGCGCAATGGCGCGGCCTATCTGCGCCGAGTCAGGCTCGGTCTGCGGGCGGTAGCTGCGGTGGGGCGTGGCGGCGGGCGACACGTACGGTGCCTTGCCGATCAAAATGTCTTTCGGCAGGTCGATGACCACCGGGCCGGGGCGCCCGGTCCGGGCGACATAGAACGCCTCGTGGACAACGCGGGCCAGATCTTCGGCGCGCTTCACGAGGTAGTTGTGTTTGGTGGCCGGGCGGGTGATGCCGGTGGTATCGGCTTCCTGAAAGGCGTCGTTGCCGATCAGGTGGGTCGGCACCTGTCCCGTCAGGCAGACGATGGGGATGCTGTCCATCAGCGCATCCACGAGGCCGGTGACGGCATTGGTCGCACCGGGGCCGCTGGTGACGAGCACGCAGCCCACGCGACCGGTGCTGCGGGCGTAGCCCTCGGCAGCATGGACGGCGGCCTGCTCGTGACGAACCAGAACGTGGCGGATCGCGTTCTGCTGGAAGATCGCGTCGTAGATCGGCAGCACCGCGCCGCCGGGATAGCCGAAGATCACTTCCACGCCCTGGTCCTTCAGCGCGCGCAAAAGAACTTCCGCGCCGGACTGGGCGGCGGTGGCAGGGAGTTCGGCAGTCGGGGCAATGGTGCTCATGCGCGCACCCTTAGTCTGCTGCGGTGCGGTGCGTCAACCCGCCGCTTGCGTAAAGTTTAGCAGAAAGGCCCTTTCGCTTTCTGAAAATTGCGCCAGACCCGCGATCCGCGCATGGATCGTATGCGTCCGCTCCGGCACCGTCAGCGCGCGATGGCGGAACCATGTCGTCTGGCGCTTGGTGTACTGGCCTGTGACCAGTTCCGCGCGCCGGGCGGCGGCGTCTAGCGTCGTCTCGCCGCCCAGGTATGCGGCGAGTTCGGGGACGCCATGCGCGCGCATCGCGGGCAAGGCGGGGTCGAGGTTCTGCGCGAGCAGGGCGCGCGCCTCGTCCACCGCGCCGGCTTGCAGCATCGCCGAAAAGCGGGCGGCGATGGCAGCGCGCAGCGCGTCC
>CAJCJG010000023.1 GCA_903970625.1 Solirubrobacterales bacterium 70-9 | reverse complement strand
GAGTCTCACGATTCCCGCCTCTCGGCGTTTCATGGTAGGATCGCGACATGAAGGACAAGCCGCTCTCGCCCGATCTGGACAAGATTGAGATGCTGCCCGATGCGTGGGAACGCACGGCGGCCCTGGCCAAGGCCGTTGCCAAGCACGCCCCGATCCACCAGCAACCCAAGGCCGCGCCCAAGCCGTCAGTCGTCAAGCAGCCCCGGAAGCGCTAGCTGGCGCGGGTCGGGTGCCTCGCGCGGTTTGCGGCGCTTACGCGTGCCGAGCCGTTTGGGCTGCTTTTCGCCCACCAATCCGCCGATAGGTCAGCCGCTTGCCGGTCACGCCCATCGCGATGTGCGTCATGCGTTCGCCGTCCTCCACGCCAAGGCCCGAGCGCAGGTTGTAGCGAAAATCGAACTCGCCCAAGTAGCGTTTCAGGTGCGTCGCGCTGACGTGGTGGTACGTGCCGATGATGCCGCGCTTGAAGATCGAGAAATAGTTCTCCACCGTGTTGGTGTGGATGAAGAACCCGCCGCGCACATATTCGTTGATCGAGTGATTGACTGTGCTGTGCCCGGCAAAGCCACCCATCATCGACGGGTAGATCGGGCTTTCGTCCGTCATGATGTGGCTTGCCGCGTCGATCTGCTCTTTGAGGATCGGCTTTAGGTTCTTGCCGTCCACGGTCGCGACGTGATGCGAGCGAACACGGCCGCCACGCTCCACCAGCGCGACAACGGGTTCCTTCGGCGGGACCGGCTTGAAAGCACGGTTCTTGGCTTTCCCGCCGACATAAGTCTCGTCGACCTCGACGACCTTGTTCGCGCCGCCGAGCGGGCCTGGGATTTTCCCTTCGCGCATCGCCTCGCGGATGCGATGGCACATGAACCAAGCCGACTTGTAGGTCAGCCCGAGCATGCGGTGCATCTGGTGCGCCGACATGCCCTTTTTGCTGGCGCCCATCAGGTGCATGGCCAGCAGCCACTTGTTGAGCGGGATGTGGCTGCGTTCCATCACGGTGCCCACGGTCACGGTGAAATGGCCGTCGCAGCCCTTGCACTTCCAAAGGCCCGGCCGATGCGACTTGCCGTTAAGCGCGGTAGAACAGCCGATCATGCCGCAGTGCGGGCAGATCGGGCCTTCCGGCCAAAGCGTGCTTTCCAGCCATTCGCGAGCGGCTTCGGCATCGGTGAACACGGGATTGTCGGTGATGGACATGGCAGCCGGCCTCTCATTCGGTGAGGCCAACCTACCATCCCTAGGAGCGGTATGTCAAAGGGATAATTGCCGCCGCGCCTGTCTGAAATGATGGTTGGGGTGGGCCCCAAATGAATATCATTGCGACCCCTGCCATACCGAACACCAAGCCGATGATATTAACGTATGCCAGCATTTTTCAGACACTCGATTCAATAACGCAGTGAATACTCAATTCGTCGACAATACGTCAACCCTCCCGTCCCAGCGCCGCCATCATCTCCCCCCACTCCCGCTTGCTCAGCCCGCTGGCCTTCTGGTCCACCGCTTCCCCCGCCAGCATCCGTTTCAGCACGGCCAGCATGCCGGCGGAGAAGGTGACGGCGCCCAATCGGAAATCCTTGAAGGCGGCAAACGTCTGCGGCACCCAGGCTTCGACGGTGGCCAGCATCGCGTCCGCGTAAGCGCGGATTTCGTATTGGGCGTGGGCGTCGGTGCGCAGCGACAGGAAGTGCAGCAGATTGTGCAGGTCGCACTTCCAATACCATTGCGTATAGGTGTTCAGCGTCAGGTTCATGCGGGCCAGTTCGCGGGCCAGCCCCTGGCGGGCGGGGTCGAGCGGCGCGCCGTCCGGCGCTTCGTTCAGCATGTGGGCGTAGTTGTCGTAGGTGCGCATCGCGTCCGAGCGCAAAATGTCCAGCACCTCGGCCGCCGCGTCGCCGGTCAGCAGGTCGCCCCTGCCCTGCCGGTTGCTGTCGGATTGGGCTGCCAAATGCTCGGGCGACGGGATATAAAACTCCCGATCCAGGATCGAGTAACGAGCAGAATACTCGTTGACGTTGGCGGTGCGGTGGCGAATCCATTGCCGGGCGACGAAAATCGGCAGTTTGACGTGGTATTTGATCTCCGCCATTTCGAACGGCGTCGAATGGCGGTGGCGCATCAGGTAGCGGATCAGGCCGGCATCCTCGCTGACCTTGCGGGTGCCCCGGCCATAGGAGACCCGCGCGGCCTGCACGATGGCGGCGTCGTCGCCCATGTAGTCGATGACGCGCACGAAGCCGTGGTCGAGCACCGGCGTGGCCTGGAACAGCATCGCCTCCAGCGCCGGCACCGTCGCGCGGCGGGTTTGGGCGGTGGCGGCACGGGCGGCGTCGATCTCGGCCTGCTGGTCGCGTGTGATCATGCGTCGAGTCCCTTTCCTCCGCGCCGAGGACCGCCTATATGTCGTTTGCCGGCTTGCCGGCTATGGCGATAAACGGTGCGTGGAATAATCGTTGTGGACCCGGGGGCAGTGCCCGGCGCCTCCACCAGACCTCCCTGGTTGTCGGGGACAATGGGGGCGAAACAGGTTCGACACGCGTGGTAAAGACTCATCTTTTGCCCGGCATGGTTCCGCCGTCATCGGGCCATATCACAGGTGCCAACGACAACATGGCGCTCGCTGTCGCTGCATAAGCGATAAGCGCGGTTAGGGGGGCCCCGGGCAACAGAATGCCCCCCGCTTTCATCCTCGGGCCGGGTGCGCATGAGCGGCTATTGCGATTTCGCCCCGGGCCATCCGGTGCATGAGTCCTACCACGCCACCGAATATGGCTTCCCGCAACGCGAGGAGGCGGTGCTGTTCGAGCGGCTGTGTCTGGAGATCATGCAGGCGGGGCTGTCGTGGGAGATCGTGCTGAAACGGCGGCCCGGCATGGGGCGCGCCTTCCTCGGCTGGGATGTGGATACCATCGCGGCGATGGACGACGCAGAGAAAGCGCGGCTATTGGCGGACCCCGCGATCATCCGCAACCGGCTGAAAGTGGACGCCATCATCCACAATGCGGGCATCGTGCGCCGGTTGCGCGGCAGCCATGGCGGGTTCGCCGCATGGCTGGACGCCAACCATCCGCGCGACAAGGCAGCCTGGATAAAGCTGTTCAAGGGAACGTTTCGCTTCACCGGGGGCGAGATCGTCGGCGAGTTTTTGATGAGTCTGGGCTATCTTCCCGGGGCGCACGCGCAAAATTGCCCTGTGGCCGAGCGGATTGCCCGCCTATCTCCGCCGTGGATGCGCGCCTAAGCTTTTCCCTGGCCGCCGCAGGCGCTAATGGGGGCGGCAGACCAACGAGGCGGCAGATGGAAGATACCCCCGAGCAACGGCCCGAAAGCCTGTTGCCGTACGAGGACTGGACCGAACAGGCGCTGCGCCAGGTGGTGGTGCGCGCGCTGGAGCATGCCGCCGCGCACGGGCTGCCGGGCGGGCACCATTTCTACATCACCTTCCGCACCGACCACCCGAACGCCGTGCTGCCCAAGCGCCTGCGCGCGCAATACCCGCAGGAAATCACCATCGTCCTGCAAAATCAGTTCTGGGATCTGAAAGTGGACGAGGCGGCCGGGGAGTTCAGCGTCGGGCTGTCGTTCGGCGGCGTGCCGAGCGTGATCCATGTGCCGCTGCCGGCGATCACCGGCTTTGCCGACCCGGAGGTGAAGTTCGGGCTACGCTTCAAGGCGGAACTGCCGCCCGCCATCGAGGCCGAACCGGCAACGTTGCCGGCCCCCACCCCGGCCCCGGTGGCACTTGCACCGCCCCCCGCCGAGCCGGAGGGGTCCGCGACGCCGCAGGTGGTCAGCCTGGATGCATTCCGCCGCCGGACGCCGCCGAGGGAGTGATGCGTCGGGGCGCCAGCTCAGACCGGCCGCAATGTCGGGATGCGCGCCACTTCGTCCGCCAGCGCCCGTTCCGCACGCCAAAGGTCGTGGGCCTGTTGCATCGCCAGCCAAATGCGTGGCCCGTCGCCGCAGAGCTTGCCGAGGCGGACGGCCATCTCGGGCGTCACGGATGCCCGCTCGGCCAGCACCCGATGCAGCATTTGGCGCGACACCCCCAACGTGCCGGCCGCCTCTGCCACGGACAGGCCGAGCGCCGGAAAAATATCTTCCCGCAAGGCCTCGCCGGGGTGGCTTGGTTGCCAGCCGGGGCGACCGGCGGGAATGGAGTCTTCGGTCATCGCACGGCTCCGTCAGTGGTAGTCTTCGAGGTCAACGTCGATTGCGTCGGTATCGTCCCAGCCGAACGTCAAGCGCCAATTTCCGGTGAGGCGGACGCTGAACTCTTCCCGGCGGCCGCCTTTCAACTCGTGAAAATGGTAGCCGGGGGCATTCATTTCCTGCGGCACAATGGCCAAATCGAGGCGCGACAGACGGGTGCGCAGCTTGCCGGCGATGCGGGCGTCCAGTTTGGACGAGTCGCCGCTGCGCCAAAATCCCGCAAGCGCCTTGCTGCGGAACGAGCGTATCATGGCGATTTGTAAACTGCGGGTTGTCGCTTTGTCCACTCATAGTTTACAGACGACACACGCCCACGAAGGACCCCCCAGATGAACGCCCCCCTGCCGCGGCCATCCGGCTTCCAGTTTTCGACCATGTTCCCGCTCGGGCCGGATAACACGCCCTGGCGGAAGCTGGAGATCGGCGGGGTCTCCACCTCCAATTTCGAGGGGCGGACGATCCTGAAAATCGCGCCCGAGGCGCTGTCGGACCTGGCGTTCCAAGCGTTTCGCGACGTGTCGCACCTGCTGCGGCCGGCGCATCTGGCCTCCCTGCGCGCCATTTTGGACGATCCGGAGGCGTCGGCGAACGACCGGTTCGTGGCGCTCGACCTGCTGAAAAACGCCAACATCGCCGCCGGCGGCGTGCTGCCGATGTGCCAGGACACCGGCACGGCGATCGTGTTCGGCAAGAAGGGCCAGCGCGTGTGGGTGGACGGCGACGAGGAGGAGGCGCTGTCGTACGGCGTGCATCGCACCTACACCGAGACCAATCTGCGCTATTCGCAGATGGCGCCATTGTCGATGTTTCAGGAGGTCAACACGGGCAACAACCTGCCCGTGCAACTCGACATCCTCGCCAGCCCCGGCGAGCACCATGCGGACGAGTTCTCGCTGATGTTCGTCGCCAAGGGCGGCGGCTCGGCCAACAAGTCGTTTTTGTTCCAGGAAACCCGCGCCATCCTGACGCCGGAGAAGCTAGCGGCGTGGATCGGCACCAAGATCAAGACCTTGGGCACATCGGCCTGCCCGCCTTATCACCTCGCCATCGTCATCGGCGGCACCAGCGCGGAGACGACGCTGAAGACAGTGAAACTGGCCTCGTGCCGGTATCTGGATACGCTGCCGACCAGCGGCAGCAAGGCGGGGCATGCGTTTCGCGATCTGGAGATGGAGCAGCAGGTGCTGCAAATCTCCCGCCACAACGGGATCGGCGCGCAGTTCGGCGGCAAATATTTCTGCCACGACGTGCGGGTGATCCGGCTGCCGCGCCATGGGGCAAGCTTGCCCATCGGCATCGGCGTGTCGTGTAGCGCCGACCGGCAAGTGAAGGCGAAGATCACGCCGGATGGCGTGTTCCTCGAACAGCTAGAGACCGACCCGCACAAATATCTGCCCGAAGCCACCGACGACATTTTGGGCGGCGACGTGGTGGCCGTCGATCTGAATCGGCCGATGAGCGAAATCCGGGCGCAATTGTCAAAATATCCGGTGAAGACTCGGCTGGCGCTGAGCGGGACGATGGTGGTGGCGCGCGACATCGCACATGCGAAGCTGAAAGAGCGGCTGGACCGGGGCGAGGGCCTTCCCAACTATCTGAAGGACCATCCGGTCTATTATGCCGGCCCCGCCAAGACTCCCCACGGGCTGCCGACCGGCAGTTTCGGGCCGACGACGGCGGGCCGGATGGACAGCTATGTCGCGGATTTCCAGGCGGCCGGCGGCTCGTTCGTGATGCTGGCCAAGGGCAACCGCTCGCGCGCGGTCAAGGATGCGTGCCAGCAGTTCGGCGGCTTCTATCTCGGCAGCGTCGGCGGACCGGCGGCGCGGCTGGCGCAGGACTGCATCCGCAAGGTGGAGCCGCTGGAATACCCCGAACTCGGCATGGAAGCGGTGTGGCGCATCCAGGTGGAGGATTTCCCGGCCTTCATCGTGATCGACGACAAGGGGAACGACTTTTACGACGGGTTGGAGTGACACCGACCCGGTCGGGCCAAGGCCGCCTCGCCGCACTACGTGCTGCTGGCAATCGGGAAGCAGGCGGAGGCGGTGAGGTTCGGGGACAGGTATGGCGCCATAAAGACCGGGCCGATCGAATAGGGGATGGCAACGGACACGACGTTGGCCGTGGTGGAGCCGCAGGCCGTCTGCGCCGCAGCGCCGGTGAGGACAGTGACGTTGGAGGCCTGAATGCCATTCAGCCCGCGCGCGGTGGCCGCCGAGACCGCATAGGTTTGGGTGGCGCCGGTCGTCGTGGTAACGTTCAGGCAACTGCTGGAGTTGATGGCGGCGCAGCGGGCGGCGTCGATGGCGGCTCCTTCCAGCGCCTGCCAACTCCAGAACAGCAGTGCTGCCTCCAGCATGCCGACGATGAGCAGCAGCAGCGAAGTCGCCGTCAAGGCGAACTCGATGGTGGTCGAACCGGCGTTGTTGCGCCGCAACAGGGCGTGGACGGACGCCATCATTTCAGCCGCACCGTCACGGTCTGCGAGTAGGACGTGCCGAATATTACGGTCTGAAGAATGAACATCGGCGCGTAGGTGAAACTGCCGGTGATGGAGAGATAGTTTCCGGACGTTCCCAGCACATTGCCGCTGCCGTCGGTGCAGGTGGCGCCGCACGAGGCCGATGCCGTGTAGGCGGCGGGCGAGCCGCTGACGCAATAGCACGTCGTGCCGGTCAGGCCGTTGTTGTACGAGGCGGTAACGGAACTGAGCGGGATGGGCGAGACCTTGTTGATGAATCCGGTCACGTCGCTGGTCAGCGTCGTGCCGGTCTCCGTCTGCCCTTGCGCAAACCCATATTGTGCGCCCGACGCGAGCGCCGAGGAAAGCTGCAACTGGTCGTGGTACGCGAGGCTGAAATCGGCGATGCCGAGGAACACCACGACGAGCACCGGCACCAGCAGGCCGAACTCCATCGCGGCAACGCCTGCATTGCCTGTCCTGCCGCCAAGGAGACTGCGCCGGCGCGTCATGGCGAGTTACTGGACAAGCGCCACTCCGCTCGCCACCGTGCTCTGAACGCCCGTGCAATTGGTGGCGGCCGTGCCCCCGGCGCTGAGCGTGACACTGTTTGCCACCAGGATCAGGCAGCCGCCCCCGCCGCTGAGATGGGCGCTGCCGGACAAGCTCAGCGGCGCGTTCGGCATATAGACGCCGCCGACGAGAACGGTGTTGGTGGCGCCTGACGTGATCACCGAGGACGTGGACGAGGTGCTCGCCAGCACCACGGTGGACGACGTGCCCTGCGTGGTATTGGTGATCGTGGTCGGGGCGGACAGATTGATCGTGCTATAACCGGCGCCTACACTGATCGCGCCCGAGGTGACGATCGACACGCCTGTGCCGGTTATGCTGCTGCCGCCCGAGGCCGAAGCGTTGAACGCGCCTTCGATCGTGTACGCGCCGGCCCCGAGCGCGACATTGCCGGCCACCACCACCGCCCCGTTGATGTCGAAATTGGTAAAGCTGCCCAAGGTCAGCGTGCTGCCGCCGCCGGTCGTGATCGCGTTGCCATTGTTGGCAACCGTGTCGATCTGGAACACCGCATTGCCGTTGAGTTGCGAGCCGAAGGTCAGTTGGCCGCTGCCGCCGACGGAAATGCCGCCGGCGATGTTGAAGCTGCCGTTACCGAACGTGATCGTGCCGCTACCAAGGTCGATTCCGGCAGTCCCATCGCCGCTGGTGATGGTGTAAGTCCCGTTCGGAAAAGTCATCGTGCCGCTGCCACCTGAGATACCGCCCGCGATATTGAAAATACTCGTCGTGGTGCTGCTGTTCGAGTTGTTGAACGTGACAGACCCGGACCCACTATTCGATATTCCGCCCTGGATGTTGTAGGTGCCGGGGCCATTCACTGTGAGCGACGTGCTGCCGTTCAAGACGATTCCGTTCCAGATATCCAGCGTCACACCGCTGGCCACGTTGATCGTGACGGCCGTGCTGCCGCTGATGGTGATGCCGTTGATCTTGTAAACCCCGGCCATGAAACTGATGGTCACGTTGTTGCCAGTCAGCGAAAGGCCGCTGCCGCTGACATCGGTCTCCGACGCACCGCCCATGAAGGTGATCATGCTGCAGGTGGGAAAGTAGCTGGTCGTTACCGTGCCGTGCTGGCCCGCCATTATCATGTCGATCGCGGCACAGGTCTGCGAACTGCCGCCGGACGGAGCCGAACCGACCGACGGAAAGCTTGCCGCCGTCAGCGCCGCCACCGTGGTCTGGCGCGAAAACACGCCGGAGCTTGCGTACGGGTCCGGCTCGGCCGAGGAGCCGGAATAGAGCTGGCCGCTCGTCGGGCTGGTCTGGATGGTGGCGCCGCCACTGGTGCCGATCGATCCGACAGCATAGATCGCCTGCGCGGTCACGCTGGCGCCCTGTGCGGCACTCACGCTCCCGGTGGAGGCGATCGAACATCCGGTCGCGGTGATGCTAGTGCCGCCGCTGTCCGAGAAACCACTGGCGCCGAGGGCCTGGAAGCATGGGACGGACTGGTCGTGTATCTCGGCGTAGGCCGTCGCCCCGACCGTCACATTCGCCAGCGCGGAGGCGCTCTGGCCGAACGGTGTCAACGACACCGGCGTCGTGACCACGACCATGGCAGCCTTGTTGCCGTTGTTTTTCGGCGAATTGATGATGGTGGTCGAGATACTGGCCCCGTTGGCGCCGCTTACGCCATTTGCTGTCGCGAGGCTGGAGGCAGCCAGTTGTGCCGTGGACGTGCTGGAGTTGCTCTGGCCATAGGCGAACGCGGCGGCGATCGCGGACTGGTCGGCGATCCGCTGGTCTGCCGATTTCGTGAGATAAACGTTCGCAAGGTCGATGGCGACGGCGGCGGCGCCGACCAGCAATACCAGGCACAGCGACGACATGATCACGATCGAGCCGCGCCGGTCCGCCCACAAGACCCGTCCGGCCAGGCCGCGTCGCGGATTGCCGCAGGACGCCGTGTCGATCCGGCCGCCCTGTCCGACCATTGCGGCGGATTCAACCGGGAACGTCTTCATCGATCCACTTTCGTTTGCGGAACCCACTCATTCCGCCTCTCGCCTCGTCAACAGTGGTAGATACCGCGTTTTGAGATACGATTAATCGATCGCCGCGTCAATAAATTGAAGGGACGAGTTGCAATTTCGAGACAAACGAGCGCAGTGGGACGCAAAACGCGACCCGCGACGGCGAGGTTTCCGCCTTCGTCGTCCCCGGCTATTGGACCAGCGCCACGCCGGCGCCCGTCTCGCTCTGAACGCCAGTGCAGTTCGTCGCCATGCTGCCGCCGGCGGTGAGCGCCACGCTGTTGGCCACCATGATCATGCAGCCGCCGCCGCCGCTGACATTGGCCCCGCCGGCCATCGTCAAGGCTGCATTGGGCAGATACAGGGCGCCGACCAGCACGGTGTTCGTGGTGCCGCCGGAAATATAGGCCGCCGCAGCGGAATTGCTGGCCAGAACCACCGTCGATGCCGTGCCGGCGGTGTCCGTGGTGATCGCGGTCGGGGCGCTCAGATTGATGTTGCTGTAGCCCTGGGCAAACGTGATCGCACCCGACGCGACGATGGACACGCCGGTCCCGGTGATGCTGGTGCCGCCGGACTGCGCGGCGTTGAAGTCGCCTTCGATCGTATAGTTTCCCGCCCCGAGCGACGTGTTGCCCGCCACCACCACCGCGCCGTTGAAGTCGTGGTTGGCGAAACTGCCGATGGTCAACGCCCCCGCGCTGTAACTGGCGTCGCCGCTGGCGTTCACGGTATCCACCTGGAAGACCGAACTGCTGTTGAGTTGCGACCCGAAGGTCAGCGCGCCGCTGCCACCCACGCTGAGGCCGCCGGCGATGTCGAAGCTGCCGTTGCCGAACGTCAACCTGCCGCTGCCCACGGTGATTCCGCCGCTGGTGATGGTGTAGAGGCCATTCGGGAACGCGCCGGTCCCGCTGCCCACGGTGATGCCGCCGTCCACGTAGAACGTGCTCGTCGCATTGGTGTTATTGGCGTTGGTGAAGCTGACCGAGTTGCCGCTGTTCGCCGCAATCCCGCCCTGAACATAGTAGGTTCCCGGCCCGTTAACGGTCAGAGACGTCGTGCCGCCCACGTTGATGCCGTTCCAGACATAGAGCGTCACGCCGGAGGCGAGGCTCAACGTGGCGGTAAAGTTCGAACCGCCCCCGCCGGCGATCCAGATGCCGTTCATTTTGTACACGCCCGCCGCGAACGTGACGTTCACGTTGGTTCCGGCGTTGCCTTGCAGCGACAGGCCGCCGCTGAGGTCGGTCTCCTGGGCGCCGCCGCTGAAGGCGACCGAGGTGCAGGTGGGATAGTAGGTGGCAAAGACGTAGGCGTGCTGTCCCGCCGGAACGGTCGTGTTGCCGGAGCAGGTGATGTTGGACCCGCCGGATGGGGCGGCGCCGACCGAGGGAAATGTCGGCGCAGTCAGGGCCGCGACCGTGGACTGACGGGAAAAGACATTGGCGCTCGCGTACGAGTCCGGCACGGCGGACGAGCCGGGATAGGTCTGCCCCGTGGCCGGGTTGGTGTTGATGCTGGCGCCGCCGCTGGTGCCGATGGAGCCGACCGCATAAATCGCCTGCGCGGTGACGGTGGCGCCCTGCGAGGCGGAGACGTTGCCGTTGGAGGCCAGGGAGCACCCCGTCCCGGTGATGTTGGTGCCGCCGCTGTCCGACACGCCGCTGCCACCCAGCGCGAGCAGGCACGGGATGGCCTGGTCGTGGATCTCGGCATAGGCCGTCGCGGAAACCGACACATTCACGAGCGAGGCCGCGACCTTGGCGAACGGACTGAGCGAGACCGGCGTGGTGACAACCACCATGGCGGCTTTGTCGTTGGCGGTTTTGGGGGACGTGACGATGCTCGTCGTAACGGTGGCGCCGACGGCGCCATTTGAGGTTGCGAGCGCCGAGGCCGCACGTGCGGCCGTTGTCGTGCTCTTGCCGCTCTGGCCATAGGCGAACGCGGCGGCCATCGCCGATTGGTCGGCGATCCGTTGGTCGGTCGATTTGGTCAGATAAAGCTTTGCCAGATCGATCGCCATGGCCGCCGACGCCAGCATCAGCGTGAGGCACAGCGCCGACAGGATCGCGATCGATCCGCGCCTGTCCAACCGCATGCGACGCTTGGTCGCACCACCCATTCCCCGCCTGCCCGCTCTCATGGCCGCATCTTTCGTTCGAAACCAAACCGTTCGGACTCCGGCGCTGTTCGTCCGGAATAGGTGTCGTTCTGCATATAATTAAACAGATGCGAAGTCAATACGGACTGGTGATGATTCGCTTTTTTTAGACGTTTCGGCGCCTTGGCGGTGGGCCGCCGCGCATGCGGGATTGCGGAACTTCGCCCGACACGGCATGACGCGACCGCGCCGGAAGGATTCCTTGGCAATGCGCTTCGCCGTCGATCGTCTCGATCACATCACGCTGAACTGCCGCGACGTGGAGGTCACGGCCTCCTGGTATCAGCGCGTGCTCGGCATGGACCGGGAGGAGTTCGGCCGCCAGCAGCGCACCTGCCTGAAATTCGGCGGGCAGAAGCTGAATTTGCGGCCGGACAGCGCCGACGCGAAGGACTGGTTCACCGCGCGCGAGCCGCTGGCGGGAGCGGCGGACCTGTGCTTCGTCGCCGCCGTCGGCCCGGCCGAGATCGTCGATCATCTGAAGGCGTGCGGGGTCAAGATCGTCGAGGGGCCGGTAGGGCGGCTCGGCGCGCTGGGGGAGATGACGTCCGTGTATTGCCGCGATCCGGACGGCAATCTGATCGAGATTTCGACCTACCTCGAAGAATGAACCTCGCCGACTTCGAATTCGTCCTGCCCCCGGAGCGCATCGCCCACCATCCCGCCAGCCCCCGAGACTCCGCGCGCCTGCTGCATGTGACGGCGACCGGGCTGTCCGACCGGATCGTGCGCGATCTGCCGGGCCTGCTGTGGCCGGGCGACATTCTGGTTGCCAATGACACGAAAGTGATTCCGGCCCAGTTGTCGGCACGTCGGGGCGACGCGCGCGTGGGGATCACGCTGGACCGGCCGCTGCCGGACGGGACATGGCACGCCCTGGCGCGAAATGCGCGGCGCCTGCGCGTGGGCGATCGACTGGATGTGGAGGGCGCGGACGGCATGACCGCCGAGGTGCGCGGGCGCGACCCCGATGGCGGGGTGTCGCTGGCGTTCAGTCTCGACGGCGCGGCCTTTGCCGAGGCGCTGCACCGTGCGGGCGCGCTCGCGCTGCCGCCCTACATCGATCGGCCGGCCGGCCCGACGGCGCAGGATGCGTCCGACTACCAGACGGTGTTCGCGGCATACGAGGGCGCGGTGGCAGCGCCGACGGCCGGGCTGCACTTCACCCAAGCCCTGCTGGACGCGCTGGCGGCGCGCGGCGTGCGGCGCACCACGGTCACGCTCCATGTCGGCGCCGGGACGTTTCTGCCGATGCGGGGCGAGGATGTGGCGCGCCACACGCTGCACGCAGAACGGGGTTTTGTGTCCGCCGAGGCCGCCGAGGCGATCAACGCCGCGAAGGCGGCCGGCGGCCGGATCGTCGCGGTCGGCACAACCTCGCTGCGGCTGCTGGAGGCGGCGGCCGGCGACGGCCAGATCAAGCCGTTTTCCGGCACGACCGACATCTTCCTCCGCCCCGGCCACGCCTTCCGCACCGCCGACCTGCTGCTGACCAATTTCCACCTGCCCCGCTCGACCCTGTTCATGCTGGTCTGCGCGTTCGCCGGCACCGAGCGAATGCGGGCGGCGTACGCCCATGCGATCGCGGAAAAATACCGGTTCTATTCATATGGCGACGCAACGCTGTTGGAACGGGCATGACCCTCACCTGGACCCACCTCGCCGGCGACGGCGCGGCCCGGCTCGGGCGGCTGCACACCGCGCACGGCACCGTCGAGACCCCCGTGTTCATGCCGGTCGGCACCGCCGGGACCGTCAAGGCCATGACGGCGGATGCCGTGCGCTCCACCGGCGCGCGGCTGATCCTTGGCAACACGTACCATCTGATGCTGCGGCCCGGGGCCGACCGGGTAGCGCAGTTGGGCGGGCTGCACCGGATGATGGACTGGCCTGGGCCGATCCTGACCGATTCCGGCGGCTTTCAGGTCATGTCCCTGGCGGCGCTGCGCACGC
The DNA here is from genome assembly GCA_903970625.1 of Solirubrobacterales bacterium 70-9. Taxonomy (GTDB): domain Bacteria; phylum Pseudomonadota; class Alphaproteobacteria; order Acetobacterales; family Acetobacteraceae; genus CAJCJG01. The sequence continues at coordinate 2,347 of CAJCJG010000023.1, read as the reverse complement.
TGGACGCGGACGGCGTGACCTTCCGCAGCCACATCGACGGTTCCGCGCACCGGCTTACACCGGAAATCAGCGTAGAAATTCAGCGCAAGCTGGACGCGACCATCACGATGGCGTTCGACGAATGTACGCCGTTCCCAGCCACCGAGGACGACACGCGAAAGAGCATGGAATTGTCCATGCGCTGGGCGGCCCGCAGCCGGGCGGCGTTCCAGCCCCGCCCCGGCTACGGCCTGTTCGGCATCAACCAGGGCGGGGTGTTCCCCGAGCTTCGCGCCCGCTCCGCCGAGGCGTTGGAAAAGATCGGGTTCGAGGGCTATGCCATCGGCGGCCTTGCCGTGGGCGAAGGGCAGGAGACGATGCTGTCGGTGCTGGACGGCGTGGTCCCGCTGCTGCCGGGCGACAAGCCGCGCTACCTGATGGGCGTCGGCACCCCTGACGACATTCTGCAAGCGGTCGCGCGCGGGATAGATATGTTCGACTGCGTTATCCCGACCCGGGCGGGGCGGACGGCTCGGGCCTACACGTCGCGCGGCGTGTTCAACCTGCGCAATGCCCGGTTCGCGGCCGAGGATCGGGCGCTTGACGAGGATTGTCCCTGCCCGCTATGCGCCCGACACAGCCGCGCCTATCTGCATCATCTGTTCCGCTGCGAGGAGATGCTGGGGCCGATGCTGCTGACATGGCACAACATCCAGTATTACCAGGATTTGATGGCCGGTATCCGCGCCGCCATCGCCGCCGGCCGGCTGGCCGCCCACAGCGACGCCGTCCGTGCCCGCTGGGCGGAGGGGGACCAATGACCGACTCCTACGATGGCCTGACGCAACTCGGCCGCCCTGCCGCCATCCCGAACAGCCCGGACGAAGCGGTGCTGGAGCGGGTGCCGAATCCCCGCGCCGATGCGGCCTATGTGGTGCGATTCACGATCCCGGAGTTCACCTCGCTGTGCCCGATGACCGGCCAGCCGGATTTTGCGCACATCGTCATCGACTACGTGCCCGGCGACTGGCTGGTGGAGAGCAAATCCCTCAAACTGTTTGCAAACAGTTTTCGCAATCACGGCGCGTTCCACGAGGCATGCACGATGCTGGTGGCGCGGCGTTTGGTGGATCTTCTGGCGCCCGTGTGGCTGCGGATCGGCGCCTACTGGTATCCGCGCGGCGGCATCCCGATCGACGTATTCTGGCAAACCGGCACCCCGCCGGAAGGCGCGTGGATTCCGGACCAGGGCGTGCCGCCGTACCGGGGGCGCGGATAGCCAAATTGGACGCAAGCGCGGCGATCCGCGACAAGGCGCTGACGCTCGGGTTCGACGCGGTGGGGTTTGCGCCGGCCTCGCTAGGGCCATCCGCGCGCGACCGGCTGGCCGCATTTCTGGCCGCCGGGCGGCATGGCGAGATGGGGTGGCTGGCGGAGCGCACCGAGCAGCGCAGCGATCCCCAGGCGCTGTGGCCGGACGCCAAAAGCGTGATCTGTCTGGGCCTCAGCTACGCCCCCGCCGAAGACCCGTTGACGAACCTCGGGCAGCCGGCGGCCGGCAACATCTCCGTCTATGCCCGCAACCGCGATTATCACGATGTTGCGAAGGGGATGCTCAAGCATCTGGGCCAGTTCGTCGCGAGCCGGTTCGGGGCCGAGATAAAAGTGTTCGTGGATACCGCGCCGGTGCCGGAAAAGCCGCTGGCGGCGCTGGCGGGGGTCGGCTGGCAGGGCAAGCACACCAATCTGGTCTCCCGCGCCCACGGCTCCTGGCTATTCCTCGGCGAGATTTACACCAATCTGGACCTGCCGCCGGACGCGCCGCACGCCGACCGGTGCGGGACCTGTTCGCGCTGCCTGCGTGCCTGCCCGACGGATGCGTTCCCGGCGCCGTATCAACTCGATGCGACGCGTTGCATCTCCTACCTCACCATCGAGCACGCCGGCCCGATCCCGCACGCGCTGCGGCCGGCCATCGGGAACCGGATTTATGGCTGCGACGACTGCCTCGCCGTCTGCCCCTGGAACCGCTTCGCGCGGGCGACGCGGCACGCGAAGTTGCAGGCGCGGCCGGATTTGATCGCGCCCGATCTGGCCGAGCTGGCCGCGCTGGACGATGCCGCGTTCCGGGCGCGATTTGCCGGCTCGCCGATCAAGCGGATCGGGCGCGACCGGTTCGTCCGCAACGTCCTCATCGCCATCGGGAATTCCGCCGACGCTTCGCTCGCCGCTGCGGCGGAGAGGCTGACGGACGACACGAACCCCGTCGTGGCCGAGGCCGCGCGCTGGGCGGTGGCGCGATTGGCCGCGCCATGCTGACCAAACGCAGCTTTTCCCTCGCGGGCCACCGGACCAGCGTGGCGCTGGA
>CAJCJG010000022.1 GCA_903970625.1 Solirubrobacterales bacterium 70-9 | reverse complement strand
GGGCCGGGTGGTGGTTCCCCAAATGGCTGTTCAGGCTGATCGAGGACCAGATCCTGGGAATCGACGAAGCTTTAAAACTTCTCGCCGCTCAAATCCGCGAGGGCAAGTTGGCCCCGCTCGCCGCCCCGGCCGAGGCCCCCGCGACACCCCGCCGGGCCTGCGGACACGCCCGCTCCAGGAGTCCGAGGCGGCGCCCGAGCCGGCAACGGTCCCGCCCGCAAGCGGCACCCCGGCCCAAAATCCCCCCGAGACCGGCGCCCACCCCGCTGGCCGGGCGGCCGTGGCCTCGCATCCAATCCGGCCTGTGGCCGCGCAAGGTTGTCCCCAGACAAAAAACTGCCTGATTCGAGCACATGCCTTGGCACGTCCATAATGTTACGAATTAGCAATAAAAACCAGGATCCTGTGCGGGAATAAGCTCTTCGTCACCCCGAGGAAGGCCCAGAGGCGCTTGCCATAACCCTCAGTGCGCGCCGCCCGATGCGCTGGCACCTTTCTTCAGCACGGCGACGGACACGATGGCCAGGACCAGCGCAGCGCCGAGCAGGCCGAAACTGTCCGCATATCCCATCAGCGTTGCCTGCTCGCGGATGGTGTCGCCGACGGAGATGATTGCGCGGTGCATCGCATCCGCCGGATCGGGCAGTCCATGCGCCATGAAATAATGCTGCATCGACGCAAGTCGCGTCTGCGTCGCCGGCTCCAGCGCGGAGACGTGGGCGTTGATGACGAACGAATGATATTGCTCGCGCTTGGTGAAGAACGTTTCGATCGCCGCAGTGCCGACGGCGCCGCCCAGATTGCGCAGCATGTTGAACAGCCCGGAAGCGGCGCCCGCATCGGCTGCGGCGATGCCGACCATGGTAATGGCCGACAGCGGCGTCAGGACGAACGCCTGCCCGATCGCGCGGATCACGTCCGGCACGAAAAGCTGGTCGCCGCCGTAGTTCGGGTTCAAATGCAGATTCATGAAGCAACTGAGAGCGAAGATCGCCATGCCGCCGGCGACCAAAACGCGCGAATCGATGCGGCGCATCAGCAGCGGCACGAACGGGATCACAAACAACTGCGGCACGCCGGTCCAGGCCATCACCTCGCCGCTCTGCTGCGCGTCGAAGCCCTGCGCGACCGCGAGGTACTGCGGCAGCAGATAGGCCGAGCCGTACAGCGCGAAGCCGAGCAGCACGTTGCTGAGTGTGCCGAAGCCGAAATTGCGGCCCGTCAACAGGCGAAGTTTTATCAGCGGTTCCTTGCGAACCAGTTCCACCACGATGAAGGCGCCAATCGCCACCGCCGCGACGATGCTGAGTTCGACGATCATCGGCGAGCCGAACCAGTCATAGACATTGCCGTCGTCCAGCACGGTCTGGAACGCGCCTAGCCCGACCGCCATCAGCGCAATGCCGATCCAGTCGCCATGCCGGAGCAGGCCAAGTTGCATCTTGGACGACGGCAGCCCGTAAATCAGCGCCGAGAGCATGACGGCGCCGGGCACAAGGTTCATGTAGAAGATCGTTGGCCAGCCGTAATTGTCGGTCAGCCAGCCGCCGATGGTGGGGCCGATGGCGGGCGCGAACGTGGCGGTGATGGCGAAGCCGGCAAAGCCCATCGATCGCTTGGACGGCGGCAGCATCGTGACGATGATGGTGAAGGCGAGCGGGATCAACACGCCGCCGAAGAAGCCCTGCAAGCCGCGCAGCACGATCATCTCTGGCAGGCTGGTCGCCTGCCCGCAGGCGGCCGAGAGCAGCAGGAACAGCATCGTGCTGCCGATCAGATAGCGGCGCAGCGAAAACACCCGGCTCAGGTAGTCCGTCATCGGAATGACGATGATTTCGCCGATCAGATAGGCGGTGCTGATCCAGGCGCCGTTGACGCCGCCGGTGCCGATGCCGCCCTCGATGTCGGGCAGCGAGGAATTCGTGACCTGGATATTCAGCACGGCCATGAAGGCGCCGAGTAGCGAACCGCCCACGGCGATCCATGTCTTGAGCGAGACGGCGGGTTCGGCGGCCGCAGTGCCGCTCATGTTCCGGCGCCGATGGTGTCGATCGTCGGTTCGACTGACATGCCGGGGCGCAGCCGGCCGAGCAGAGGATCATGCGGATCGACCAGAATTTTCACGGGAATGCGCTGTACGATCTTGGTGAAGTTGCCGGTTGCGTTGTCCGGCGGGAGCAGCGCGAACTCCTGCCCGCTGGCCGGCGCGATGCTGTTGACCACGCCGTGCAGCGTGACGCCGGGGAACGTATCCACCTCCATCGTCACCGGCTGGCCCTCATGTACGTCGGTCAGTTGTGTCTCCTTGTAGTTGGCGACAACGTAAACCGATTGCAGTGGCACCACCGCCATCAACTGCGTGCCGGCCTGGACGTATTGCCCAACGCGCAACGTGCGCGTGCCGACCGTCCCGTCCATCGGCGCCGTCAGAGTCGTGTAGCCGACATTCAACTCCGCCTGGTTCAACGCCGCCTGCTGTTGCGCCAGCGCAGCTCGCGCCTTGGCCTGCTGCGCGCCCAGCACGTCGATCTGTTTCTCGGCGACGCTCACGGCGGCGGCATCGTGATCCAGCGTCGCCTGGCTGACCTGAATCTCGGAGGTCGCCTTCTGCGCGCTCTGAATTGAACTAGCTCCGTCGCGGGACAGGCGTGTGTAGCGCCCGAAATCCTGGTTGGCGAAGGTCAGCGCCGCTCGGTCGGCGGCAACAGTGGCGCGCGCCTCGGCTACGGCGAGTTTCTGTATGGCGATCTGCTGCACGAGGTTGTCGATATCGGCCTGCGCGGCATCCAGGTTCGCCCGCGCGCCGGCCATGGCCGTGCGATAATTGCGGTCGTCGATGCGCGCCAGCACCTGCCCGGCCTTCACCGGCTGGTTGTCCGCCACCGCCACGTCGGAGATGTATCCGGAAACCTGCGGGCTGATGATGACATTGTCGGCCTGAAGGTAGGCATCGTCCGTCGCGACCAGGAAGCGCCCGACTGTCCAGTAGTAATGGCCGTAGTACGCGGCCCCGGCCAGCACTGCGACCCCGACCACGACTAACACAACGATGCGGACAGGCCGCCTGCGATGGCCGGTCGCCGGCGCCTGGGTGCCGGAGGTCTCCTTGGCGAGACGATCCAACTCTGCGGCTGAAACCTGCTGGTCCATGGCAAAACCCCGTAGCGACGTGGCGCCCTGCCGGAACAGGCGGGGCATCGTCTCGACGGGGCTTGATGTATTGTATGGTACAGTACATATCAAGGGCGGGGCCGTTATGATCGGGACACAGGGCGGTGATGAATGAGACAGCCACAATCGTAACGCGGCCACGGTTGGCGGCCCGGCGCCGCGCCTTCATGGAAGCGGCGATGGCCGCGTTTCTGGAGAAAGGCTACGCCAATACGACGCTGGACGACATCATCGCGCGCTCCGGCGGCTCGCGGCAGACGCTGTACGCGCTGTTCGGCGGCAAGCAAGGGCTGTTCGAGGCCCTGATTGCCGAACGCAGCGACCGCATCTTCGCGGAGTTCGACGCCGAAAGGCTGCGCGACGCGCGGCCGGACGATGTGCTGGTGGGCGTGGGCATCCGCTATCTGGAGACGGTCACGTCGCCGGACGTGATCGGGGTTTACCGGCTGATTCTGGCCGAGGGCCAATTCATCAAGGAATTGGCGGAGCGATTTTGGGAGATGGGGCCGGGACATGCACGCGCGTTGCTGGCCGACTACTTTGCGCAGCAGACACGTCGCGGAACCTTGAACGTGCCGGACCCGGAGCAGGCGGCGCGACAATTCTGGGGCATGCTGATGGGCACGTTCCAGATGGAATGCCTGCTGGGTCTGCGCGAACTGCCGGGGCCCGAAGAGATCGACGCCTATGCGCGCAGCGCCGTCGCCCGGTTTCTGGACGGGTGCCGTGCGGCACGGGAATAAATTCCGCGCTCAGGCCGCGACTCAATTCACTCGGATCCATACATCGCGGAAGGTGGTTTACGCGATGAAATTCCTAATATCTTCTGCAAACGAACGGGCTTTTTATTGCATAGGTAGTTTCCGACCCTAACAACCGCCGGGCCAAAGCGTACCTTGGAGTCAGGATGTCCTGCGCGAAGCGGCATGGCTCCCCAGGAGGCAAGGTGCCAGTGCCGGAATCGCCGATCCCCGCCGCTTCGCCTCAGATCGCGGGCACTGTCGTGTCGGTGCGTGGCGCCGTGGTCGATGTGCGGTTCGATACCGGCACATTGCCGGAGATCGACACCGCCTTGAATGTGCGATGGGACCGGCAGGAGACGCTGGTGCTGGAAGTGCATAGCCATGTGGATCCGACCACCGTCCGCGGCATCGCGCTCCAGGCCACGGCCGGCCTGGCGCGCGGGACAAAGGTGGATGCCACCGGCCAACCCGTTGCGGTGCCGGTCGGCGATGCGGTCCTCGGACGCTTGCTCGATGTCGTCGGCATTGTTCGCGATCGCGGGCCGGCGCTGCCGCCCGACACGCCCCGGCGCAGCATCCATGCGCCGGCGCCGGAGCTGAAAAACGAAATGTCCGCGTCCACGATATACGAGACCGGAATCAAGGTGATCGATCTGCTGGCGCCGTTGGCGCAGGGTGGCAAAGCGGCGATGTTCGGCGGCGCCGGCGTCGGTAAGACGGTCCTGGTGATGGAACTGATCCACGCCATGGTCGAAAAATACAAAGGCATTTCCGTCTTCGCCGGTGTCGGCGAACGTTCCCGCGAAGGTCACGAATTGCTGACGGATATGCAGGGATCGGGCGTGCTGGCGCGCACTGTGCTGGTGTACGGCCAGATGAACGAGCCGCCCGGCGCGCGCTGGCGCGTGCCGCTGACCGCGCTGACCATTGCCGAGTATTTCCGCGACGAGAAGCACCAGAATGTTCTGCTGCTGATGGACAACGTGTTTCGCTTCGTGCAGGCGGGCAGCGAACTGTCCAGCCTGCTCGGCCGCCTGCCGTCGCGCGTGGGCTATCAGCCGACGCTGGCCACCGAAGTCGCCATGTTGGAGGAACGGATCGCCTCCGTTGCCGACGCGGCCGTGACCGCCATCCAGGCGGTTTACGTGCCGGCGGACGATTTTACCGATCCGGCCGTGACCGCGATTTCCAGCCACATGGACAGCATGATCATGCTGTCGCGCGAATTGGCCGCGCAAGCCTTCTATCCCGCGATCGATCCGCTCGCCTCTGCCTCCGTGCTGCTGGACCCGCTCGTGGTGGGCGCGCAGCACTATGCAGTCGCAGAACAGGCGCGCGAGGCGCTGGCAAGGCTGAAGGATTTGCAGGACATCATCGCCCTGCTGGGTGTCGAGGAACTTGGCACCGCGGATCGGCTGATCGTCAAACGTGCGCGTCGCCTGCAACGCTTTCTCAGTCAGCCCTTCGTGGTAACGGAGGCCTTTACCGGCACACCGGGCCGCAGCGTCAGCCGCGCCGACACGTTGGCCGGATGCGCCGCCATCCTGGCCGGCGAAACCGACGAATGGGCCGAAAGCTCGCTCTATATGATCGGCAATCTGGAGGAGGCGCGGCAGAAAGAGGCCAAGGCGGCGCACGCTGGATGAGATTGCGCATCGTGACCCCTCTGGATATTGCGGTGGACGAAGATGGCGTGACGGCTTTGCGCGCCGAGGAACCGACGGGCGGTTTTGGCATCTTGCAGGGCCACGCGGATTTCCTGACCACCCTGGTCACGAGCGTCGTTCGCTGGACCGCGCACGACGGCACGCGGCGGTTCTGTGCCGTGCGGCGCGGACAGCTTTCGGTCGCCGGGGGCACCACCATCGCCATCACCACGCGCGAGGCGGTGGTGGGAAGCGATCTGGCCGGCCTGGAGCACAACGTGCTCGCCCGCTTCCAGGCCGATCTGGAGTCCGAGCGCGTCGAGAAGGTGAGCAGTACCCAACTCCAACTGCGGGCGATCCGCCAGATCGTCGATCACCTCAACCCGGCCGGGCGCAACTTCCGATGACCCAGCCGGACAAGGACCAGACATTGGAGCGCGACGCGCTGCTGCGCGGCGCGCGGCTTGAGGGCGCGCGGGATCTGCGGTGGCGTTCGGACAATGCGCCGCCCGTCGCCCGCCGTCTCGCCCAAATCGGCGTTCTGGGCTGGATGGTCGTCATTCCGATGCTGGTCGGCGTATTCGCCGGCCGCTGGCTGGATAGCCGGTTTCAGACCGGTCTGTTCTACACCGCACCGCTGCTGATGCTTGGCGCTGCCGCAGGATGCTGGTGGGCGTGGCGTTGGATGCAGAAGGCGTGATCACCTTCATGCATCATCCCGTGACCGGTTGGGCCGTGGCGCCGATGCTTGCGGCGCATCTGGCCGTGGGTCTGCTGGCCGGCCTGCTGTATTTGCGGGCGCTGCGACGTGCCACCGATATCTTTGCCGGTGGCGGCGGCCTTGCCGGCGCGCTCGGGATGGGCGCCAGCCGATTTGCAGCGATCGGCCTCGTCCTGTTTCTCGCAGCTCTGGAAGGTGCCTTGCCGCTGCTTGCCATGGCAGCCGGCGTATTGCTAGCGCGATACGTGATGCTGCGCCCGCCGCCGGCAAACCCCGCATGAAGTCGCCGCTCGCCAGCCTGCCGTTGTTCCATATCGGCCCTGTGCCGATCACGGAGCCCGTCGCTGCCACCTGGGCCATCATGGCCGTGCTCGGCATCGGATGCTTCGCGGCGACTCGGAGACTGTCGCTCGCACCGTCCGGCCTCCAGGCCGCAATGGAAATGCTGGTCGAGACGATCGATAGCCAGATCCGCGACACGATGGCGGTGGCGCCGGCGCCCTATCGCGCCTTCATTGGCACGCTGTTCGTGTACGTGTTCGTCGCCAATTGGTGTACGCTGGTGCCGGGCGTGGAGCCGCCGACCGGACATATCGAAACCGACGCTGCGCTGGCATTGTTGGTGTTCCTTGCGGTGATCTGGTTCGGCATCCGCGCCGTCGGGCTGCGCGGCTATCTCGCCAGTTTCGCCGTGCCGAGTCCGGTGATGATCCCGATCAACTTCATCGAAAGCATCTCACGGATCTTCTCCCTGATGGTTCGCCTGTTCGGTAACGTGATGAGCGGGGTTTTCATGGTCTCCATCGTGTTGTCCCTCGCCGGGCTGCTGGTTCCGCTGCCGTTGATGGCGCTCGATCTGCTGACCGGCGCCATCCAGGCCTACATTTTCGCCATCCTCGCCGCCGTGTTCATCGCCTCGGTCGTCGGCGACGGCGGCACCAAGCCCATGCCCGCCACACAAGGAACCGCGCCATGAACTGGCTCGCTGCCATCAGCATCTTTTCGGCGGCCATGGCCGTCTCCTTCGGTGCCATCGGCCCGGCCCTGGGCGAAGGGCGCGCGGTCGCCGCCGCCATGGACGCCATTGCCCGCCAGCCCGAATCGGCCAGCACGATTTCGCGCACTTTGTTTGTGGGCCTCGCGATGATCGAAACTATGGCGATCTACTGTCTGGTAATCGCCTTGCTGCTGCTGTTCGCCAACCCCTTGCTCAAATGAGCGTGGCAGGACGGCGCTGGTGACAATCGATTGGTGGACGCTTGGGCTGCAAACCCTCAACGTCATGATTCTGCTCGGGCTGCTCCAGCATTTCTTCTGGAAGCCGGTTGCAGCGATGATCGCGCAGCGCAAGGCGCTGGCCGACAAGACGGTCGCGGACCGCAGCGCACTCGATCGGCAGGCGGCCCAAGCGGAGGCTGACGCGGCCAAGACGCGCGGCGGTTTCGCCGCCGAGCGTGCGGCCCTGCTGACCGAGGCCGAGCTTGAGGCCGGTCGCGCGCGCGACACCTTGCTAGCGCAAGCCAGGACCGAGGCCGCCGCGTTCCAGACCGCCGCGAAAGCCGCCGTGCAAGCCGGCCAGGATGCGGCGCGGAGAGCGTGGTCCGACCGGTCGAACGAACTAGGAGTGGAGATTGCGGGGCGCCTTGTGGCCCGGCTCGATGGCGACACCGTGCAGGCTGCTTTTCTCGATTGGCTCGTGGCCGCGATTGCCGCGTTGCCGGATCAGGCACGCAAGGCGCTTGCGGATCATGCTATCGCCCTCAGCGTCGTCGGCACCACGCCGTTGACCGAGGCGGCGCAGGCGCAAGCTACCAGCCGGATTGGCGCCGCCTTCGGCTATCGACCGCAGATCGCCTACACAACCGATCCGGCGCTGATCGCCGGTTTGGAACTACACGCACCGCATCTGGCCGTCAGCAATAGTTGGCGCGCCGATCTCGCGGACATTCTCGAAAGCCTCGGCCATGACCAGCGACACTGAAGCCGCGCAGGCCGGGGCATGGCTCGATGACGCGCGAAAAACCGTCGGCGACACCAAGCTGGCGGCGCGCGCGGAGCAGATCGGCCGTGTCGAGGAAGTGGGCGACGGGATCGCCCTGGTCTCCGGCATGCCCGGCGTACGGCTGGACGAACTGGTGCAATTCGGTTCTGGCCAATTCGGTTTTGCCCAATCCCTCGACAACGACCGCGTGGGGTGCGTGCTGCTCGACGATGTGGACGGCGTGATGGCGGGCGACATCGTGCGCGGCACGGGCGATGTGGTGCGGGTGTCCGCCGGCCCCGGCCTGCTCGGCCGCGTCGTCGATCCGCTCGGCCGGCCGCTGGACGGCAAGGGGCCGGTGCCGGCCGGCACCATGACGCCGATAGAGCAGCCGGCGCCGGCGATTGTGGATCGCGATCTCGTGGTGCAGCCGGTCCAGACCGGGCTGATCGTCATTGATGCCTTGTTTGCGCTCGGTCGCGGCCAGCGGGAACTGATCATCGGCGACCGCGCCATCGGCAAGAGCACAATCGGCATCGACACTATCCTCAACCAAAAAGACGGCGACATGATCTGCATCTATGTCGCGGTCGGCCAGAAAAGCTCCAGCGTCAGGCGGGCCATCGACACGATCTTCGCCGGGGGCGCCCCCGATCGCTGCATCGTTGTGGTCGCGGCACCGACCGATTCGCCCGGCTTGCAATGGATCGCACCGTTCGCCGCGTTCACGATGGCGGAGTATTTCCGCGATCGCGGCCAGCACGCTCTGGTTGTGATCGACGATCTGACCAAGCATGCCGCCACGCATCGCGAAATCGCCTTGCTCACGCATCAGTCGCCGGGCCGGGAGGCGTATCCGGGCGATGTGTTCTATGTCCACGCGCGGCTACTGGAGCGTGCGGCCAAACTATCCAAGGCCAAAGGCGGCGGTTCGCTGACCGCGTTGCCGATTGCCGAAACCGACGCCGGAAACCTCAGCGCCTATATCCCGACCAATCTGATCTCGATTACCGACGGCCAGATCGTGCTCAACGCCAAGCTGTTCCACGAGGGACAGAAACCGGCGGTGGATGTCGGCACGAGCGTGAGCCGCGTCGGCGGCAAGACGCAGGCGCGCGTTCTGCGCGACGTGGCCGACACGCTGCGGCTCGACTACGCACAATTCCTAGAACTGGAGGGCTTTACCCGGTTCGGCGGCATGCAGGATGGCCGGGTGCATCAGCAACTCACGCGTGGGGCGCGCATCCGCGCCATTCTAGATCAGCCGCAACATGCGCCGCTGCGGCTGGCCGATGAAGTGGCGCTGGTGATGGCGGCGCAGGGCGGGATGCTGGATGCACTGTCGCTGCCGGCCATCGTGACATTTCGGGAGGGCTTGCGGGCTGCCATCGACCACGGCGCATCGGACGCCGTTCGCATGATTCAAGCGGGCGGCTCCATCGACGGGGCCGGCAAGAAATCCCTGTCCGACGCATTGGCGGGCTATGCCAAAACGATCAAGCCCCCCGCGCCGGTGGCGGCGTGACCGAACGCCTCGCCGAGATCACCGCGCGCATCGAAGGGATTCGCCAACTCGGCGCCGTGGTGAACGCCATGCGGGGCATTGCTGCCGCCCGTGCGCAGCAGGCAAGGGGCCAGTTGCCTGCGGTCGATATGTACGCCGCGAGCATTGCCACGGCCATCGGCACCGTTCTCGCGCTCATGCCGCCACCCACCGAAACCAGGGCCCGCAAGCCCGCCAAGCCCGCCCTGGTGCTGTTCTGTGCCGAGCAGGGGTTTGCCGGAGCTTTCAGCGAGCGGGTGCTGACATCGGTCGGGGACGCACTGGCCGCGTCGGAACTCTTTTTGATCGGGACGCGCGGCCTGATGGCGCTGGCGGAACGCGGCCGGACGGCGGTTTGGACGACGCCCTTGCCATCTCGCTCGGCGGGTATTCCGAAAATGGCAGACCGTGTGGCGGACGCACTTTACGCCCGCATCGCCACCGGTGAGATCGACCGCCTGGAAGCGGTCTTTAGCTTGTGGCAGCCCGGTCAGGCAGTGAAGATCGAGCGACTCGGGCTGTTCCCATTCGACTTTTCCGCTTTTCCGAAGCCGAAGACCAGCGAGCCGCCGCTGATGGATGTGGCACCGGCCGCGCTGATCGAGGCGCTGACCGCAGACTATATGCACGCGCAATTATGTCGTGCGGCGCTGCATGCGTTTGCGGCGGAAAACGAGGCGCGCATGGAAGCGATGGCGGCCGCGCGCACGCAGGTGGAACGCCAGCTTGACTCGTTGCAGGCGAGGCAGCGCGCGGTCCGGCAGGAAGAAATTACCGAGGAGGTGATCGAACTCGCGGCCGGCGAAACGGCCAGCAGACGGCGGGCATGACATGACCACACATGCCTTGACCGCCGCCATCCTGGACGTGGACGGCGTTCTGCTCGCCTCGCCGCACGAGCGCGCGTGGTGGGAGGCGCTGCAAGGGCTGGTGGACCCGGCGCGCTTTGCCACGGCGATGTATCAGGCATCGGTGGCCGGCAAGCCGCGTGTTGCCGGCGCGCAGGCGCGCAGGTGCCATTGCTGCCGTCCATGGCGAGCGGGCCCTTGTCGCCTGCGACAAGGGCCTTCGCTGTCTCGATCAGCGTCTGCATTCTCACGCGGCGTCGCCCCATTTCCAGTCGCGGATTTCGGGCAGATCCTCGCCGTGTTGATCGATGTACAGCTTGTGCTCGATTAGCTTGTCGCGCATCCCCTGCTTCAGATAGGCGCCTTCGCTCGCCAGATGCGGAATCGCGTCGACCACATCCTGAACGAGATGGAAACGGTCGAGGTCGTTCTGCACCCGCATATCGAACGCGGTGGTGATGGTTCCCTCCTCCTTGTAGCCTCGCACATGCAGGTTGCGGTTGGTGCGTCGGTAGGTCAGGCCGTGGACGAGCGACGGATAGCCGTGAAAGCCGAAGACGATGGGTTTGTCACGCGTGAACAGCGAGTCGTAATCCGTCTCGCTCAGTCCGTGCGGATGTTCCGAACAGGGCTGTAGCCGCATCAGATCGACCACATTGACCACCCGGATCTTCAAGTCGGGCAAGTTCTTACGAAGGATCGAAACGGCGGCGAGAATTTCCAGCGTCGGCGTGTCGCCGCAGCAGGCCATCACCACGTCCGGCTCGCCATGTTGGTCGTTGCTGGCCCACTGCCAGATTCCGATGCCTTCAGTGCAATGTAACACGGCGGCATCCATGCTCAGCCATTGCGGCAGTGCGTGCTTGCCGGCGACCACGACGTTGACGTAGTGGCGGCTGCGCAGGCAGTGGTCGAACACCGAGAGCAGGCAGTTGGCGTCGGGCGGCAGATAGACACGCACGATATCGGCCTTCTTGTTGATGACATGATCCAGGAATCCAGGGTCCTGGTGGGTAAAGCCGTTGTGATCCTGCTGCCAGACATGCGAGGCGAGCAGATAGTTCAGCGATGCGATCTTTCGCCGCCACGGCAATTCCAGTGTCACCTTCAGCCACTTGGCATGCTGGCTGAACATCGAATCGACAATGCGGATGAACGCCTCGTAGCTGTTAAACAGCCCATGCCGCCCGGTCAGGAGATATCCTTCCAGCCAACCCTCGCACTGATGCTCGCTGAGCATCGAGTCCACGACGCGGCCATCAGGCGCCAGGAATTCGTCGTGCTCCTGCGTGCGGGCTTCCCACTGCCGGCTGGTGTCTGTAAACACGGCGCCGAGCAGATTCGAGAGGGTTTCGTCTGGGCCGAAGATGCGGAAATTGCGCTTCTCCTGATTGAGTGCAACGACGTCGCGCAGGAACTTGCCCAGCACCAGCGTATCCTGTGCTGCGACCGCGCCGGGTGACGGCACCGTGACGGCGTGCGCATGGAAGTCCGGCATCCGCAGATCGTGCAGCAGCGCGCCGCCATTGGCGTGCGGGTTGGCACCCATACGCCGCGCACCCGTCGGCGCCAACGCGGCCAGTTCCGGAATCAGGCGGCCGGTCTCGTCGAAAAGTTCCTCAGCTTTGTAGCTCCGCATCCAGCTTTCGAGCAGCTTGACGTGATCGGGATGCGCCGCGTCCACCAGCAGCGGCACCTGATGGGAGAGGAACGTGCCCTCGATTTGCAGACCATCGACGACTTTCGGCCCCGTCCAGCCCTTGGGCGAACGCAGAACGATCATCGGCCAGCGCGGGCGGGCGGGCTCCTTCGTCGTGCGCGCGTGCCGTTGGATGCGCCTGATGTCGGCGACCGCCTTCTCCATCGCAGCGGCCATCAGCGCATGCATCGTGTCCGGATCGTCGCCTTCGACAAACAGCGGTGTCCAGCCGCAGCCTTGGAAAAACTGCTCCAGTTCCTCGTGCTCGATGCGCGCCAGGATAGTCGGGTTGCTGATCTTGTATCCGTTGAGGTGCAGGATCGGCAACACGGCGCCGTCGGTGATCGGGTTTAGGAACTTGTTGGACTGCCACGCGGTCGCCAGTGGCCCGGTTTCCGCTTCGCCGTCGCCGACGACGCAGGCGACGATCAAGTCGGGATTGTCGAACGCGGCGCCGAAAGCGTGGCTGAGCGAGTAGCCAAGTTCGCCGCCTTCGTGGATCGACCCGGGCGTTGTGGGCGCGACATGGCTGGAAATGCCGCCGGGAAACGAAAATTGCTTGAAAAGCTTTTTTAACCCGGCTTCGTCCTGGGTCACATTCGGATAGATCTCGCTCCACGTCCCTTCGAGATAGACGTTGCCCACCAGCGCGGGACCGCCGTGACCGGGGCCGGCGATGTAGATCATGTCCAGGTCGTGTTTCTTGATGACCCTGTTCAAATGAACGTAGATGAAATTCTGTCCTGGCGTCGTACCCCAGTGCCCGACCACCAGCGGCTTGACATGCGCCAGCGTCAACGGCTCGCGCAGCAGCGGATTATCGTAGAGATAGATCTGCCCGACGGACAAATAGTTGGCGGCCCGCCAGTAGGCGTCCATCCGGCGCAACTCGTCGAAACCGGATGCATCGTGCTCGGCTTTGCGCCGCGCGGCGTCGCTGCGGTCTTTGGGACCTTTGGTAGAAATGGGCGCGTTCATTCTCGTGACCCCGGTTTGTGAGGAGGCGGAATATCGCGGTTCGGCGCACAATCTGCCGGGCCTCGACGAGCGTGCGAGCTGCTTACGGGCGGCCTGACATCCGCATACGCGCGCGTCCGAACCGGCGCCGTACAAACCATCGCCGCACGGGACAACGGTGTGATCGAACCCTCTTCTGATGCCGACATTAACCGGGAGGAGATCGCGGGGGGCAGGCTCGGAAACTACTCACCGACCGCCCCGCGGTCGGTGCCCAAGTCTTTGCCTGAACGGCGAAATTGCAGCGTCTACCTAAGCAAACACATAGACTTGCGGCGACGATCAGCCTTCTGGGCATTTTTCGGCATGGCTATTCCGGATGCGGCGATTCGGCGGTCGGCACTCGGATGGCACTATTCCGCTGCGTACTGGATTGGCAGCGAAGCGACCTCGTCGAAACGGCAGATGCATGGAAAGCGTTCGTTGGGGGTGCTGCCGCGCGTATCCTCTTACGGTGGACAGCAGAAAGGCGCGCGAACTGATCGCGCCCTCGACATCGAATAGGGCGGCCCGCGCGTCGACGCCGGCGGTGAAAAGCGACATCAGTCGGCGCGGCCCAGGCGCGTCGCCTCCGCCACCTCCTGGAGGTTCCCGCTGCGAACATCGTAGATGTAGCCATAGATCGGGATGGTGCGGGGCACGAGGGGCTGGGCGCGGATTCGCGCCACATCGTCCGCGACGCTGCCGGCGAGATCGCCGAAGGTGAGCCACTTCACGAACTGGCCATGGACCGAGCCGGGACCCTGCCCGCGATCGTGCCACCCGTGGGCGTTGATGCTCGCAGTCTCCAGGCTCTTGTCGAGCAGCCCGGCGATCACGTCGTCGGCGGTCGCCATCGCTTGACATCGTTCAAATCCCCCACCGCAATAGGACTCCCTGAAAATACGAGATTAATTCGTGCAATATACAGTCGCCCCTGCGTCCGGCATCGCGGTCGATCTGGGGAGTTCCGGCGGCCGCATCTATGTCGGGAGGCTGCACGGCGATGTCCTGGCGGTCGAGGAGGTGCATCGCTTCGCCAATTCGCCGGTGCATGTGCATGACCGCTGGTACTGGGACCTGCTGCGCATCTGGACTGAGGTGCAGGAGGGGCTCGCGCGGGCAGGGGCGGGCCTCGCCGGCTCCGTCACCATCGGCATCGACAGTTTCGGCGTCGATTACGGCCTGATCGATCGCAGCGGCGCCCTGCTGGCCCCGGTGCGCTGCATGCGGGACACGCGGACAGCCGGCCTGCACGCTGCCGTCTATCGCGCCATCCCCGCCAACGATTTGTATCGCCGCACCGGCGCGATGGAGATCTCCATCAACACGCTGGTGCAGGTGCTCGCCGATGACCGGGAGCAACCCTGGCTGCTGGAGGCGGCCGAAACGCTGCTGTTCGTCCCCGACCTGATTGCCTGGTTCCTGACCGCCCGGCGCGGCAGCGAGGCGACCATCGCCTCCACGTCGCAGTTCTTCGACCCGACGCGCCGCGCCTGGGCGCCGGATGTGTTGCAGGCGCTCGGCCTGCCGGACCGCCTCCTGCCGCCCATCGTCGAGCCGGGCACCCCGGTTGGGCCGGTGCTGCCGGCGCTGGCGCGGCGGCTGGGGTTGCCGGTGGACAGCGTGGTGGTGGCCACCGCCAGCCACGACACCGCCGCCGCCTTCGCCGCCGCCCCGCTCGGCGCCGTGCGTCCGGCCGCGATCGTCAGCCTCGGCACCTGGGCGCTGCTCGGGCTGGAGCGCCCCAGCCCGAACCTGTCGGATGCCTCGCGCGCCGCCAACTTCTCCAACGAGGCCGGGGTCGGCGGCGGCATCGCCTACCACAAGATCCTGATGGGCCTGTGGCTGCTCCAGGAATGCCAACGGCGCTGGCAGGCGGACCGGCCGGAACTGGACGCCGCCGCCCTCCACGGCCTCGCGGCGCAGGCCGCGCCGCGCGAATTCCTGTTCGATCCGGACGATCCGGCCTTCGTCGCGCCGCACGACATGGTGGAGACGATTGGCGCGTGGTTCGCCGCGCGTGGCAGGCCGGCGCCGGACGGGGCGGGCAAAATCGTCCGCGCGATCTACGACAGCCTGGCCCTCTCTTACCGCCGCGCCATCGACGCGCTGGAACGGCTGGAGGGCGCGCGGTTCGCGGCCCTGCATGTGGTCGGCGGCGGCGCCCGGGCGCCGGTGCTGTGCCAGGCCATTGCCGACGCCATCGGCCGCCCGGTGATCGCGGGGCCGGTCGAGGCTGCGGCACTCGGCAACCTGATCGGCCAGTTCGTCGCCATCGGCGCCGTCGCCGATTTCGCGCAAGGACGCGCCCTGGTCGGCCGCTCCTTCCCGCCCACCGAATACGTGCCTCTCAGATCCAGTCGTGCGACGGAGGATTGATGTCATCGAGGGCGTAATTGCCAATGATCGCGTATTTCCAGCTCACCGGGTCATGCAGGGTATGGGTCCGCGTGTTGTGCCAGTGCCGGTCGATATTGTGCTCGGCCAGCGTCGAACGGGTGAAGGCGAGTTCGAACAGCTTGTTAGTCGCGGCGATGGCGATTGGCACCAGCGCCTCGACCCTCGCCGGATCGAGTTGCAGATGCTCGAAGCTCCAGCGCACTTCATCCGGTTAGAGCATGACCGGATCATGTCTGGTCATATCCTGCGTGCCTGACGTATTCGGCGCACTCCGCTGGGCTGAATTGGTTCAGGAGTGATCCGATGCGGTTCCAGACGGCGGCGATGGAG
>CAJCJG010000021.1 GCA_903970625.1 Solirubrobacterales bacterium 70-9 | reverse complement strand
CGGGGGCCGGCGGCAGAGCGGCACGCGGCACGTCCGACGGCGGCAGCGCGCGCGGCGGGAACAGCGGCGGCGGCCTGCGGCGCCAACCGCCGTACAAAATCGCAAAAAATCCTCGCAACCGAGACGACATCGCTC
This sequence comes from Solirubrobacterales bacterium 70-9, assembly GCA_903970625.1. Lineage (GTDB taxonomy): Bacteria > Pseudomonadota > Alphaproteobacteria > Acetobacterales > Acetobacteraceae > CAJCJG01. Next base: position 12,566 of record CAJCJG010000021.1, on the reverse strand, counting down.
CCGTATATCGACCCGACGGCGCCGGGTCACGCGCCATCGTGCTGCCACCCTCGCCGAACTCCCAGACGAATTCGTGACCGTAAACAGGAGCTTACCGGAAGTGTTCGACGACCTGTGGCGCGTCCACCCCATCGACCCCGGCGTTCGCCTGCGCGTCGTTCGCCCGATGCCGGCCCTGTCCGCGCCGCTGGAGGCGGAAGTGGGGCGCCTGTGGACGCTCGCCCGGGCGCGCGACGGCGCCCTGTTCAACGGCCGCGTGTTCAGCGCCGACCGTGTCTCTCCCGGGCTGATCGAGGGCCACTGGACCGAGTACCGCCGCGTCGTCGCGCGGATGGCGCGCCCGGAGCTGGCCGCCGAGATGCCGGTGGCGCCGATGGCGGTGGGGGGCGTTGTCGTGGGCGACGGGTTCGTCGTGTTCGGCCGCCGCCCGGCCGGCGCCGTCTATCAAGCCGGACAGTGGCAATTGCCGCCGGCCGGCAGCCTGGACCCGGGGGCGGCCGACGGCGACGACATCGACCCGGTGCGGCAATTGCTGACCGAACTGAGGGAGGAAATCGGCATGCCGGCCGAATCGGTCAGCGAGCCACGCGCGCTGTGCGTGGTGGAGCACCCCGGCAGCGGGGTGCTGGACTTGGGCGTGGCGCTGCGCACGCACTGGACACCGGCCGCGATCCTGGACGCGCATACGCAGGCCACGGACAAGGAATACGACCCGCTAGAGATCGTGCCGCTCCCCGACCTGCCCGAGTTTCTCGCCCGGCACGCGGGGCACGTCACCCGCCAGGCGGCCATTTTCCTGACGCACGCACATTTGCTGACACCGACGGAGGCGATGCCGCGTTAGCTGCGCGATGGATCAGCAAACCGCCGCATCCCCGGACAAATCAGTCTTCCATCCCGCCTCGCTCGATGCCGTCAACTTCCTCGCCGCCGACGTGCGAGGCGCGGTCGGGCCATACCTGAACGTGTTTCTGGTCACGGAACAGCATTGGAGCCAGACCGAGGTCGGACTGGTGACGACCATCGCCGGGTTGCTGGGGCTGGCGGTGCAGACCCCGATCGGGGCCGCCATCGACGCCAGCCGCTCGAAGCGCGGCCTGTTGATACTGGCGCTGGCGGTGCTGGCGGTGGCGGCGGTGGTGATTTTCGTCTGGCCGGTGTTCTGGCCGGTGGCCATTGCCAACAGTCTGATGGCCGTGGCCGGCGACGTGTTCGGCCCCGCTGTGGCGGCCTTGACGCTGGGGCTTTTCGCGCGCGCCGAACTGGCGCGGCGAATGGGGCGGAACTCCGCGTTCGACCATGCCGGTAACATCGCCATCGCGCTGGCGGCAGGGGCGGTGGGGTACCTGTTCTCCCAGCGGGCGGTGTTCCTGCTCGTGCCGGTGTTCGCCGGGATCACGACGTTTGCCGTGCTGAGCATTCCGGCGCGCGCCATCGACAATGATCGGGCGCGCGACGGCTCCGACAAGCCGGCCGACGGTATGGCCAGCCTGCTGAAAAACCGGCCGCTGCTGATCTTCGGGGTCTGCGCGATGCTGTTCCACTTCGCCAATGCGCCGCTGCTGCCGCTGGTGGGGCAGAAACTGGCGGCCGCCCACCCGAAGGAGGCCACGGCCCTGATGTCCGCCTGCATCGTGGCGGCGCAGGGGGTGATGCTGCCGATCGCTATCCTGGTCGGCCGCACCGCCGACATTTGGGGCCGCAAGCCGCTGTTCCTCGCGGGATTCGCCATCCTGCCGATCCGCGCGGTGCTCTACACCCTCTCCGACGACAGCGCCTGGCTCATTGGGGTGCAGATCCTGGACGGCGTCGGCGCCGGCATTTTCGGGGCGCTGACGCCCCTGGTGATTTCCGACCTGATGCGCGGCACCGGGCGGTACAACCTGGCGCAAGGAGCGGTCGCGACGGTGCAGGGCGTCGGCGCGTCGCTGAGCGGGTTGGCGGTGGGCGTGCTGGTCGATCGGGCGGGCTACACGCCGACGTTTCTGGCGCTGGGCGCGGCGGCGGCGGTGGCCGTCGCCGTGTTCGGGATTTTCATGCCGGAGACGAAGGCAGCGTAGGGCGGCAGCCGGTTACGGACCCGGCAGCGAGGCCAGCCACGCCGCGACGGCGGCGAAGTTGGCTGCTGCCCCATCCGGGTTCGCGTCCGGCCGTAGCGTCGCGGAGCCGTGGATTCCGGATTTGGCGCGGTCCTGCCGTTTCACGGTCGCGGGGCTAGCGGAGAGGATAGCGGCGGCGGCCTCCTCCTCGTCGGGGTCGGTGGCGGAGGTGACGTAGATCGGCACCGCGACCCGCGCCGCCGCAGCGCGGACGGAGGCGCCGGAGAGATACTCGCCGGGGGAGAACGCCAGGACTGCCGACACATCGGCCGGGTGGCGGGCGGCGAGCAGAAACACCAGCGCCGCCGAATAGCTGCTGCCCCAGACGGCCGGGCGGAATGCCGGCCACTGGGCACGCGACCATACCAAGGCAGCCTCCAGATCCGGCAGCGCCGCCATGTAGCCCGGGTCGCCGCGCACGCCGGCCGCCGTCAGGTTGCGGCCGCCGAAATAGCCGCCGCCGGACCGCTGATCCACGGCCAGCGCCAGCCAGCCGAGGGCGGCGAGTTGAGGGGCGATGGGGACGTACTCAGCGCGGCTGCTGCCGGCCTGATGGAACAGCAACAACACCCCCCGGGGTTGGCCCTGCGGCCGATACAGGTCGGCATGGACCACAACGCCATCGGACGCCGAAAATGTGACCGGCTCGGCGGCACGGGCCAGCGCCGGCAACAGTGCCAGCATCAGTGCGAGAACGAGGCGTGACGGCATGACTGTCCCTCCGCGCATGCGTCTCAGCAGGCGGCGGGGCGTTACGCGCGGGGTTGGATCAGATCCCACAGGTTGCCGAACATGTCGCGAAACACGGCGACGGTGCCGTAGGGCTCGTGCCGCGGGTTTTCGCGGAATTCCACGCCGGCGGCGATGTAGCGCGAATGGTCGCGGGCAAAATCGTCGGTGTGGAGGAACAGGAATACCCGCCCGCCGGTCTGGTTGCCGATGCGGGCGATCTGCTCGGGCGAGGTGGCGCGGGCCAGCACGAGGTTGGCACCCTGGCCGCCCGGCGGCGCCACCACGACGAAGCGTTTGCCGCCGCCCATGTCCGTGTCCTCGACCAGCGCAAAGCCGAGGATGCCGGTGTAGTAGGCGATGGCCTCGTCGTAGCCGGGCACCAGTAGCGCGAGGGCGGCGAGGCGCTGGACGGCCATGAAAACTCCTTTGGACAGGCACGGCGGTTGCGTAGCCTGAGCGCACGCGGCGGTCCAATGGCGGTGGCGGATATGAGGGGGTCGTATGCTGACGCTCGCGGAGAATTCGGCGGAGGGGTTGCTCGCGGCGGCGCGCGGGTTGGCGCCGCTGGTGGACGCCCATCGCGCGGAGCTGGCGCGGGGGCCGGATTTGCCGACGCCGATTGCCGACGCGCTGGACGCGGCGGGGCTGACGCGGCTGTGGCTGCCGAAGGCGCTCGGCGGCCCGGAACTCCACCCGGCGGACTATATCCGGGTGATCGAGGAGGTGGCGCGGCTGGATGGCGCGGTCGGCTGGTGCACCGCCATCGTCGCCAGCGGCGCACGGCTGGCGTTTTTGCTGCCGCCGGAGGTGGGGGCGGCAATGTTCGCCGGCGGCACCGGCTGCCTGCACGGCAACGGCAACCCGGCCGGCAGCGCCGTCGCCGTCGATGGCGGCTGGCGCGTCTCCGGCCGCTGGAGCTGGGGCAGTTTTTCGCGCCACAGCACCTGGACGCTCGGGATGTGCATCGTGCGGGACGCGGACGGATCGCCGGTACAGGATGCGACGGGCGCACCGGCGATGCTCGCCGCCGTGGTGCCGGCCAGCCAGGTCCATATCCACGACACTTGGAATTCGGCAGGATTGCGCGCCACCGGCAGCCACGATTTTGAAATTGCCGACGTCTTCGTGCCCGCCGAACGGGCGATCCCGATGGTGGGGTTCGACGCCGAACCGCGCATTCCGGGGACTCTGGGCGCGATGCCGTTCATCACGGTGTTCAGCCTGGGAATCACGCCGGTGGCCCTGGGGATCGCCCGCGCCGCCATCGAGGCGCTGGTGGCGTTGAGCGGGGGCAAGATGCCGGCCGGCGCGGGAGTGCCCCTGCGCGACCTGCCCAGCGTGCAGGCGGACGTGGCGCGGGCGGAGGCGGAATTGCGCTCGGCACGCGCGTTCCTGTTCGACGCGGTGGGGGAGTTGTGGGAGGCCGCACAGCGCGGCGAGGCACGGCTGCCGGCGCAGCGGGCGCCGGTGCGGCTGGCGTGCTGGAACGCGATGCGCGCGAGCAAGCAGGTCGTGACCCTGATGTTCGACGCGGCGGGGGGCAGCGCGCTCGACGAAAATCTCCGGTTTGCCGCGTGCCTGCGCGACGTGACGGCGGCGGGGCTGCACCTGGCGTTCGCGCAGCGGCACCTTGAGGTGATCGGACGAGTATATTTGGGGATGGAGCCGGGGTCGGCGCGGTTTTGACCGCCGCGATGAGACCTATAATATTCCGATATTGTAATAATATAGCTAAGCCAAGATACCGGCTTGGATTGGGCTGAAAAAGTGTTTGGCCAGTTTCGGTGGCAATTGGGGGTGGCGCTGCGGTGCGGTCCGGAGTCAGGGCAATACGAGAAATATGAATGACTTTCGCTGGGCAAGCAAAATTTACATGGCTTTGCGGATTACATCGTAGGCGCTGGGTAACGCGGAGAGCGCGACAGGCCGTCACGACAATTCTCAGTCTGCCGCTGCCTCCGTCTCGTCTGCCCCGCTATCGTCCAGCAGGTGCCCCGGCATCGACCGGTTGGTCTTGGCACCGAGCATTTTCAAATGTTCGACCTGCCGCAGAACGTTGCCGCTGCCACGCGCGAGTTGATTCATCGCCTTGTCGTACTGCCGATGCGCGGTGCCCAGCGCCTTACCCAAGCCGTCCATACTTTCGACGAAACCGAGCAGCTTGTCGTAGATTTTGCCCGCCCGCGCCGCGATCTCCTCGGCGTTGCGGTTGCGTCGTTCGCCGTGCCAAACGTTGGCGGCGGTGCGCAGCGCGATCATCAGCGTCGTGGGCGTGGCGATATAGACGCTACCTTCGACGGCAGCCGAAGTCAGATCAGGTTCCAGCGTCAACGCCGCCGCAAGGGCGCCCTCGATGGGCACGAACATGACGACGTAGTCCACGCTGCTTGCGTCTTTCTGATAGTCTTTGCCGGCGAGCGCACGGACATGCTGTCGCATCGAGTGGACGTGGTTGCGCAGATGCACCGCTCGCTCTTCCTCGGTCTCCGCTGCGACCGATGCGGCGTAGGCGGTCAGCGAGACTTTGGCGTCCACCACGATGTTTTGGTCGTTGGGCAGATACACGATCACGTCCGGCCGCAGGCGGTCACCGTCGTCGTTGGTATGGCTTTGTTGGACGACGTATTCGTTGCCCTCGCGCAGGCCGGATTTTTCCAGAATCGTTTGCAGGATCATCTCGCCCCACGCACCCTGCGTCTGCGATTTGCCGCGCAACGCCTGCGCAAGCGTCTGCGTCTCGTTGGACATCCTTGCGCTCGTCTCACCGAGTTGCCTGATCTGCTCGACAAGGAGCGCGCGTTCGATGCCGCTGTCCTTATGGGCGGCCTGTAGGTTCTGATGGAATTCTAGAATTTTTTCGCGCAGCGGCTTCAGCGTGCCGTCAATTTGTTCGAGGTTCTTTTCGGCGAAACTCTTGCCATGGCGCTGCATGATCTCCTCGGCGAGCAGCTTGAATTCGCGCGTCATGCTGTCGCGCGCGTCTTGCAGCAGTTTTTGGCTTTCTGCCGACTTGCGGCGTTCCTGCGCCAACGTCTCACGCAGCGTGGCGAGTTCGGTTCGCTGAGCTTCGGATTCAGCCTGTAGCTGTTGGAGGAGCGCGGTTGCGCGAGTCAGCGCCAGCGTGCGTTCGGTGACGATGGCGGCTTCATGCGCGTGCAGCCGTTCGCGTTCGGACTTCTCGGCGGTCAGTTGCTCGACGCGAACCCGCAATTGCGCTTCCAGCGTCCGCGCGACGGCCAGTTCGCCCGCCCGATGCTCGGCGACGGCCAGTCGCGCCCGCACATCCTTGTCGCCGCGCCGCCCCAACACGACGGACAGCAGCACCGCGCAAAGCAGCAACAGGATGGCGCCGAGAACAGCCAAGCTCAACGGCTCCACACCATCTCCTCCGAGCCTAATTGTTCCCAAAATGTTCCTTAAGCGCCCGCGTCGCGTCAAGCCCATGCATTGTGATGGTCGATTTAGCGCCCTTCCCTCACACGACGCCTTGAGGCGCTGGTGCAATACATTGAGGCAGAACCGAAAGCGGGCGTGGAACCGCTTGCCCAGTGCGCGCGGTCATGATTCACTGAGAATGTCCACGACACGCGGAATGACTGGAGCCTGGAATGACCGCGCTTGCCGCCCCGTACTTGCTGCTGCGCCGCGACGGCGAGGCTCGCATCTCTCGCGCCGGACCAATGTCGGGCGCGCTCGACATGCTGCCCGGCGCCAGTGCGATCGCACAAGGACAACGCGGTGGCATGCCGCGGGCCGATGCCTCGGGCATGATCGCCGACCGCAGCTTCAGGCTCGCGTTTCAGCCGGTGGTTCGGACGGGGGATTTGCGGCCCGTGGGGCACGAGGCGCTACTGCGCTTGCGGCCGCAGCCGAGCGCACCCGTGCAATCGACGCGGGCATTCGTCGATGAGGCGCAGGAACGAGGATTGGGCACCGCGCTGGACGAGGCGGTGCTGGAGACGGCAACAGCGGCTTGGGGCCATGGCGCGAGGACTCCCCTGTCGGTCAACATCTCCGCGCGCTCGTTGCGTGATCCGGTGTTTTTCGCGCGGCTGCTGGGGCGGGTCGCCGGCGAGGGCGCCCGCATCGCCGTCGAGATCACGGGCGTGGCCGCCATCGACGACGTGCCGGCTGCGGTTGCGGCCGTGGCGGCATTGCGGGATGTCGGCGTGCGCGTGGCGCTGGACGATTTTTGTGCGGCCGAGGCGATGCTGGCCTGCCTGCAAGCTGCGCGGTTCGACGATGTGAAATTAGCGGGGACCATTGTCGGCGAAGCCGCGGAGAGTCAACGCGGGGAGAGGCTTCTGGCAGCCCTGGTCAAACTGGCCGAGTCCGCCGGTGCGCGCGTGATCGCCAAGCTGGTCGAGACCGAGGCGCAGGCCACGTTGCTACGGACGGTGGCCGTGGGCTACGGCCAGGGGTGGCTGTTCGGCGTTCCGACCTGCGATATTCATCTTTTCCCGCATGCTGCGACGGTCGTTGATGAATCGTTGATGCCGGCGCGCTAATCGTCGACTTAACGGAGCACGGCATCATGCGAGCGAAGGAATTACCTTGTGAGAGTTTGTGGAGCACCATGACGAAGGCCGAATTCGCCGAACCGGTCGCCGCAATGACAGCGAACCGGGAGTTCGCCCGCGCCGTATGGGCCGAGAGTGCGTGTGCGCCCCTGGTGGTTGAGGGGCCGGCGCTGGAGCGGGCCCGGCGCCACTTTCTCAGTCGCGCGGCGACGCTGGGCCATCGGCGAACGCGCGAGCCGGCATTGCGGGTGCTCGCCGGCGGCCGAACGCTGTCGGCCGAATGTTCCGGACCGACCTGGCAAGTGGCGCTGCCTATTGGCACTGCCGAGATACGAATTTCGTCGCGCGTCTGGGTGCCGGCGTACATGCGCCCGCACGAAAACGACGCGCGACCGCTCGGGGTAGCCATCGCGCGGCTGAGTCTGGACGGACGGGAGGTGGCGCTCGACAGTCCGGCGCTCACGCAAGGCTGGCACCCGCCGGAATCGGAATGGCGGTGGACCGACGGCGGCGGCGTGCTGCCGGTGTCCGGCGCACGCGTGCTGGCGTTCGATGTAGCGATGGTGGGGGAATATTGGGTGCGGCCGTCCGCGGACGACGCGCGGCCCGGGTCAGGAGCCGGTCAAGCCGGCGTCTGACGGAGGCGCCCCTATTGCGACGGGGCGTCCGGTGGAGCGTACCGCACACAGTTGGTGCGGCCGCTGCCGATGCAGTCTTGTTGCGACATATACGCGTAAATGCGGGGGAACACCCACACTCCGGCAACAAGAGCGGCCAAAAGCAGAGCGAAAACGACGCCTGCGAGGAAGTTGGAGTTCTGATGGTCTTGATCGTCCGACATCTGACCCGCGACATGGCAATGAGGTCGCGCCATGCCAGAGGCCGGCGCGACCGTCCAGCCTGGATCGCCCTGTCTGGCGTTCCGTCGCCACCAATTCGGTCAGGTCGTCCGTTCATCCTTCTTCGGCGGCGGGGGCGGCGCGTCATCGGAGGGCGGCTCCGCGGGGACCGTCACCGGGCACACCACAACGCGCAGTACTGTGCCGTCCGGGCCGTGAAAATCGGACTTCGCGCAAACGCCGCTGCTCAGCAGCATCGCCAGGATTGCCGCGAGGTTCATGGCTTGTCTCCGGTTGCTTGGGTTGGAGCAGCGGGGGTGCTGTTGTAGAGAAGGTCGGTCTTGCGCTCGCTACCGGCGCTCGACCCCACCCAGTAACCGACCACGCTAGTCGCCATCGCCGCGAGCGTGCCCAACAGCATGTTGAGGATCGTTTCCGAGCCTGCGGGAAGCGCCCGCGTCAGCGCCGCCCACATCACCAGCCCGAACGTGGCGAGAACGACGATCGAGACGATGGGCGGTGCCCAGGCTACCGCACTTTTGGCCTGTGCTAGAGCGACCGTCTGCGCGCGCGCGTTCTGCACGTCGCCGATTTGGGCCTTCAGAGCGTCGAGATCGGCCTGCCGCGCCGCCTGCTCCTGCTGGGCTGCGAGTTGAGCGAGTTGCACCCGCAATTGCGCGGCAACGGTAGGGTCGCGCGCCACCACCTGCTGCGCCACGGCATCATCGGTTGTGCCGGTGACGGTTTGCACCACCTGCGCCACCGCTTGCGCTGTCTGTTCGCCTTTGTTGCCGAACAGCCACTTGCCGATCTCCGGCGCGAGCGAGATTGCCAGCGGGATCAGAGCTCCCATCTCACCTATTCTCCATGACAGTCTTGTGTTCGCAAAAAGCTTTGCCGGCAGCGATGTAGCCGCGCGTCACGCCGCATCCGTCATCGTCAGGCTCTCGTATGGCAGCGCGCACAGCCGGCGCGCCCAGCCCAGGCCGAAGACGCGCCACGTCGGCAGCGCCGCCATGAACGTCAGTCGCTGCGCCATGAACTCCGCACACAGCGCGGCCCCGCCGCTCTTGGCCACCACTTCTGTCAGCGCAGACAGTGTCGCCGGTCCGATCTGCCCGTCCTCAGCCACGCCCGCCGCGCCTTGCAGCCAACTCGCGGCACGGGTGACTCCGTTGTTGACTGCGGCATCGAATACCAACAATGCCAGCGGCGGCGGCAGCGCGTCGGCATGGACACGGTCCCAGTAGTCGCTCCTGTAGATCGCCTGCGCATCTGCCAAGGCCAGATTGGCAATGTCTAACTGCGGGTATGCGGCGGCGGAAATGCCGAACTTGGTGCCGCGCAGCTCCCCCTTCCCGACCGCGCCGCCCGTCCAGTTGCCGGGATCGTCCCGAGTTGCGTCGAAACCGCCCTCGTGTCCAACCACGATGGCGAAGCCATGCTCGAACGGAGTCATCGGAAAAACCCTCAATGGCTGTGCGACATCCAGTTGGCGAACTGCGCGGTGAGGGCACGCAACACCGCTGCGACTCCTGCCAGTCCACCCACCAACATCAGCACCCGCAACCCGCCGGAGGCGCCCGAGATGGCAGCCGCCATCTCCTTCTGGTCGGCGCGGATTTCGGCCACCAGCGCATGCACCAGGCCGACACGCTCTTCGAGCCGGGCAACGCGCTCGCGGTCCTCCAGGTCTCCCATGTGGCATCTCCATGGGCGGCCGGCAGCACCTTCCTGCCGGGCGTCCGTCAGGCGTTTCAGGCGAACAGGATTCCAGCGTTGTTGATGATCGCCTGCGTCAAAAGCAATTGCCCGGTCGGGTTGGTCGGGTGGAGTCCGTCGTTCGAGCACGCGGTGCCAGGTGGCGCCGATCCGACCGGGGACACGGCGTAGAACCCACCATTGATCGTCAGCGTATTGGCGCTGTTCACCTCGACCTGTCCGGCATAGTCGATAACGCCACTAATCGGATGGCCGGCTTGGCCAACCGTGATGGCGCCAGAAGTGCCGACGGGGACCGCCTGAAGTGTGGTGGCGCCAATCGGGCAGCCGGCGCGGCGCCAATTGTTTTCCGCCGTTCGGATCGGTTCGTAGCTTGCGCTTGTCGTTTGATTGGCGACCGTGACGCCGCCGTCCGTCGTAGTGACACGGGGCGTGATCGTGGTCACGAACACCTTCGCGCCGCCCGCCGCCGCCTGCGTCGCGAGCCTCAGCAGGTTGGCCTCCACCTGCGCCTGCGACTGGCTCGCGTTGTAGATGTCGTTTGTCGAGGTCTCGATGATGACATGCGTGCAGCCGGGAAGCATCTGCGCACGGCTGCGGAAATACGGAGCCGAAACCTGATTCACCAGTTCGTCGCCGGACTTCCACATCGCGCGCCACGGGATGTTCAGCGCCGAGAGCGCCTGTGCCGCCGGCCCATATTCGAAGCTGTTGGCCCCGAGACTGTTCTGACCGTTTTCGATGCTGTCGCCGATAATGCCGACCACCACCGGTTTGCCCGGTAGGCTCAGCGGGATACCGGCAAGCTCGATGGGGCCGTAAGCGCCGGCGAAGTTGGTGCTGATCCAGCCGCTGCCCGGTGTCGCCAGTTGGTTGGAGCCGGTGCCGCTGCCGCTTACGTAGTTGGTGCCCTCACCCGGGCGGGCGCCTGAATAGACGATGGCGCCAAGCGTAAAGCTTTGTGCCGCAGGAGGGACGGCCGAGAACGTATAGGTGCCGGACGTGGACGAAGTGGTCGAACTGAGGTTGTAAGTTCCAGTCCCGCCGACGCCAGTACCCAGTGGAGCGATCTTTTGCGAGCCCGCCGTGATGCCGGCGCCGTTCACGAACATACCAACCGCGATCGAGCCCGACAGCATGGCCGTCACCGTCATCACCCCGCTGCTGCTTGAGGTGGCGACGGTTGCGGTGGCCTGCGCGAAGGCACCGGGGGCGACTGCGCCCGTATCGGTCCAAGTGTAGAGGCCCGCCGCGTTGACGGCCGGCAAACCGACATTGCACAGGAAATACTCGGCACCGGACGCGTAGTTGCGGTAAATGTTGAATGATTGCGGCGCGACGGTGCGTGGATCGACGCTCCAGGTCAGCGCGACCGAACTGGTGCTGCCGCTTGTTGTTGCGGAGACTTCGGTAGAGGGGCCGCTTTCGCCCTGCTTTCCGCAGACCGCGGTGATTTTGTAGTACCAGGTGGCTGCGGCCAGCGTGCCGCCGGTGCTGCTCCCTGTGGCCGCCGGGCTGATGGGCGCCACCGCGAGTTGCAGATAGGTCCGCACCCAATATTGCGGGGCCGCGTACATCGTTTCGTTCGCGACCGACTGCGAATTGTTGACAGTGTAGGTTCCGACGCCGCCGGTTCCACTGCCAAGGCTGGAAATATAGGTGCCGTTCGTGATGCCCGGACCGCGCAACGGGCTGTTGATCGAGATGGTGCCGGAGGCGACGGCGGTCACGGTTAGGGTGGTCCCGCTGATAGACCCCGTGAAGATGGCCGGTCCAGCGGTCACGTATGGAAGTGGGTCAGACCAAATACGGCCGCGCACTCCAAGGGTGAAGCTCGGCTCACCGTTGAACATCAGTGGAAAAAGATTGGTGCCGTCGTCGAAGGCGGCACTGATCGTGACAGGGTTCGGGGCGTCCTTTTCGTCGAGCGGGTTGGTCAGGTAAGCGTAGTTGGCGAACAGCACCCTCACGCTCCCGGCGGCGGCAGTCGGCAGATGTGCCACGCGTGATGTGCCGCCAGCCACGTCCTGCGCGCTACTGGGCCCCTGGTCCAATCCTCTGCCACCGATGAAGGGGATGTAGCCGCCGGTGTCCAAGGCACCGTAGGTGGCGAATTGGACCGCACTCGCGCCGCCGATGATCACCACGTTGGTGCCGTCAGCCGCGAGCTTCAGGGAACCGCCCTGCGGCACGTACACGCCGGTGCCGGCGGCCGTGGCCACCAACAGCGGGTAATTCCCACTGGTCCGGTTGGCGACGTCCCACACGCCGTTGTTGGGCATAACGAAGGTGGCTGGGCTCGTCAGGGTGCCCGTCGCGATCACGATTGGAACGCCATACTGCGGAGCCGAGAGCGTGGTGGCGCCGCCCGTGGTGTGGACGGTGGCAACATTGGCATTGGCCTGGAGAACGAATGCTGTCGTGGCGAGCTTGGTAGAATTATCGCCGCTGCTCGGCGTTGTCGCGGTCGCCGTCCCGACGATGCCAAGAGTCCCCGCGACGGTTGTGTTACCCAAATACATTTGCGTGGTCCTATTAGGGTCCAGACTCAATCGGTCCACCATGTGACGATGGCGGCCAAAGCGACGGCAGAGGCGAAATTGCGCGCGAGCTTGTCGTAGCGGGTGGCGATACGGCGGAAATCTTTCAGACGA
>CAJCJG010000020.1 GCA_903970625.1 Solirubrobacterales bacterium 70-9 | reverse complement strand
ACGAAGCGGCGCGCGTGGGGGGTGCCTGTTTACTACGTGGGCAAGGCCCGGGGGTGGGGTCCGGGGCGGGGGATTTTTTTGATGTGGTCAGGCGCGGTTTTTGAAGCGCCAACTGTCGTTCCCGGTCTCGATGATCTCGCAATGATGGGTGAGGCGATCGAGGAGGGCCGTGGTCATCTTGGCGTCGCCGAAGACGCTCGGCCATTCTCCGAAGGCGAGATTGGTGGTGACGATGATCGAGGTGCGTTCGTAGAGCCGGCTGATGAGGTGGAACAGGAGCTGGCCGCCGGCCATGGCGAAAGGCAGATAGCCGAGTTCGTCGAGCACCAGGAAATCGAGGCGTGTCACGAAGTCGGCGAGCCGTCCCTGGCGCCCGGCGCGGGCTTCGGCCTCCAGTCGGTTGACCAGATCGACCACGGTGAAGAAACGGCCCCTGGCGCCGCCGCGGATGCAGGCGCGCGCGATGGCGATGGCGAGGTGGCTCTTGCCGGTCCCGGTGCCGCCGACGAGCACGGCGTTACGCTGTTCGGCAATGAAGGCGGCGCTGGCGAGATTGCGCACCAGCCCCTCATTGATGGGCGTGCCGGTAAAATCGAAGTCCTCGATGTCCTTGGCCAGCGGCAGCTTGGCGAGGGTCATCTGATACTTGATCGAGCGCGCCTGCTTCTCGTCGATCTCGGCTTTGAGAAGATCGCCGACGATATGCGGCGGCTCGTGTTGACGCTTGATTCCGGTCGTCATTACCTCGTCATAGGCGGAGCGCATGCCGTAAAGCTTGAGCGAGCCCATCATGTCGAGAATATCCGTGCGTTCCATCAGCAGGCCCTCCGCAGCCGGTCATAGCGGGCGCAATCGGCGATTGGCGCGTGTTGGAGCTTGAGGGCGTCCGGCGTCAGGATGGTTACCGGCGGCCCGGGATCTCTGCTCCGCGCGAGAATATTGAGAATGACATCGGCCGAATGAACGCCCTGGCCGAGCGCCTCGGCACAGGCCGTGTCCACGGTGGCAAGCCCGTCGGTGAGGACCGCGGATAATATCTTCACCATCTGCCGGTCGCCGTCGTCCGAGCCCTTGAGCTTGCGCCGGATGCGCTCAAGATTGGCCGGCAGCGGCCAATCCTTGAAGGGGGCGCCGTTCCTGAGCGCGCCCGGCTTGCGGGCCAGTACCGGTACATAATGCCACGGATCGTAGAGTGTCTGGCCGCGCCCCATGCAGCGGGCATGTTCGGCAACGGTTACGCCATTCTGGCGAACGACGATCCGGTCGGCATAGGCCTGAATCTCGACCGGGCGTCCGACCGCGCGCGAGGTCACGGAATACTTGTTGTTATCGAATCGTACCAGGCAGGTCTTCGAGACCGCGGCGACGGTGGTGTGGAATCCGTCGAACCGGCTGCCGATCGGCACGAGATGCGCACGTTCCGCCTCGAACGCCTGCCAGATCGTCTGATCGGCCAGCTCCGGATGCTTGTGGACCTTGGCATAGGCGATACAGCGGTCCAGGAGCCAGGCGTTCAACTCCTCATAGCTCGCGACCTTGAGGCGGGGCGTGAAGAAGCGTTCGCGCACCAGGCCGACCTGGTTCTCGACCTGTCCCTTCTCCCATCCGGACGCCGGCGTGCAAGCCGTCGGTTCAACCAGATAATGCCCGCACATCTGGAGGAAGCGGCGGTTGAAAGCCCGGTCCTTGCCGACGAAGACCGTCTCGACCGCCGTCTTCATATTGTCGTAAATCCCGCGCGTGCAGGCGCCCCTGAAGAAGGCAAAGGCGCGGTCGTGCGCGTCGAACACCATCTCCTGCGTCTCACGCGGATAGGCCCGGACATACAGCATCCGGCTGTGACAGAGCCGCACATGCGCGACCTTGATCGTGCAGGTCACATGATTGATCACCACGACCTCGTGGCTCCAGTCGAACTGGTATGCCTCTCCAGAAGCGAAGCTGAGCGGGACAAAAGATTCCGCCGTCACGGCTCCGCGCTCCGTCCGCCACGCCTTCGAATAACGCCGGACCGCATCGTAGCTGCCGTCATATCCCTGACCACGCAGCTCCTCGAAAATCCGGATCAGCGTCAATCGTTCGCGCGAGGGCTTGCCTTCGTTCGCCAGAAGCAGCCGGTCAAGCTCGCCGCGCCACGGGCCGATCTTCGGTCGCGGCTGGTTCGTCCGCTCATAATGAAACTCCGTCGCCTCCGTCCGGATCACCTTCCGAACGACTTTGCGAGAAACCCGAAACTCCCGGCAAATCGACCGGATCGACTTCCGCTGAACAAAATGCGCCCGACGTATCTTCGCTATCGTCTCCAAAATCAGCATCCCAAAACCGGCCCCCTTGTCCCAAAGGGAAGCCATTGTGAACCCAATGTCCCCAGGGTCCCGATTGGATGCCGATCACCCCAAAAACAGGGTCCTTATTCCACGCCGATTCACAGCCATGGGCGGTGGCGACAAAAGAAAAGGGCCACATGCGTCGCATGTGGCCCCTAGTTTCCAGCCGACCGA
>CAJCJG010000019.1 GCA_903970625.1 Solirubrobacterales bacterium 70-9 | reverse complement strand
CGCGCGACGCCGCGTTCCGCACCGTGCGCGTGGCCAAGGACGCGGTGGCGGCCGGCCGGCTGTATTTTTGCCATCACCTGACCCGGGACGTGGTGTGGCGCGACGAATGGCGGCGGCATGCCAACGGCGTGCTGGGCGTGGCCGGGATCGTCGTTCGCTCGCAGGCGCCGGACGTGCTGGGGGCGCTGTTTGCCAAACTGTTCGAGGGTGGCGCGGTGGTGCAGACCGACGCTGGGTTGCGGCTTGGTTTGGGGCTGACGCGGCTGGAGGTCGTGTCCGCCATCGACGTGGCACTCCGCTTCGGCGCGGCCGCGCCCCCGGACGAGCGGGCGGAGGCGATGGTGGCGCTGGTGCTACGCACCGCCAGCCTGGACCGGACGGAATTCGCGCTGGCGGCGGGCGGCGTGCCCTATGAGCGCGAGGCAGACCGCATCCTCGTGGCGGCGAGCGAGGCATGCGGGGTGACGCTGGAGTTTCGCGAATAGATTTTTGCTACTACGAACCAAAACGCGTTCCAAGACGCCGGCTTCGAGGAGGTCGGCGAGGCTGGCCAAACTTTCGGCGATGTCCCTGATGAAGGTGGCAATCAGCACCACCAGCGGCGCCAGGAGCCACCCTCGGTTGTCGCAGCCTTCCGCGCCCTGGCTGAGCCGAAGGAGCACCCTCACGCCACCCGCGCCTGCAACGCTGCGTAGCGACCACGATGGAACAGGAGCGGCGCGCGCTCGGCATGCGTGTAGCGTTCGACTTCGGCGAGAAAGATTAGGTGGTCGCCACCGTCGTACGTTTCCCGGCGCCGGCATTCGAACAACGCCGCCGCCCCGCTCAGCAACGGGGCGCCGCCCAGGCCCTCGGCTACGTCCAGGCCGGCATATTTGTCGGCGCCCGAGGTGGCGAACCGGACCGACAGCGCATGTTGATCCTCCGCCAGGACATGGATGGCGAAGTGGCTTGCCTCCAGAAGGACCGCGCAACTGGGGGCGTGCCGCGACAGGCTCCAGAGCACAAGCGGCGGATCGAGCGAGACGGAGGCGAAGGAGTTGGCCGTCAGGCCCGCCAGCCTTCCGTCGGGCGCCCGCGCCGTCACCACCGTCACGCCGGTCGCGAAGCTGCCGAGGGCCAGCCGGAAATCGCGATCCTGGCCCACAGACTCACGCCGCCGGGGCGGTCTCGACGATGAATTCCGGGGCGGCGGCCGTCTTGCCCGGTTGCGGGTCGATGCCGTAGCCGCCGTTCTTGTTTTGGTAGATGAACATTTCCCGCCGCACCGGCCGGGTCGGTGTGGCTTGCAGTTGCAGGCGAAACAGCAGGCGCTTGCGCTCCGGCTCCGGATAATCGTTGAACGTGCGGCGGCCGTGCAGGACTTCGTGATTGTTAAGGAACACCGCCTCGCCGGGCTGCATCACCAGTTCCAGTTTCACCTCGTCGCGGGCGAAGACTTCCTCGAAGAAATCGAGTGCCGCGCGTTCCAGATCGGTATAGCTGCGGCCGAGGTCCCGCATCGCCACGTCGATGATGTCGCGCACGTAGAAGCAGCTCAGCACGCCGTCCTGTTCGGAGAATACCGGCACGTCGTAGGGCGTGATCGCCTCCACACCGTCGGCCTGCTCGTTGCGTCGGTGATACGGGAAGCCGCGATGGTAGATCGGCAAATATTCCGGATGCTCGGCTTTGATGATGTCGTAGATCGTCATCGCACTTGCGAACACGCTCTCGCCGCCCTCCATCGCCGGGCGCAGCGAGAGCATGGCCAGCGTTTCGGTCATGTCGGTGTGCGGCGACAGCAGGCGCCGGCTCAGGTAGCCGCGACCGCTCTGCTTGCCGCCGAGGGCGGCCGTCTTGTCGGCGACGTGGCCCATCAGGTCGCCAGCAGCACTCTGCGAGTGGCCGCGCCCGAAATGGGTGCCGATGCCCCAAAAAATCGTCTCCATCTCGCCCACGCTGTAGCGATCCACCGGGAAGCCGCGCAGGAACACGATGCCGCGCCCGTGCCGGACCTCGGCAACGATGGCGGCGAGGTCGGCATCCAGCGCCGGATGCGAGAAATCCGCCGCCGTCACGGCACCGAACGGCGTGCCGGCGGCCCGGATGCGCGCCATCAGGTCGTCGATGGCGGCCAGATGGGACGGCGTCAGTTCGACCGAAATCGAGTCCAATGTCGGGAAATCGCGGCCATACCAGCGGGAGCCGGCGTGGGGGTTCGGTGCGTTCATGGGAGCTTCCTTGACAGCCAGCGCACGTTGTATAACAAATGTTCTATATAAAGTCGAGCGACGAGGCGCGTTCCGAATTCCGAGCGGCGCGACCTCTCACCCCGGCCCTCTCCCACAAGGGGAGAGGGAGTTTTTTCTCACAGCGACGGATTGTCGATCGGCAGGCCCAGCAGCACGCGGCCGTGGGCGGCGGCGTTGGCGTCCCAGCTTTGGGTGATATGCCGGTTGGCGGCACTCGCGTCGCGGAACAGGCGGGACATCGGGTTGCTTTCGTAGATGCCGGCGCCCCCGCCCGCGTCCCAGACGATGTTCACTGCCTCGGTGGCGAGGCGGCCGGCGAAGGCGGCGGCGCAGCGGAAGCGCGTGCGTTCCTCGGCATCCGGCTGGCGGCCGGAGTCCAGAATCGCCATCGCTTCGTCGCAGACCGCGTACATCAGCAGCCGCGCCGCCGCGACTTCGGTTGCCGCCTGTGCCACCTTGACGTGCTGGGTCGTGTAACTGGCGAGCGCGCCGCCGGACATCGCCGCCACCCGCTTGCGCGCGTGCGCCAGATAGAAGGCCACCGCCTCCTCCGCGATGCCGAGCGCCGCGCTGCCGATCACCATGCCGAACATCGCGTAGCTGGGGCTGCGGAACATCGTCGCCGTGTTCAGGGCGCTGCCGGGGCTGGTGTCGCCGCCTTTCAGGTCTTCCACCGTCACCGACATGTGCTCGGGGATAAACACCTCGTCCACTGACACGTCGTTGCTCGACGAGCCTTTCAGCCCCATCGCGTGCCAGGTGTCGTGGATGGTGAATTGTGCGCGGGGGATGACGAAATGTCGGTCTTCCTGCTCGCCGCGCGCGTTGGGCACGAACGCGGTGAACAAGGCCCAGTCGCAGACATCGACGCCGCTGAGCCACGGCCAGCGGCCGGACAGAACGTAGCCGCCCGCCACCTTGCGGGCGCGGCCGATGCCGGAGATCAGGATGCCGCTGAGCATTGCGTCCGGCTTTTCGCCCCAGACGGCCTGCTGCGCTTCGTCCGGCCACTGGGTCAGCATGAAATTGTGGGCGATGTTCTGCGCCAGCACCCAGGCGGTGGAGCCGCAGCCCTGGCCCACGGCCGTCAGAATATCGACGGCGCCGCGAAACCCGGCCTCCGGCCCGCCGAAGCGCGCCGGTTGCAGCACGCGGTGGATGCCGGTGCGCTTGATGTCGTCCCGCGTCGCGTCCGGCAGCCGCCGCAGTGTCTCGGTTTCGCCCGCGCGTTCGCGCAGCACCGGCGTCAGCGCGCGGGCGCGCCGCACCAGCTCCTCGACCGTCACGGTTGCGTGAATCGCGGTCTCTTGGTCCATCGGATCGGGTCCCCTTGTCGACCGTATTTATATCGTCTGTTCCATATAGATTGGAAGGGCTTTGACACGCCCGTATGGATCGGGCAACGATCTCGTGCCCGCGAGCGTGGGACTCGGCGGCCAGGGAGTGCGGCGATGCCCAAACTCGGCATGGAAGCGATCCGCCGCCGTCAGGTGATCGACGCGGTGGTGCGGATTCTGGAGACGCAGGGCTGGAAAGACCTGACCATCCGCGAGGTCAGCGAGGTGGCGGGCGTCTCGGCCGGCATTCTGACGCATTATTTTGGCAACAAGCGCAGCATGACGATCGACTCGATCGCGGAAGCCCATGTCCGCTACGAAAAGGCGTTGCAGGAGATCGACCGCAGGCGCCTGGCCCCCGCCGAGCGGCTGCTGGCGATGATTGACTTCCTCGCCGCTCCGGCCACGCCGCCGGTCCCCGGCGCAAGCTTCTGGCTCGCCATCGCCGGGCGGATGCCATTCGACAAGGTGATCCAGGCCGAGATGCAGAAACTGCATCTGCGGTTCCTGGAATTCGTGGCCGACATCGTGGCGCAGGGTGCGGCCCAGGGCGCGTTTCGCCCGACGGCACCCGCGCAGGATATCGCCGAGCGGTTCGTGGCGCTGGCCAGCGGCCTGGACCTCGGCGGTGTGCGCGACCCGGCGGGTTTGCCGCGGGCCCGCCGCCGTGCGCTGCTGCTGGACCAGATGAAGCGCGACCTGCAAGCCGATTTTGCCGACGACGCTCCCACCCCTGCGCTGGAGGTCGCCCGCAAGCGCGTGCGCTGACGGCCGCGCTACGGTTGGCACACGATATGCTAAGTTTGCCGCAGGCGAGACGGCGGAACAGTGGATGGCAGTTGTGTACAGGCGCGATTTCGGCGCGCCGGCCCCCGCCGGTACGGCCGAGACCATCGTCCGCGCGGCCGAGGGGCTGATCCCGGTCCTGCGCGCCCGAGCCGACGCAGCCGAGCAGTTGCGCCGCATGCCGGACGAAACCTGCCGCGATATCAGGCGCTCGGGCCTCGCCCGCATCCTGCAACCGGCCCGCTACGGCGGCACCGAGGCGCCCCTGTCGGCAATGGTCGATGTGCTGATACCGATCAGCGCCGGCTGCGCCTCCACCGGCTGGTGCCTCGCGCAATACATCATGCACAACTACATGCTCGCCCGCTGGCCGTTGCAGGCACAGGAGGAGGTGTGGCGGCCGGCGCCGGACTGCCTGATCAGCGGTATCCTGATCCCCCGCCTCGGCCGGGCGCGCGCCGCCCCAGGCGGCTACACGCTGACCGGCAAATGGCCGTTCGTCAGCGGCGTCAACAATTCCGACTGGTGCATTCTGTCAGGCTTCGTGGAGCGCAGCGGCGCCAGCGGCGGCGGTGAGGAACGCTATTTCGTCGTCCCCACGGCAAGCATCGAGATTCTCGACACTTGGCATTCGATCGGCCTGCGCGCGTCGGCCAGCAACGACGTGCGCACCGCCGACCTGTTTGTGCCCGAGCACATGACGTTGCCTGTCGAGCATTTGAAAGGCGGCGCCTTCCCTGGCCGCGCCGTCAACACGGCGCCGTTGTTCCGACCCCCGGTGTACATGACGTTCGGCGTGCTGCTGGCCAGTTCCGTGTTGGGCATGGCCGAGTTCATGTTCGAGGAGTATCTCGCGCAATCGCGCACCCGCGCCGCGCTGACGTCTGGCCTGGAGGTCGGCAGCTACGCCTCCCATCACATCAAGCTGGGCGAGGTGTCTGCGTCGTTGCAGGCGGCCGGCGCGCTGCTGCGGGCCGACTGCGCCGAGATCATGGAAACCGGGGAGGCGGACCGGTTGCCGAGCGACATCGAGCGGTCCAACTACCGATGTAACGCGGCTTTCGCCGGGCAGTTGGCGTTCGCCGCCGCCCGCATCGTGTGGGATCTGGTCGGCGCGCGCGGCGCCTATGCGGCGAACCCACTCGCGCGAGCCTTTCAGGACATCTGCGTGGCCAGCCGCCATGTGACGCAGAACTGGGACATCAACGCCACCGAGCACGGCCGCGCCCGGCTGCGCATGCCGCTGACCAACCCGTCGCTGTAGCCGCTACGCCACTCGCCGCTTCTTCCGCCCCGGCGCCGCCATCTGCGACGGCGCCGCGCTGCCGGCCCGCTCCAGCACCAAGCGGGCGTAATCGTCCATGTCGCCGTCGAACGGCGCCACCGTGCCGTCCGCCGCCAGCCACAACCGGTCCGCCACTAGTTCCATCAGCGAGCGGTCGTGAGTGATCAGGATGACCGCGCCCTGATAATCGTTCAGCGCGTCCAGCAGCGCGCGGCGGCTGTCGATGTCCAGATGGTTGGTCGGTTCGTCCAGGATCAGAAGATGCGGGGCTTCCATCGCCACCATGTTCAGCAGCAGCCGCGCCCGCTCGCCGCCGCTCAGATCGGCCACCGTCGTCGATTGCTTGTCGAAACCGATGCCGAACCGCGCCAAGGTGGAGCGATGCCCGCTCTCGCCCAGATCCAGCCGCTCGCGCCGGATGATATCCAAAGGCGTGTCAGCCGGGTCCAGCGCCTCGATCTGATGCTGGTGGAACCAGCCGACCTGAATCCGCCGCTCCCGCTGCATGTTCCCGGTCATGATCGGAAGCGCGCCTGCCGCCATCTTGGCAAACGTCGATTTGCCGGCGCCGTTGACGCCCAGCAGCCCGATCCGGTCGTCCACGTCCAGCCGCAGATTCAGCCCGCGCAGCACGACATTGCCGTCGTAGCCGACATTCACCCCCTCCAGGCGCATCAGCGGCGGCGCCAGCGGCCGCGGTGGCGAGGGCAGCGTGAAGGGCGCCACCCGTTCCTCGATCGTCGCCGCAATCGGCTGCAACTTCGCCAGCCGCTTCATCCGCGACTGCGCCTGCGCTGCCTTGCTCGCCTTGGCGCGGAAGCGATCCACAAAGCTTTGCAGATGCGCGCGCTCGGCCTCCTGCTTGGAGCGCGACGCTGCTTGCAGACGCAATTTCTCCGCCCGCTGCCGCTCGAAATCGTCGTAGCCGCCGGTATAGAAATCCAGCCGCTGCTCGGTGATGTGCAGGATGTAATCGACGGAGTTGTTCAGCAGTTCGCGGTCGTGCGAGATGATCAGCGCGCTGTGCGGATATTTTTTCAAGCGCGCCTCCAGCCACAGCGCGCCCTCCAAATCCAGATAGTTCGTCGGCTCGTCCAGCAGCAGCAAATCGGGCTGCGCGAACAACGCCGCCGCCAGCGCCACACGCATCCGCCAGCCGCCGGAAAATTCCGCCATCGGACGCGCCAGATCGGCCGTCGAGAACCCCAGCCCGCTGAGAATCTCCCCCGCGCGCGCCGGCGCCCGGTCCGCGTCGATCTCCGTCAGCCGCATGTAGATGTCGCCCATGCGCTCCGGCTCGGCCGTCTCCAATTCCGCGTGCAGCGCCTCGCGCTCCACGTCGGCGGCCAGGATCGTGTCCAACAAGCTCACCGGCGTGGCCGGATGTTCCTGATCGACGGAGCCGATCCGCGCCGCCTTCGGCACCCCGATGTCACCGCCGTCCGGCGACAGTTCGCCGAGAATCAGCTTGAACAACGTCGATTTGCCGACGCCGTTTCGCCCGACCAGCCCCACTTTGCCCCCGATCGGCAACGTCACCGTCGCGCGGTCGAAAAAGCGTCGCCCCCACGCGGTGAACACGAGTTGATCGATCTGCAACATGACAAGGGACCGCCGAAAGGTGAAACCGGACGATCCCGTGCTGCGAGCCGCCGCGCGCGGTGTAGCGGAGGCGGCAAGGGTTGGCGAGACTATTAGTTCGAGGTCCGGCCGTTGCTGCTCGCCCATTCCGCCATGTCGTCGCGCATTTGCAACCACCCAGTCCATGACGGGCGTTGGGCGGCTCAGCAACCATCTGCGGATATGGTTGCGTTGATCTAGCATTGTCATCGAATTGAGATGGTTTCGCGCCAACGGTCGGGCGACACACATGACAGGTTCGTGGATGCCCGCTCGATTCGCGGCGGCTGTGGTTTGGAGTATTGCAATGCTAGGTTCGTCTTGATGCCAAATACGCGTTGTTTCTTGACAATCGCATGACAGCGAACCGCCGCCGCAAAAGCGCGCCGGGGCCGATGTCGGCCGACCGATGCCGCACACAGGGAGCAGGGTCTTGGGAATAGCCACAGTAATGCATCGCGACCAGGTGGCCTCGGCGTACGGCCGCTGGGCGCCGGTGTACGACATGGTGTTCGGGCCGGTCTTCCGGCGCGGACGCCACGCCGCCGTCGAAGCGGCCGAGCAGATCGGCGGGCGCGTGCTTGAGGTCGGGGTCGGCACCGGCCTGTCACTGCCCGACTATTCGCGCCGCAGCACCGTCGTCGGCATCGACATCTCGGGGCCGATGCTGGACAAGGCGCGCGACCGGGTCGCGCGGCTGCGGTTGCGCAACGTCGAGTCGCTCGACGTCATGGACGCGGAGAGCTTGAGCTACGCCGACGGGTCGTTCGACGTGGTGGTCGCGCAGTACGTCGTGACTGCGATCCCGAATCCGGAAAAGGCACTGAGCGAGTTCGCGCGCGTGGTACGGCCGGGTGGCGAGATCATCCTGACGAGCCGCCTGGGCGCGGAGCATGGCTTGCGCGGCACGCTGGAGAAATGGCTTATGCCGGTGACGAGCAAGCTTGGCTGGCGCACGGAGTTTCCGTGGGCGCGCTACGAGCGGTGGGCGGAGATGTCGGGCGCGGTGCGGCTGCTGGAACGCCGCGCACTGCCGCCACTGGGGCATTTTTGGCTCATCCGGTTCGCGCGCCTTGGCGAGGCGGCCGAGACGACGATTACGAACACGCCTGATATCCGAAAGGACCTGCGATGACGAGCTTTGGCGAACGTCTCCGCGTGCAGCGGTGGGACGACCACCGGTATTACCACCACAGCCGGATCAACCAATCCCTGCACCTGCTCAGCGCGGTCAGCTTCGTCTGCGCCTACGCGATGATG
This sequence comes from Solirubrobacterales bacterium 70-9, assembly GCA_903970625.1. Lineage (GTDB taxonomy): Bacteria > Pseudomonadota > Alphaproteobacteria > Acetobacterales > Acetobacteraceae > CAJCJG01. The sequence goes on along the minus strand of CAJCJG010000019.1, from coordinate 24,430 downwards.
TTGAAGGACCCGGCGATTGCGGCCCTGATCGCGTGGCTGGTGGCGATGACCAGCCGGCAGATCGGACATCTGGTGTTCGAGCCCAAGGACTACGACGTCGTCAACCAAGCGACCCACGAGTACAAGGAGGAGATCAAGGTCGGCTACAATCTGCGCCGCAAGATCGTGCTGATGTCGGCGTGGGCATTGTCGCCGCTGCTGCTGGTGGCGAGCCCCTCTCTGTTCGGCACGTTCACGCCGGCGCGGACAACGATGGAATTCGCCCGCAATGTCGGCAACATGTGGCTGGCGCTGGGACTATTCGGGTTACTATTTCGAGGCGTGCAGCTCTTCTTCGTCAAGGACGTGATGACGGGTCTCGTTTGGATGACGAAGATCGTCACTGATCCGTTCCACGACATCAAGCTCTACCACAAGTCACCGTGGCAATTGCTGCGCGACGGCGTGTTCGATCTGTCGGCCACGCATCACGAGGGCGACGAGCCGCACGAGCTACTGCTCGACGGCGTCACCCCGGCGGCCGGCCCCGAAGAAGCGATGGGCTAGAATTTCGCGCAGAATGCGGCGCTTGATAGCGCGGTTGGTGGCGGTGGCTTCTGTCCACCACCAACCGTCGCGCTGCATCGCGCGGCAGGCGGCGAGAAAGCGGTTTGCCACGGCGTCGAACTCGGCTTGCGTGTAGTTCAGGCTGAAGATCAGCCGCCCGGTCCCGACCCAGCTCAATGCCAATCCTTCGGCGCGCAGGTAATATTGCAGCATCCAGTTGTAGCGCGAGGGCACGGTGTAGAACACGGTCCAGATCGTCGAGAGATTCGCTACCCGAACCGGCAATTTCTCCGCCTCTAGCCGTTCGTTGAGACTCGCGGCACGCGCATTCCAGCGTTCATCCAAGCCGTCGTACAGATGTTGTAGGTCCGGAGTTTCGATGCGGTGCAGAAATTCGCACATCGCGCCCATCACGTAAGGGTGCGCGCTGAAGGTTCCGCGCGCGAGGCATACGTCGCCGGGCCGGTCGGCACGGAAGCGCTTCATCACATCCGCGCGGCCGCACAGTACCCCCACCGGCAGACCGCCGCCGAGCGATTTGCCGTACGTCACCATGTCCGCACGCACGCCGAAATACTCCTGTGCGCCACCAGGGGCCAAACGGAAGCCGACGAAGATCTCGTCGAAGATCAGGACGATGCCGCGCTCGTCGCAGACGGCACGAAGTTTCTTGAGCCAGGCTGCGTACTCGGCGCGATCGACATGCGCGCGGCGCGAACCGTCCACCAGCGCGGAATCGGCCGGCGGCCCTGCGTTCGGGTGCATCGCCTGGATCGGGTTGACCAGAACGCAGGCGACATTGCGCCGCCGCCGCAGCACGCGCAGCGTGTTTTCGGACATCTCGGCCAGCGTGTAGGTGTCGCGCGCCCGCTGCGGGTTGCCGATGCCGGGCTGAACGTCGCCCCACCAACCATGATAGGCGCCGGTGAAGCGAACCAGATGCGAACGGCCCGTGTGGTAGCGCGCAAGGCGCACTGCCTGCATCACCGCCTCCGTTCCGGACATGTGAAACGACACCTCGTCGAGCCCGGAAATCTCGCGCAGCCGCGCCACGTTGGAGGCGACGACGGGATGATACGCGCCGAGCACCGGGCCGAGGTCGCGCACGCGCGTGGCGCCCTGCTCGATGCACGTCTTGTAGAAATCCTGCCCGAACAGATTGACGCCGTACGATCCGGTCAGGTCGTAGAACGCGTTGCCGTCCAGGTCTGCGAGTTGCACGCCGGAGGAGGCCGCGACGAACGCGCCGCTCGGGAGATGCTGGCGCACGAAGCGGCTGAACTGGAACGGCACGCGGTAGCTGCGGGTGAATTGCAGGTCGGAGATTCCGTCCGCCACCTCGCTCGTCAGGGCCAGGGTCTTGGCAAAACGTTGCTTGTACAAACGAGAGAGTTGGAAGAACGCGGCTTGGCGCCGGGCGGCGATATCTGCCGGCGCGTCATCGACGCGAAAGATGCGATCCTCGTCGTACGCGTAGTACGGTATCAGCGACGCGACGCGCCGCGCCATCCGCACATGCCCGCCGAGCGATCGGTGCTTGGCCATGGAGAGTTCCAAACGTGTCTTGCTCCCGATCAGCAGCGCCCCCAGCGCGACCGCACCGGAGGCGTACACGGAAGCCATCAGAATCGGCTGCGTCGGCATCGTCCCACCTTTTGCGAGACCAAGCTGATCCCATGAAGATTCGCGCCGCCATAATGAATGTTTTGCAACAGGAGGGTCTGAATTTTACCCTCACCAACCGCATCCCACGGCGTACGGCCACCCGCTTCATGGGCTGGTTCAGCAAGATCGAAACTCCGCTGGTCCGCGATCTCTCGCTACTCGTCTGGCGCTTCTTCTCGGACCTCGATCTGAGCGAGGCGCAGGAGACGCACTTTCGCAGCATGCATCACTGCTTCACCCGCCGCCTGAAACAGGGAGCGCGGCCGATCGACGCCGATCCGGGCATTCTTGCCAGCCCGTGCGATGCCATCGTCGGCGCATCGGGCACGGTGGAACGGGGCCAGGTCCTGCAAGTGAAGGGTGCCGCCTATCCGCTCGCGGACCTGCTCGGCGACCCGGCGCAAGCGGATAGGTTACGGAACGGGCGCTACGTCACGCTACGCCTCACCTCCAGCATGTATCATCGCTTCCACGCCCCGCACGATTGCCGCGTCCGCGCGGTGGCGCACATCCCCGGCGACGTCTGGAACGTCAATCCACCCACGCTCAAGCGCGTCGCGGGCCTGTTTTGCAAGAACGAGCGCGCCGTCATCCAGCTCGCGCTGACTGAGGGTGGACATGCGGTGACGCTGGTGCCTGTCGCGGCCATCTTGGTGGCCGGCATCCGCCTGCATTTTCTGGACATGCCGACCGGGCCGGACGTTCGGACGTTTCCTTGCGACGTTTCCTTGCGCAAAGGTCAGGAAATGGGCTGGTTCGAACACGGTTCGACGATCATCGTGTTCGCGCCCGAGGGCTTTCGTCTTTACCCCGGTCTGACGGAGGGGCGGACGGTGCGTGTCGGCGAGCCGCTTATGCAACTCCCGGACTGAACCACGGCGCTCACCCGGCCGGTTCCGTCAGCCACGCCAGGGTGTTGCGCCACAGCGTCGCGTAGCCCGGCCATTGCACGAAGGCGTCCGGCAGCCAGTGCGGGCCGATGTCGGAGGTCCAAACCAGCGTGCGGCCGGCGCCGTGCGTGCCGGTGACGAGCAAAGGATGTCCGCCCTGGTCGGCGGGCAGCCGGGCGACGACGTGGGCGCCGGCTGGCCGCAAGACCACTTCGTTGGCGCCGAGCAGCTTGGGCCAGTCGTTGCCGAGACCTTCCACCACCGGGTGCGCCGGATCGACGATTTCGGGCACGAAACCCTCGGGGATTTCGAGGCGGTCGTCGTACGGCAGGCAGGTGACGGGTAGCGCGTCCTCCACCGGCGTGCGGCGCCAGCGGGCGCGGCCGTCGATGCCCTGGAAACTGAAATAGCCGCCGATCATCGCAAGGCCCCCGCCGGCACGGGTCCATTCGCCGATCAGCTTGAGGCGGTTGGCGGTCGGCTTGCCGTGCAGCCAGACGGACGGCGGCAGCAGCAGCGTGTTGGCGCCGACATCGGACAGCAGGATGGCCTTGTAGGCGCCGAGGCCCTCCAACGTGAACGGAAAGCCCTCCGCCGCCTCGTGGGAAGGCATGTAGGTCAGCTCGAACGGGCTGTCCTTCAGCGCGGCCACCAGCGGGTCGGCACCGCGATGGAAGGTGACGCTGCCGAACTGGTCGAACCCCTTGTAGTGCGTTGCGGCACTGACCCAGCTTTCGCCGACCAGGAGGACTTTGGTGCGTGACATGCGCGGGCGGTTCCTTGTGCTGTCGCGCGGCGGCGACAACGCGGCGCTCGTCCGAGATATGCGCCAGGGTTGCGCCGCCCTCAAGGCCGCGCCAGGATACGGGTGTCCAGGAAGAATGGTTCGCCAGGGTCCCCGGCACCGCCAATGTGCTGCCGTGGAAATTGGTGCGACGATACGAAACGGCATCAACATGGGGAGAGACCAATGAGAATCGCACCCGGCACGCTGCTGGCGACCGCTTTGGGCCTGGCGATCATAAGCGCCGCCTCGGTCGGCCACGCCGACGGAACCGGCGTTGCCACCGGCGACACCTCCGGCAAGAAGATCGCGCTTAGCAACTCGTACGCCGGCAATTCCTGGCGGCAGCAGATGCTGAAAACCTGGGACCGCGCCACCGCCGATGCGATCAAGGACAAGGTGATCAAGGCCGCCAAGGTGGTCAACGCCAACGCCTCGGCGCCCGAGCAGGCGAACCACATCGAAAGCCTGATCGTCGAGGGCTGGGACGCCATCGTCATCAACGCGGCATCGCCAACCGCGCTCAACGGCGTGATCCAGGAGGCCTGCGACCAGCACATCGTCGTCGTCGTGTTCGACGGTCTGGCCACCGCGCCCTGCGCCTACAAGGTCGCCTACGACTACACCGCGATGGGCAAGATGGAGGCGGATTTCGCGATCAAGAAGCTGGGCGGCAAGGGCAACGTGCTGGAAGTGCGCGGCATCGCCGGCGTCTCGGTGGACGACGACATCCACAAGGGCCTTGTCGATACGTTCGCCACCGCACCCGGAATCAAGGTGGTCGGGTCCGTCTATGGCAACTGGACGCAGACCATCGCGCAAAAGGAGGTGGCCAGCGTGCTGCCGAGCCTGCCGCCGGTGAACATGGTCGTCACCCAGGGCGGCGACGGCTGGGGTACCTTCCAGGCGTTCAAGGCCGCCGGCCGGCCGACCCCGACGATCGTGTTCGGCAATCGCCAGGACGAATTGAAGCTGTGGTCCGATCTGCTGAAGGCCGATCCCGGCTATGACACGTTCTCGGCCTCGTCGGCGCCGGGATGCGCCTCGGTCGCGTTCTGGGTGGCGCAGCAGGTGTTGGCCGGCAAGAAGGTGCCCAACACCATCTATCTGCCGCTGCCGCGCATCGAACAGGCCGACCTCGAATCCTGGCTGAAAGTGATGCCGGACGGCGCCGTCGCCACGCCGGTTTACAGCCAAGCCTGGACCGCCGACCTGATCGACGCCAACGCCGCCGGCAAGCCGCTGCCGCCGTCACCGGTCGCCAAGCTGGGCGACATGTAGGCTGCCGCCTGCGGATCGCGCGATGTGAGCGGGGCCACCGATAGCCTTGTGGTGCTCGGCGGCATCGCCAAGCAGTTCGGCGCGGTGCGGGCGCTCGCCGGGGTGGACCTGACGATCCTGCCCGGCGAGGTGCTCGCCGTCGTGGGGCACAACGGCGCCGGCAAAAGCACGCTGATGCAGGTGCTGATCGGCACCCTCGCACCGGACACCGGCAGCATCGCCGTGGCCGGGCGCGACGAGACGGCCGGCTACGACGTGCGGCGGGCGCACGCGCTCGGGATTCGCTGCGTGTTCCAGGAACTCTCGCTGTGCCCGAACCTCCGCGTGTTCGAGAATGTGCGCATCCTGCACCATGGCCTGATGGGCTTCGGCTGGCCGCGCCGGGCGCGGCGGCTGGTCCGCGCGGCCCTGGACGAGATTTTCCCCGGTCACGGAATCGACGCGGACGCGGTGGTGGGAGACCTGTCGATCGGCCAGCGGCAAATGGTGGAAATTGCCCGCGCCTTCACCGTCACCGACCAGCCGGTGCGGCTGGTGATCCTCGACGAACCGACCTCCTCGCTCGGCGCGCGGGCGGCGGAGCAGTTGCTGCGTTTCACCCGCAGGGCCGCCGGGCGCGGCATCTCCTGCATCTTCATCTCGCACCGGTTGCGCGAGGTGCTGGAGCACACCGACCGGGTGGTGGTGATGCGGGACGGACAAGTGGTGGCGCGCGACCGCGCCGCCGACCTGACGGAGGCGCTGCTGGTCGAGCGCATGGGGGTGATGGCGGACGCTGCGCACGCGGCGAGCACCCGCGCGAACGGCGCCGGGGCGGACCTTCCCGTGCGGGTGGATATCCAGCCCACTGCCGGCGGCACGATCCGCCTGATCGCGCGGGCGGGAGAGGTGGTGGGGCTGGCGGGCCTGGACGGGCACGGCCAGCGCGACACCCTGCTCCAGGCCTTCGCCGCCCCGCGCGGCGGTGGCCCCGGCGCGCGGGTGGACGGCAGCGTTGCCTATGTCAGCGGCGACCGGCCGCGCGAGGGCGTGTTCCCGCTCTGGTCGATTGGCCGCAACGTGACGATCGGCCTGCTGCGCCGGCTCTCGCGCGGCGGCTTCCTGAGCCCGCAGGCGGAGAGCGCGACCGCCGACGAATGGCGGCTGCGGGTCAAGGTGCGGACCCCCGACATGAACAACCCCATATTGAGCCTGTCCGGCGGCAACCAGCAGAAGGTGCTGATCGCCCGTGCCTTCGCCTGCGGCGCCGACATCCTGTTGCTGGACGACCCGATGCGCGGCGTGGACGTGGGCACCAAGCAGGAATTGTTCGAGGACATCCGCGCCGAGGCGGACGCCGGCAAATGCGTGCTGCTCTACACGACGGAGACGCAGGAATTGCAGCATTGCGACCGCGTTTACGTGTTCTATCGCGGCGCGATCACCGAGGAGATCGCGCGCGCGGCACTGACCGAGGATCGCGTGCTGCGCGCCTCGTTCGGCCAGACCGACGACACCGGGCAGCACTCCGGCGGCCGCGCCGATGCAGCGTGAAGTGGCGTCGGCCGGCGGCGCTCCTGCCTCCGACGCCGATCCCGTCCCCCGGCGCCGGTTCTCCGGCCGCGTGCTGTTGCCGGCGGCGGCGTTGGCCGTGATGCTGGCCGCGATCTTCGTGCTGCAACCGCGCGCCATGAGCTACAACGGGATGCGCCTGCTGCTCGGCTTTTCCCTGCCGCTAATGTTCGCGGCGATGGCGCAGATGTGCGTGATCGCCGCCAGCGACATCGACCTGGGCCTCGGGACCTATATCGGGCTGGTGAACAGCCTGTCCGCGCTGCTGCTGGCGGACCGGCCGCTGCTCGGCGTGCTGTCGCTGGTTGGGTGCGTGCTGGCCTATGCCGGGATGGGCGCCTTCATCGAGGCGCGGCGCCTGCCCTCCATCGTCGTCACCTTGGGCGCGTCGTTCGTCTGGCTCGGCCTTGCGCTGCTGGTGCTGCCGACCCCCGGCGGCGCCTCGCCCGCGTGGCTGTCGGCGCTGGTCCGCCTGAAACCGCCGCTGGTGCCGCTGTCGATCGTGGTCGCCGTGCTGCTGGCGCTGGTCGGGCACTGGCTGTTCATGCGCTCGTCCTACGGCGTCGTGCTGCGGGGCATCGGCTCGACGCCGCAGGCGGTCCGGCGCGCCGGTTGGTCGCTGCTGACGGCGCGCACCGTGCTGTATGGTCTGGCCGGTGTGTTCGGCCTGATCGCGGGTCTTGTCCTGACCGGGTTGAACACGACCGGCGACGCCAATTTCGGCGCGCCGTACACGCTGCTTTCGATCTCCGCCGTCATCGTCGGCGGCGGCGAGTTCTTCGGCGGCATCGTGGCGCCGGTCGGCGCGGTGATCGGGGCATTCATCATGCTGCTGACCGGCTCGCTTCTGTCGTTCATGGATGTCTCGACCGACTGGCAACTCAGCGTGCAGGGCGCGATCCTGATCCTCGTCCTCGGCACGCGGGCGTTCCGCCGGAGGCGCGCATGAACCGCCGCTGGCTCGACGCCAACCCCTGGGTCTGGTCGCTGATCGGCGCCGTGCTGGTGTGGGGGCTGACGGTCGCCAGCGTCGAGGGGCGCGGCGGCATGGAGACGCTCAGCACCGCGCTGGGCTTCGCCACGTTCTACGTGATCGTTGGAATCGGCCAGATGCTTGTGATCTCCGCCGGCCCCGGCAACATCGACCTGTCGATTCCGTCGGTGATGATGCTGTCGGGCTACCTTTCCATGGGCGTGATGCATGCGCAGGATGCGGGCCTCGTGCTCGGCGTGCTGGTGGCGCTCGGCGTCGGCCTCGGCGCCGGCATCGCCAACGTCGTCCTGATTCGTGGCCTCAACATCCCGCCGATGATCGCGACCCTTGCAGCCGGGTTCGTGATGCAGTCGATGACGATTGCCTACTCGCGCGGTTCGACGGCCAAGCCCGCGCCGCTGCTGCTGCAATTCAGCCTCGCGCGCGTGCTCGGCGTCCCGGTGATCGCGCTGCTGTTCCTGGCCGTGGCCGGCGTAGTGGCGTTCGTCCTCGCGCGCTCCAGCTTCGGCCGGTCGGTGCTGGCCATCGGGCAGAACGCCCGCGCCGCCTATCTCGCCGGCGTGCGCATCCCAAGGACGATGGCGGCGGTCTATCTCGTCTCCTCCGTGCTCGCCTCCGTGGCCGGGCTGCTACTCGCCGCCTATTCCGGCGGCGCCTCGCTGAACATGGCCGAGGATTTCTTGCTCATGTCGATCGCGGTGGTGGTGCTGGGCGGCACCGCCATCTCCGGCGGGCAGGCCACCGTGGCGGGCGTTTGGAGCGCCTCGCTGTTCCTCTATCTGATCGTCACGATGCTCAACGTGTTGGGCGTCGGCGCCGGGCTTCGCTACGTCATCACCGGCCTGATCATCATCGGCGTGCTCGCGGTCTCCAAAAGCCGCCCGGCCTGACCGTCGGACCTACTCTGTCGGCGTCGGCGCCTCCGCCGGCAGCAGCTTTTCGGCCTTCAGTTCGGCCCACACATCCAGCGGAATTTTTTGCGCCATCGCCGCCGCGTTCTGCGTCACTTCCTGCGCCGTCCGCGGACCAGGGATGGCGGCCACCACCGCCGGATGGGCCACCACGAACTGCAACGCCGCCGCCTTCAGATCGACGCCGTAGCGCGCACACACTGCCCCGATGGCTTTCGCGCGCGCCACCAGATCGGGCGGCGCCGCCTCGTAGTTGAACGTCGTGCCGCCGGCCAGGATGCCCGAATTGTACGGCCCACCGATCACCGCCCGCGCGCCCCGCGCCTCGCATTTCGGCAGCAGCTCCTTCAATGCCGTGTGGTCCAGCAGCGTGTACCGCCCCGCGACCAGAAAAATGTCCGGGTCCGACCGCTCCAGCGCGAGGATGCAAGGCTCGACGACGTTGACGCCGAAACCCCACGCCTTGATCACGCCTTCCTCGCGCAATTTGGTCAGCGCCCGCGCGGCCCCGGCCATCGCGACATCAAACTGCTCGCGCCACGCGGCCCCGAGCCAGTCCTCGCCGCAATCGTGGATGTACACGATGTCGATGCTCGGCAGCCCCAGTCGCTGCAAACTGTCCTCGATGGAGCGCATCGCGCCGTCGTAGCTGTAGTCCAGCTTGCGGGTGAAGCTCAGCCCATGCTGGAAATTGTCGGCGATCTCCGGCACTTCCGCCGCCGGCTCCAACAACCGTCCGACCTTGGTGGACAGGGTGTAGTCGCCGCGCTTGTGGTGGCGCAGCGCGGCGCCGATCCGATGCTCCGACAGGCCGGCGCCGTAATGCGGTGCGGTGTCGAAATGCCGCACCCCCGCGTCCCACGCGGCCACGATCGCGCCGGTCGCCAGATCGTCCGGGATCGCCGTGAACAGATTGCCCAGCGGGGCCCCGCCCATGCCCAGCGGGCCGTGCGGCTTGAACCGTGCGGCGCTCATCGACGTGCCTCCTCGGCCGGCGGGGCAATCACGCCTTTGGTCAGGATGATGTTGCCGTAGAAACGCCGCTCCCCGGTGCGCACGATCGCATACGCCCCCTCCGCCGCCGCGTAGAACGCGAACCGCTCGACAGGCTGCGCCGGCTTGTTGCCGCCGGCCACCAGCACCTCGTTCATCTCGGCGAACACCGGCGGCACCGCGCCCGGGTCGCCGACGACTTCCATCACCTGCGCCGGGTGCGGGATGAACGTGTCGAGCGGCAGCAGCGACAGCACCGCCCGCAGCGCCCGCACCACGTTCACGCCGGCCAAATCCAGCGTCCGTTTGCCGCGCGAGCCGGGGTAGTTCGCGTCCACCAGCACGATGCTGTCGCCGTGGCCCATGTCGGCCAGCGCGTGCAACAGGTCGGGCGTGAGGATGGGGTTGATGCCGATGAGCATGGGGTTCCCTCCGATTTCGCGCGAGCCTAGCGCGGCCCGCGGCACTCGGCCACCCCGTCACGGCTCGGCGCTGACCGTCCAGGTCGCGCTGCGCACCTTTCCCGACCGCTCCAGCCCCGTCACCACCGAATCGAGGTCCGCCGGTTTGGCGGTCGTCGGCACCAGCGAGGCCGCCAGTTCCACCCGCTGGTCCGCCTCGGACAAGGTGGCGATCTCGCGCACCGGGTAGTGCGCGTCCTCCAGGAGCGCCGTCATCAGATCGCGCACGTCGGGGACCGCGTCGATGTCGCAGATGGCGTGGACGCGGTAATGAGCCTCCGTCCCCATCGCCGCGAGCGGGCGGCGGTTGACCAGATCGACCAACGGCCGCAGCGCGGTGTTGGCGCCCAGCACGAAGACGCACAGCACCGCCGCCTCGCCGGCCAGTCCGCTGCCGCAGAATGTGCCGACGGCGGCCGCGCACCAGAGCGTCGCCGCCGTGTTCAGGCCGCGAATGTTGGCGCCGTCCTTCAGGATCACGCCCGCGCCAAGGAAGCCGATGCCGGAGATCACGTAGCCGATCAGCCGCGTGGCACCGTCCGCCGCCAGCAGCCGGTGGCCGAGATCGGCGAACGCGGCCGAGCCGATGGCGACCAGCACCGTCGTGCGCATCCCGGCGGATCGCTGGCGCCACTGCCGCTCCAGCCCGATGAGCGTGCCGAGGCCGAACGCGCTGGCCAGCGCCAGCAGCGTCTCCCAAAATCCGGGCGGCATGGTCAGCGGGACATCGCCCGCCGCAGGCCCGGCATGGCCCCGGCCAGTGCGGCGCCGGCAAACCCCAGAAACACCAGGCCGGCGGCGCGCACGATCCAGACCTCGTGCCGCTGATAAACGCGGCGCACGCTGCCCGCGCCCGCGATCCAGACCAGCACCATGTCGCCCGTCAGAAACCCGACGCACGCCGCCGCCAACAGGGGCGGCAGCGACGCCCAGCCCAAATCGGCCGCGTGCCCGGCCAGCAATGCCGTGAACGTCGCCACCGCGACCGGATAGCCCTTCGGGTTGGTCAGGCCGAACGCCATGCCGCGCAGCAGCGGCCGGCGCACGATCGCCACCGGAGCGCCCACCGCCCGCCGCCGCGCACCGACCGCCTTGGCGCCGAGCCACGCCAGATACAGGCCGCACGCCAATCCCAGCACGTCGAACACCAGCGGCCCGACGGCATGCGCGCCGACGATGGCGAGCAACGCCAGCGACGACCACAGAACGTCGCCCGCCAGATGCCCGAAAATGAAGCCCGCCCCGGCCCGCCTTCCCTGTGCCGCGCCGATGCCGAGCAGGGCCACGAAGCCGGGGCCGGGCGTGAGCGTGTAGGCCGCACCGGCGGCGAAGGAGGCGGCGAGCAGGGTCGGGTTCATTCAGTCACGATGCCACGACGCAAAACCGCCGGGCAAGGCGCGCCCGGCGGTTCGGTCGGCGGCAAACGGTCGGTCGGCTACTGGCAGACGGGCGAGGCCGCCAACTGCGGATTGGCACCGGCATCGTTGTTGCCGGCTTTCGCCGCCAGTTGCGGGCTGGCGCCGGCGTCGTTGTTGCCGGCCTTGGCGGCCAGTTGCGGGTTGGCCCCCGCGTCGTTCTTGCCGGCTTTGGCGGCCAACTGCGGATTGGCACCCGCGTCGTTGTTGCCGGCCTTGGCGGCCAGTTGCGGGTTGGCACTCGCGTCGTTCTTGCCGGCTTTCGCCGCCAGTTGCGGATTGGCCCCCGCGTCGTTGTTGCCGGCTTTGGCCGCCAGTTGCGAGTTCGCGCCCGCGTCGTTGGTGCCGGCGCGCGATGCCACCTGGCCCGGCAGGCACGGCTTCACGCCCGCGTCGTCGGCGAACGCGCCGGCCGAAAACATCAGCACGGCCGCGGCCGCCGTGGTCGCAAGAAGCTTGTTCATTGTCTCTCTCCAAGCGTGGTGTCGCAGGCACCGCACAGTGCGGGGGCCACGGCTCCCGAGCGGACACTGCCATCCCTGCTCTCCCTTCAGATGGATCGCCCGCTGTCGAATGATAATGCCTCGTCCGATTGAAACAGTTCACACTCGCGGCAGAAACCGGCGATGTTTTTCATATTGTTACGAAATAGCAACATTTAGGACATGCCAAGGCGCCGGCTTGGATTGGGCCGTTTTTCGGTGGGGGTGCCCTCTGGGCCAGGGCGTGGCGGCGACGCAGGGGAGCGGCCACTCCGGCGGTGGTTCGGGGGTTTTGGGGTGCCGGCGGGGGCTGGGAGGATGCCGGTTGCTCCGCGTGCGGGGAGCGCACTTGGGCGGTCGTCGCCGCTGCCGACATCGGCCGCGCCTGGGTGGAGGAGCGATTGGTCCGCTGGCTCGGCTTGCCGGCCGGGCGGCTGGTGCCGTGGCGGGGGGCCGGGGCTTGTTGCGGGAGAAGCTTGCCGTCCCGGATCAAGGCGGCGAGGGTGGCCAGACTTTCGGCCATGTCCCGAAGCCAGGTGGCGATCAGCGCCATCAGCGGTGTGAGGAGCCAGAAGCTTTTGTCGCACGCATCCGCGCCCCGGCCGAGCATGAGACTCAGGTCGGTCAGCCTTTCGTCCGGGGAGCGGGGTGCAAGATTGTTCACATCGTCATGTTAATATAAATGACGTATGCAGGGCAAGGGCAATGTTGAGGCCGACGTGGATTTTTTTGGGGCGAGGCGCAGAGGCCCACGCAGGCTTGTCTCTCCGATCAAATATCGTGGTACTGACGGATCTCGTCTATTCGCGCCACGACGTAGCCGATATCCACTGTCCATTCGCGCTGATGATGGCCGGCGTCGCTCCCTGCCAGCGTTTCGAATATATCGACCCAATAATGAATGCCGCAGGAGAACGCGACTTCGCCGTAGCAGCTATTGATATAATGTCGAGGAAACAATTCGTATAAAATCGACCCTTCGGGGGAAAATATAATATTTGTCAAACCTGCGCCATGCGGCCCGATAACGAGCTTCGCATTGCGAAATATGTCGATTTGTTGATCGAGATCCAAGCCATCCAGCGTGACTATATCTATGCCGGACTCGGTTAATTTTGCGATCAGATCTTTTTCATTCACCATTATTCGATTCTTTGTGTCGACTCTTGAAACATATATGACCTCCCCCTGTCCCCGGCGAGGCTGCGTGTCTATGGTCGACATCATTTGGCGAGCCATCGTTTTTATCAAAGGAGACGGACAATACGACGATACCCCGCTCAGAAAATCGGAATAGCGGAGTTCCCCAAATACGTATTGAAATTTTGGATCAATAAAATTATCCTTCTTGACGCAAGAGAGTAGATCTATTGATCTCTGTTGGACCCGATTCAAATGAGGAACCAGAATTACCAGTTCCTCCGCCGGAACACACTCCTGAAAGTATGAATATATAGCTGGCAGACATTGTAGCATCCAATGATAGTAATTTCTGTACCCTCGGTTGAAGCCGAGGGCCGATTTCGTACGATGAAGCGCCCGCGCGACCGGTCGGTTCGTTGCCAGTGGCGCCTTGGTGTCCTCATAGGCAAGATATCGGGACGCAGGCAACACGCCATGAGTGCTGAATATCAACAGCGTGGGTGCATCGAGGAGGCAATTGGGAATGATATGATTGCTAAAAGCCACTGAGTTCTTGCCGAAGGAGAAATATTGGCCGGCGACCGGCTCGCTAACGGTGTTTCCAAAATCAACATGCGCGTCAATTTTTCGACCATCGCCTTCATCGATGCGGTAGGACATCATTTTATTCGATTTTTGATCTCTCTTAAAATCATTCATATAGCTTACTATTTGGGAATTGGCTGCTTCTTCCAGGCTGAGCTCCGGAACACTATCATTTATCTTTGCCGTCGTGGCTGCTTCCGGCGGCCGGGCGGTGGTCACGATATCACACTCCGTCACTCGGGTGGGGTCGTGCGGCGTAAACGAAAGAGAATGCCGATGTGTCATTGAACCGGTCTGTGCGTTGAGCGGTATAGGCCAGAAAATTCGCGGTGCCGGCCGCGAGCGCGGCCAACGCTATACAAATCGTCGCAACACATATGGTTCCGCTCTGGCTGTGCCGGCCCCCATGAGCAGTGATAGGCGAGTTTCGGGCGGTTTGCCGGCGATGGCGGCAATCGACCCGGAGTGTGCCGCCCTTAATAGAAATTGTCCCGGAGTCTAGCCCGCCACCCCTCACTGAAATGAAGATGTTCGAACGAGTCAAATGGATGCAGTTTCTGGGCGGAATCAAACAGCAGTTCTGTTCGGAAATAATCCGGTTTATACCAAAATTCACTTATATGCAGTTTTCCTTTGAAGTGATAGCCCAGGCCCTTTAGAATTCCCCGACATGCTTCGTCGTATTCAGGGCGCTGGCCTTCCAGTTCGATACAAATCACGCCCATGGGGATTTTCCAGTTCATCGAACTTAAAACAAAAAATTCGGCGCCCTGAACGTCGATTGATATAAAGTCGATATATTCCACCTTCTCGATTTCCGTAATAATGCTGAGAGGTGCGCTGAGGACATTATATTTGCGAAATTTTTCAAGATTCCAGGTTTTGACGTATTCGTCCGTCAGTTCGCTTTGTATGCCAGAAACAGTCGCATCGCCTACAAATTCACACACTCCGAAATTCGCCATGATTGCCAAATTGTGGATAAAAGCCTTCGGTCTGGTCATGTATATTTTTTTTATGTTGATCGGGGATGGTTCGATCAGAACACACTTGCAGTCATTGAATTGCTCAAGCGCGATCGTGTTCGAATAGGTCCGTCCATCATAGGCGCCAACTTCGAACAGTACCGCATCATGTCGTGGGATATTCATGAAATTTTGAAAGCAATAAACATCTTCTCCAAGCTGGGAGTAAGATTTCATGTTACACGCCCCCTTGATGGAAGAACCGTTTGGATAAGGCGGTCCCGGTTCGGTGCATTGGTCCCGCGGCTCGGATCGATGTGCAGATTGCATTCCGTCTGTCGGCGACATTCATGCATTCATATGTCAGCGAACGCTCAAACCGTTCGGTAAACTCATTGTGCATCCGACGGCCAAGGGTATTCGACGCCGCCGAGACGCCTGGACCCCAACCTTGCCGCTATCCCCCCAACACCCGATCCAACACCCCCGTCACCTCCCCCTGTCCCGCAACATCCTCCGCCACCTTCGCGAACACCGCCGCCGCCGCCGCGAACATCGCCGAGGCCGGATCGTCCGGACCCAGGAATTCGGAAATTTCCTGCATTTCCGCCACCCAGCGATATGCTTTCGGATACATGTCCGGGATCGCCTGCGAGAACCGCGCCAGCACAGCCGGCAGGCTTTCGGACAGTTCGCGGCGGAGGTCCGGGGCGCAGCCGGCGCGGTCGGCGGCCAACAGCATCGCTGCACCCAAAGCCGTCATCCCCTTGTTGATGCCGGCGAACACCATCTTGAGGGCCGAGGCAGCGCCCAAAGGCCCCTCCATCCGGCGCAGCGGCAGGCCCAGGCCGTCCAGAATGTCCGAGCGGTGGTCGGGGTCGCCGCTGATATAGAGGCGCGGGGCGCTGCCGCCGGGGACGGGGGGCAGGCCGATCAGGCAGCCGTCCAGCACCGCGCAGCCACTTTCCGCCAGCGCGTCGGCCACCGCCTGCATCGTCGCCGGGTTGATCGCGTTGCAATCGACGAACATGCCACGCCCCATCGCCGGGGCAAGCAGGCGTGCGACGGCGACCGCCTCGGCGGGCGGCACGATGGACAGCACCGCGTCTGCGGCGGCGATCTCCGGCAGCGACGCCGCGACCATGCCGGCCGCCGCCGCCCGCGCCGCCGATCTTTCGCTCCGCCCGTCGAGCAACGTCAGCACGCGGGCGCCATGTTCGGTCAAGCGGCGGCCGACGCCGCTGCCCATGGCGCCCGACCCAACGATGGCAATGGTTGGCATGGCACACTCCCGACTGTGGCAAGGACATTGGCCTTTATCCCGCCCGGCAACGCGGAAAAACCGCCGTTTTGCCCCGTTGCGTACGCACGTCCCTCATGCCCCATAAGCGGGACACCCGGACGGCCGGCGTGGAGTATGACCGAACATATGGACGCCGCACCCACGACCCTGCTCGATGCGCCTTCGCTCGATGCGTTGCCGAATTTTACCCATCGGCAAATCCTGCGCGTCATCACCGGTGTGTTGTTGTGTATTCTACTTGCCGCCATCGACCAGACGGTGGTCGTGCCGGCCGTGCCGGCCATTGCAGCCGATCTGCACGGGTTCGGCCATTTGTCCTGGATCGTGTCGGCCTATCTGCTGACTTCGACGGCGGCGACGCCGATCTATGGGCGCCTGTCCGATATTTACGGCCGGCGGGCTTTGTTGTTGCCGGCCATTGCGCTGTTCGTTGTGGCGTCGGCGCTGTGCGCGATGTCGCAAAGCCTGTGGCAGTTGATCGCGTTTCGCGCGTTGCAGGGCTGCGGCGGCGCGGGGCTGATGGCGATGGCGCAGGCCTGCATCGCGGACGTGGTGGCGCCGCGCGAGCGCGGCAAATACCAGGCCTACATGGCGGGAACCTGGGGCGTGGCCAGCGTCGCCGGCCCGATCCTGGGCGGCTGGATCACCGACGATTTTTCCTGGCGGTGGATTTTCTGGATCAATCTGCCCATCGGTGTAGCGGCGTTCGTGCTCAGCAGCCGGGCGCTCAAGATGCTGAAGGTGCGGCCGATTCCGGCGAAGATCGACTATTTTGGCGCGGCGTTGCTGACGCTGTGCGTGACCGGCATTCTGCTGGTGATGAGCTGGGGCGGCATCGAATACGAGTGGGTTTCGCCGCAGGTCATCGGGCTGATTTTGGTCTCGCTGGTGTTGCTGGCGGTGTTCATCGTGTGGGAGCGGCGCAATGCGGACCCGTTGCTGCCGCCTCGGCTGTTCGCGAACTCGGTGTTTACGCGCGGCGTCGTGATCGCGGCGTTGACCTCGGCGGCGATGTTTGGCGGCACGTTCTTGCTGCCGCTGTTCTTCCAGTTGGAGCGGGGGGCGGATGCGGCCGCCAGCGGCACGCTGATCGTGCCGTTTTTGGCCGCGAACGTGGTCGGCGCGTTCACGGCCGGGCAACTGGCGCGACGGCTTGGCAAGGTGAAGGGGATCGTGCTGGCGGGGCTGACATTGTCGATCGTCGGATTTGCCCTGTTGGCGTTTCTGGGAGCAACGAGCAGCCATGTCGTCACGGTGCTGGACATGCTGCTGGTCGGGTTCGGCATCGGCATCACGATGCCATCCAACCTCGTGATCGTGCAGAACGCGGCGGAGCGGCGGGACGTGGGCGTGGCGACCGGCACGTTCCTGTTCCTGCGCTCGATGGGGGCGGCGCTGGGCAGCACGCTGGTCGGCACCTTGCTGGCCGCGCGCTATGCGGCCGGTCTGGCCGGTTCGGGCGCCACGATGACGGTCGATCTCGGCGCGCTGCGCGGGCACGAGGGCGTGCAGGTGACGCTGCCGGACGCCTTGAAGCAGCAGGCGCTGGGGGCGCTGAGCGGCGCGTTCCACGTCTCGTTCCTGGCCTGCGCGGCTCTGGCGGCTTTGGGGTTGCTGTTCTGCTTCGGCATGCGCGATTTGCCGCTGAAATCCAGCGCGCCGAAAGCCTAGGCCGCCGGCTCGAAACGCATCGCCACGCCGTTCATGCAGTAGCGCAGGCCGGTCGGGCGCGGCCCGTCCGGGAAGACATGGCCGAGATGGCCGCCGCAGCTTGCGCAGTGGACTTCCGTGCGGGTCATGAACAGGCTTCTGTCCTTCGTGGTGCCGACCGCGCCCTCCAGCGGGGCGAAGAAGCTGGGCCAGCCGGTGCCGCTTTCGAATTTCGTGTCCGCATCGAACAGCTCCGCGCCGCAGCCGGCGCAGACGAAAATGCCGGGGCGCTTTTCGGCGTTCAACTTGCTGGTGCCGGGACGCTCGGTCCCGTGCTGGCGCAGCACGCGGAATTGCTCGGGCGTCAGGCGGGCGCGCCATGCGGCTTCGTCGATGGTTTTGCTATCGCTCATAGGCTCCTCCCTGCCCCCGCACATGAGCGTTGGGAGGATCGCGTTCAATCGCTCGTAACGCAGGGCGCGGTCGCGCGTCCCCATCGCACGCACCGGCAACCACGCCGGCCGGATACGAGGGACACACACATGGACCGCATCCTGAAACTGCTGACCTGGCCTGCCGCGCTGTTCATCGCCGGCATTCTGCTGTGGTACGAGCAATATAAATTGACCGGCAATCCCGGCTCGGTCTGGCTGTTCACAGTGCTGTCGGACTGGGTCGGCATTCACGGCTACGAAAAGCCGTTTCGCCTCGGCGTGGGGACGATGGAGATTATCGGCTCCATTCTGGTCGTGCTGCCGTGGACGCGGATTCCCGGCGCGGCATTGTGCCTGGGAATTATGAGCGGCGCGATCTTCTTTCACACGGTCAGTCCGTTGGGCATCGACCCGTATCACGACGGGGCGAAGCTGTTCACCGAGGCCTGCGAAGTGTGGGTGTGTTCCGCCTTCATCCTGATCGCCTATCGGCGGGAGGCGATGGTATTGGCGGATCGGGTGCTGGGCATGGCTGGCTGGCATCTGCCCCGCGCGGTCTGACGGGGTGCGGTCGCGCTCGGCTGCTATAAGCCGGGGATGACGCATGCAGAGACCACCGTCGCCGTCATCGGCGGCGGACCGGCGGGGCTGATGGCGGCCGAGACCATCGCGCGGGCGGGCGTGAGCGTGACCGTCATCGACCGGATGCCGTCGCTGGGGCGCAAACTCCTGATGGCCGGTCGCGGCGGGTTGAATTTGACGCACAGCGAGCCGGTGCCGGCGTTTTTCGCGAACTACGGCTCGGCGCGCGACCGGCTGGCGCCGCTGCTGGAAGCGTTTTCGCCGGCGGCGGCGATTGCGTGGTGCGAGGGCCTGGGGCAGCCGACCTTCGTCGGGTCGAGCGGGCGGGTGTTTCCGGTTGCGATGAAGGCGTCGCCGTTGCTGCGGGCATGGCTGGGGCGGTTGGGCACCCTGGGCGTCGTCTCGCGGCTGCGATGGTGTTGGCTGGGTTGGGACGGCGATGCGCTGCGGTTCGCAACGCCGGACGGGGAGCGAACCCTCGCGCCGGCCGCGACCGTTTTGGCGCTCGGTGGCGCGTCCTGGCCGAAACTGGGGTCAGACGGGGCCTGGGTATCGAGGCTGACGGGAATCGCGATGGCGCCGTTGCGGCCGGCCAACATGGGGTTTGTCGTGCCATGGTCGGAGCGTTTCCGCCAAAAATTCGCGGGCGAGCCGCTGAAGCGGATCGCGTTGACGTTCGCGGGCCGGACGGTTCGGGGCGAGGCGGTGGCGACGCGGGATGGGATCGAGGGCGGGGCGGTATACGCCCTGTCGGCGCCGCTGCGGGACGCGCTGGGCGAGGTGGTCGTGCATATCGACCTGCGGCCGGATTTGTCGCACGCGGCGTTGGCCGTGCGGCTGGCACGGCCGCGGGGCAGTGCGTCGCTGTCCACGTTCCTACGTAAGGCGGCCGGGCTGGCGCCGGTCGGGGTCGGGCTGGTGCAGGAGGCGTTGCACGGCGGGGCGTCGGACGATCTTTGCAGCCTGATCAAAGCGGTGCCGGTCCGTTTGCTGGGGGCAAAACCGCTGGAGCGGGCGATTTCGACGGCCGGCGGCGTCGCGTGGGACGAGGTGGATGCGCGGCTGATGCTGCGGCGGCGTCCGGGCGTGTTCGTGGCGGGCGAGATGCTGGATTGGGAGGCGCCGACAGGCGGCTATCTGCTGCAAGCCTGCCTGAGCACCGGCAGTGCCGCCGGAGCCGGCGTACTGGCGTGGTTGGATGAGCAGTCATGCCCGACCTGACCGTCGCGGCTGGCCACATTTTGGCATTGAAACTGTTCGATATCGCCAATGCCATCGACCTCAAACGGGCGGAAACATTGTGGGCGGGCCATGCCGCCGGGCGGGCTGCGCGGTCGCGGCTGACGGGTACGGCGCCGAAGGCGATGGCGTTCGGGGAGCCGCCGCTGGGGATCGTGCTGGGGCCGGTGACGCTGACCCTCGGCGCCACGACCGTGCAGGCGGATGCGACGGCGCGCCTGTATGCGTTCGGGGCGGCCAGCATCGCGCTTCGGTTGGCCGTCTCGGGCCTCGGGTGGGACGATTATGTCGGGCTTCTCAATGCGTTGGACCGTGCCGTGGGACCGGCGGCGGGGGCAGCGCCATGGGACCTGTTGCTCGCGCACCTGACCGGCGTGGTGGGGGCGGCGCTGGAGCGGCCGAACCCGTCCGGCTTGCAGGAGGACTATCTCATCGGGGTCGTGCAGGCTTTCGCGGGGCCAGGAATGACGGCCGAGGATCTGTTGCAGGCCGTCGATTTGGTGCCCCTTCTGTCGGGCGAACAACGGAAATTGTCGGACGGGGCGCGGGCGGATTTGTTGCGGTCTCGGTTTTCCTACTACAGGGACGATCTGGTGGTCCTGACCTGGGACCGGGCGTTCATCTACGAGCCGCGCGGCGACTCCGACGTGGCCGACGTGCTGGAAGTCGCCAACGCGCAGCTTCTGGAAATGCGGTATTACGACGAGCTTTTGGATGACGAACTGCCGCGCATGTACGACCTGGTAGAAAAAACCAGACGCGGGCTGAACGTTCTTGCAGCGCGTCGTTACGCTGGCCTCGCCCGCCGTTTGTACACTCTGGTCGCCGAAGTGACCGAATTGACGGAAAAGATCGACAACGCGCTTCAGGTCACGGAAGACGTGTATCTGGCCCGCATCTATACGGCCGCGCTGGAACTGTTTCGCGTGCCGTCGGTGAGTGCCGCCGTGGACCGGAAACTCGCCATTATTCGAGACACTTACACCGCCCTGTATGACGAGGCGAGCAGCAGCCGGGCGGAACTTATGGAGGCGGCGATCCTTTTATTGATCGCCGTCGAGATCGTGCTGGCGCTGGCCCGTCGCTGATGTTCGCATGATGAACATTTAGTCCGCTTGGCGCACATGCCAGGCGTGCAACGAGCGGCGCCGAATGCCGCATCTCGCGCTTGCGTGGTGGAGTAGGTTCGGGAAAGACTTGTCTGGCAAATCACCCTGGGCAGTTGCTTCGGGCGGCGGCGATTGTTTCGGGATAATGTAAATGCTCTATCAGTTCTACGAAATGCAGCGCGCGACTTTGGCCCCTATGCGGATGTTTGCGCATGGCGCACTGTCGTTGATGGACGCGCCGTTCAACCCATTGCGGCCGACGCCGATGGGGCGCCTCGCGGTTGCGGCGCTGGACAGTTTCGAACATTCCACCCGCGCGTTCGGCAAGCCCGCGTTCGGCCATACCCAAACCATTGTCGCCGGGCAGACGGTGCCGGTCGTCGAACATGTCGTGCAAAGCCGCACCTGGGGCGATCTGGTGCATTTTCGGCGTGTGGGGGTTGAGGGTGCGCCGAAGGTGCTGATGGTGGCGCCGATGTCCGGCCATTTCGCGACGTTGTTGCGCGGCACGGTCGAGGCGTTCCTGCCCGACCACGACGTTTACATCACCGACTGGCACAACGCGCGCGACGTGCCGGTGATGGCGGCGGATTTCGATTTCGACGATTACGTCGATTATGTGAGCGATTTCATTCGTATCCTGGGACCGGACACGCATGTGATCGCGGTCTGCCAACCGGCGGTGCCGGTGCTGGCGGCCGTGGCGTTGATGAATGCGCGCGAGTCGGAGGCGGCACCCCGCTCCATGACGCTCATCGGCGGGCCGATCGACACCCGCGAGGGGCCGACGGCGGTCAACGACTTCGCCAAGCAGCACGATATGGACTGGTTCCGCGCCAACACGATCCATCGCGTGCCGTTCGGCAATGCCGGCTTTTTGCGCCAGGTTTATCCGGGTTTCCTGCAACTGGCCGGGTTCCTCTCGATGAATCTGGACCGGCATGTCGAAGCCCACTGGCAGATGTTCGAGCATCTGGTGCAGGGCGACGACGACTCATTGGCCTCCAAGCGGGCGTTCTACGGAGAATATCGCTCCGTCATGGACCTGAACGCCTCGTTCTACTTGCAGACGATCGAGGCGGTGTTCCGCGAACATCTGCTGCCGCGCGGGCTGCTGACGGTGCGGGGCGAGCAGGTCGAACCCGCTGCCAACACAAGGACGGCAACGCTGACCATCGAGGGCGAGCGCGACGACATTTCCGGCATCGGCCAGACGCGCGCGGCGCACGCGCTGATGCCGAATCTTTCCGACGACAAGAAGCAGCATATCGAGCAGGCCGGCGTCGGCCACTATGGTCTGTTCAACGGCCGGCGCTTCCGCACCGAAGTCGCGCCGCAGATCAAGGCGTTCATCGCCAAGAACGCCTGAGCGGCGGGCGTGACGGCTCGCGCGGGCGTGCGCTAGGCTCCCCCCTGGGGAGAAAAAGCACATGATCACCGATCCGCCAGTTTTAAGAATCCGGCGTGGGTTCGAGCGGCCGTCCGAGGCGGTGCTGGCCGGGTTCGCGGGCGTGCCGACCGGGTTTGTCGTCGATTGCATGGGCGGGCGCGGGTGCCTGGATTACCGCATCAAACCGCTGGTGCCGCCCAGCACGGTGATGGTCGGCACGGCGCTGACCTGCCACGCGGGGCCGGCGGACAATCTGGCGCTGTTCGGGGCGCTGGAGGCGGCGCGCAAGGGCGACATCATCCTGGCCGCCACCGATGCATTCATGGAAACGGCGATCACCGGCGATCTGGTTTTGGGCATGGCCCGCAACCGGGGTGTCGCGGGGTTCGTGACAGACGGGCTGGTGCGCGATCTGGTCGGCATTCTGGACGTGGGGCTGCCGGTCTATTGCGCGGGGCTGACGGCGAACTCGCCGGTGCGCAACGGGCCGGGGACGGTGGGGCTGCCGGTGGTGCTGGGTGGGGTCGCCGTGGCCTCCGGCGACATCGTGGTCGCCGACCGGGACGGCGTGGCGATCGTGCCGCTGGCCGAGGCGCATGCCGTGCTGGCGCGGTTGGTGGACGTGAAGGCGGCCGAGGCGAGCATGGACGCCAAGGTCAAAGGCGGCATGGAATTGCCGGACTGGATGCGCGCGCTGCTGGCCTCCGGCCGGGTGGAGGAGGTTTGATGCAGACGCTTGCCGCCGAAGGCATTTCCGTCGTGTTCAACCCGCTGGGCGGGCTGTTCGACGACGTGGCCATCACGCGCGACGGGCGCACGCTGCATCCGCTGCATCGGGCGCCGTGGATCGACACGCCGGCCGACATCCCGGAGGGCACGCCGCCACATCTGGCGGGGCTGGCCGGGGATTTCTTCTGCGCGCCTTTCTGCAAATCCGATATCGAGCCGGCACCGGGGCACGGCTGGGCGGCCAACGGGCCATGGTCGCACCGCGCGTCCGTGGCCGGTGCGGACGGGTCGCTGACCGCCGTGTTCGATCTTGGCGAGCGGATCATGGGCGCGGCGCTCAGCAAGGAGATCGTGCTGCGGCCGGGACATCCGGTGGTGTATCAACGCCATGTGTTCAGCGGCGGCAGCGGCGCGGTGCCGGTGGCACATCACGCGATGCTGCATGTACCGGGTGGTGTGCGGCTGTCGTTCTCAAAGAAGGATTTCGGCGCCACGCCGCCGAACGCGCAGGAGACCGATCCGGCGCGGGGCCGCTCGATCCTGCTGCATCCGCAGCGGTTTGCCGATCTGTCGGCGGTGAAACTGGCCGATGGGCGCACGGTGGATGCCCGATTCTATCCGTACGCCGAGCGGCACGAGGATTTCGTCAGTCTGTTCGACCCGCCCGAGGCCACGATCGGCTGGTCGGCGGCGCTGGCGAGCGCCGACGGGTTTCTGTTCTTCGCCGT
The DNA here is from genome assembly GCA_903970625.1 of Solirubrobacterales bacterium 70-9. Lineage (GTDB taxonomy): Bacteria > Pseudomonadota > Alphaproteobacteria > Acetobacterales > Acetobacteraceae > CAJCJG01. Next base: position 600 of record CAJCJG010000019.1, on the reverse strand, counting down.
CAAGGACGCGCGCGTGCTGTGCCAGACATCGCTGTGGCACAGCAACGGCGGGCGCGATTACGCGCCGTGGCTGTCGCGGCATTTGGCCGTGCTCGGCATCGAGGAATCGTGCGCGTATTTCGGCGAGGGCCATCGCGCGTCGATCGCGCCGAACGATCTGACGGCGGCGGGCTACCGGACCGCCATCACGCTCGATCCGAACGCGGACATCGGCATTCGCTATGCGTTCGGCGCGATCCCGGCGCCGGTGGGATGGACGGAGGTTGCGGACATTGTGGTGGGCGGAGGCACGTTGACGATTTCGGATGTGGGCGGCGGCAGCGTGTCGGTGCCGTTCGATGGCGGGTTTTTGAGGTAAGGAAGCTAGACTGCCGCTGGTGGGCCGGCGTTATTGTTTTGATATCGTAACATTATGGGCACGCCAAGGCGCCGGCTTTTCCCAGGTCGAAAATTTTTGGTCGGATTTGCAAGGCCGCAGGATCGGCGGGGAGCGGGGGCCGCGCGCGCGGGGCGAGGCGGCGGGTACTTTGGGATTGCGAGAGAATAAACGCTCCACGTTCGTCATTCCGGCGAAAGCCGGAATCCAGGAGCCGCCCGCCC
>CAJCJG010000018.1 GCA_903970625.1 Solirubrobacterales bacterium 70-9 | reverse complement strand
CGGCGCCGGTGTCGGGACGCTGCCCGCGCTGGCCGCCCGTCTCGGTGGCCGCCAGTTTCGCGTGGCGGTGGCGCCGGCGGGGGTGGAGGGGCTACCGCGCTTCGACTACGGGGCGCACCTCGCGGCGCTGGCCGCCGACCCGCCGCACTGGCCGGGCAGGACAGGGGCGGTGTCGCTGCTCGCACTCGATCTGGACATCGGCTGGTCCGGCATCGCGGCCAATCTGCCGGCGCGGCGGGTGCGGCTGGAATTTTTGGACTATCCGGGCGAGTGGCTGCTGGACCTACCCTTGCTCGGCCAGGATTTTGCCCAATGGTCGGCGGCGACGCTGGTGCGGCTGGAGGGGCGGGCGGAGGCGCGGGATTTTCTGGCGTTCGTGCGCGGCCTGCCGGCCGGCGCGGCGGCGGGCGACGCGCTGGCGGACGCCGGGCACCGGCTTTATGCCGACGCGCTCAGGCGGCTGCGGGTCGCCGGGCTGTCGTTCCTGCAACCCGGCCGGTTCCTGATGCCTGCCCCGGGGCCGGCGCCGCCCTGGATGGCGTTCTTTCCGATGGACGGCGCGGGACCGCTGGCGGGGCTGCTGCGCGACCGGTACGAGCGGTATCGGACGCAAATTCGGGCCGATCTGGTGGCGCCGGCGTTCGGGGCCGTGGATCGGCTGGTGGTGCTGGCCGATCTGCTGTCAGCGCTGCATGCCGGGGCGGATGCGTTCGCGGACGCGGCGGCGTCGCTGCGGGCGGTGGCCAAGGCGTTGCGCTGGCGGGGCGGTGCGGCGGGGTGGCTGGCCGCGATGCTGCCCTGGTGGTTCGGCGGCATCGGGAGGGTGGCATTCGCTGCCAGCAAGGCGGACCATGTCGCCGACCGCCAGCGCGGCAATCTGGCCGACCTGGTTGCGAGCCTGACGAAGACGCCGGACGTGGTGTCTCGCGCGTTCGCGATCGCGTCGGTGCGCTGCACCGAGGATGTGGTGTGGACGCTGGAGGGAAGGCCGGTCTCGGCCGTGCGGGGGCGCGTGGCGGGTGAGGCGCGGGCCGGGCGCTCCTATCCCGGTGAAGTGCCGGACCGGCCGCCAGGGGCCGATTTTTGGGCGCATCCGTTCCTGGCGCTGCCGGATTTCGAGCCGATGCGGCTGGCGCTGGCCGGGCGCGGCGGCGTGCCCCATATCGGGCTGGACGCGCTGCTGACATTTTTGCTGGAGGATGTGCTGTGAGCGAGACCCGCATCCGACCGCGCTTCGAACTGGAAGACCAAAAGATTTCGCGGCTGGAGCCGGAGGCGTTGCCGGTGCCGGTTGTGGCGCCGACGCCGCCAAGCGGCGTTGGCCTCGCCGCTGCCGGGGCGGCCGTGCTGGTGGCCGGGTTTGCTGCCCTCGATGCGGGCAATTTCGTCGCCAGCCAGTTCGAGCGGGGGCCTGTGTTGGGGTCGCTCACGCTGGCGGTGGCGTTGGGCGGCTTCGGGCTGCTGGGCCTTGCGGCGTGGCGCGAATTGTTTGCGCTGGTCGGGCTGCGCCGGGTGGACCGGCTGCATGCGGCGCTGGCCGATCCGGCGCAGGCGAAGCTTGCCGCCCTTGCGTGGCTGGCGACGCTGCCGGAGGGTGCGGCGCTGGCCGAGGCGATCCGCGCGACCGACGAGCCGGCGGCGATTTTGGCCCTGTTGCGCGCGGGGCCGGTGGCGACGCTGCGGGCGCGGGCGGATGCACTGGGCAGGACGGCGGCCATCCAAGTTTTTTCGGCGGCGGCGGCGGTGCCCTCGCCGGCTTTGGACGGGCTGCTGGTCGGCTGGCGCGGCGTGCGGCTGGTGCGGCAGATCGCGGAAATGCATGGGCTGCGGCCCGGCCTGTTCGGGACGCTGGCGCTGCTGCGCCGGGTGGCGTTCGCGGCGGCGAGTGTCGTTGCCACCGACATCGCGGCGGATGTGGCGATGCGGACGCTGCTGTCCAACCCGATCATGGAGCGGCTGGCCAGCGACGTGGCCGGCGCGGGGGTGGCGGCGCGGCGGATGATCGTGCTGGCCCGCGCGACGGCCGCCGCATGCAGTCCCGTGCCTCCCGCATGATGTCTCCTGACACGATGCTGTCAGGAGGGGTCCGGTAGGTTCCTGCCGTGCCGCGCTGGTGCGGCGGGAACGGAGGGACGGCGATGAGCGAGAAACAAGGTTCGGCGGTGGCGTGGTTCGAAATCCCGGCGCGGGCGTTCGAGCAGACGGTGGCGTTCTACGAGGCGCTGCTCGCCGGCAAGCTGCGGGTGGAACAGTTCGGCGGGCCGCGTATGGCGGTGTTCCCGTACGCGGAACCCGGTGTCGGCGGGGCCGTGATCGAGGCGGCGCATCTGCAACCGGGCGGGGCCGGCAGCATCGTCTATCTGAACTGCGGAACGCGGCTGAACGAGGTGATTGACCGGGTGGAGGCGGCCGGCGGCCGGTTTGCCGGGCCACGAGTGGAATTGCCGCCGGGGATGGGCAGCTTCGTCCATGTGTTCGACCCGGAGGGCAATCGCGTCGGGCTGCACGGGACGTGAGCCGGCGCGCCGACCGGCTGTTCCGCTTGCTGCAATTGCTGCGGGGAGGACGGCTGACGACGGCGCGCAAGCTGGCGGAGCGGCTGGAGGTCTCGGAGCGCACCGTCTATCGCGACGTGCGCGATCTGCTGGCCTCCGGCGTGCCGATCGAGGGGGAGGCGGGCGTCGGCTACGTGATGCGCGCCGGCTTCGACCTGCCACCGCTGATGTTCGATGCGGCGGAGATCGAGGCCGTCGTCCTGGGCGCGCGGATGGCGCGGGCCTGGGGCGGCGCACGACTGGCGGCGTCGGCCGAGGAGGCGTTGCGGAAAATCGAGGCGGTGCTGCCGCCTGCGCTGCGCGAGCGGATGGACCGGACGCGGCTGTACGCGCCCGGCCACGTCGCCTCCGACGCGGTTCGCCACGATCTGGACCGGCTGCACGCGGCCATCGACGGCAATTTGCGGGTGGCGTTCGGCTACACGACGGAGACGGGCGGGCTGACCGAGCGGACAGTGCGCCCGCTGGGGCTGTTCTTCTGGGGCGGCGTGTGGACGCTGGCGGCGTGGTGCGAGTTGCGCGGCGATTTCCGGGCATTCCGCATCGACCGGATGACCGCCATCGTGCTGGGCAACAATTTTCCGCGCGAAGCCGGGCGCGGGCTGCCGGACTATCTGGCGGCGGCGATGAAGGACTGAGCGCGGACCTTGACCGGCCGGGCCACGCGGGCATATCGTGTTCGCAAAGAGAATGCTTGTTCGCCGAACGAACGTTGGCCAGGGAACGAGAAACGATGTCCGAGTATACGACCGTGTTTGGCTCGATCGACGCATACGCCAAGGGTGGCGTGAACGTCATCGACGACAGCGCCAAAAACTACCTGTTTTCCAACATGTTTGAAGTGGCCGCGAAATCTTTGCCGTTCGAGCGCGTCGTCGTGGCGAAGAATTTCGAGTACGTTATCGAAGTGGCTCGCGCGGAGGGTGTGTCGCCCTGGTACACCTGCGCGCACGATGAGTTTGCACTGTCGCTGGATCACGAGATCGAAGTGCATCTGGTCAAACTCGACGATCCGGATGCCGTCGTGGACCCGGAGAGCGAGGGGGCGCGGCGGCTGGACGACCTGCCGGCGGGGCAAAAAATGGGGCGCATCGTGCTGCGGCGCGGGCACATGGCATTGCTGCCGGTAGGGGCCGCGTATCGCTTTCAGGCTCCACGCCCGGCGACGCTGATGATTCAGACCATCGACGGGCCGGAAACGGTCCACAAATGGGCGAAGATTTGCCAAAGCTGACGACCGACGCCGGAAGGAACCGACCATGGCCATGAGCGAAGACATCGCGCCGATGCGCCCCGCCAACCCGCGCGGGTTGCCATTGCAATCGGCGTTCGCGACCGATCCGGCGGACAACCGCACCGGCTACCGCAGCTTTCGCGCCGGCGCGTTCGGGTTCCGCCGCGACGGCTATTTCGCCCATATCACCTGGCCGAACGGCCGGCACCAACTGGCCATCGACGTGTTCCTGCGCGCGCTGATGCGCGATGTGGCCTGGGGGTTTTTCTACGGGACGGTGAATTTCGACGCGGTGTTCGGGACCACGAACTACTACGGCGAGGTAGAAATGTTTGCCGGCGCCACAAACGAATCTTTCGTGCGCTCCGGCACCGCGTTCATCGAGCGGTTCAAGGCCGACGAGCTGATGCGGATCTTTAAGGAGATGATCGGCGACTGGACGAACGAGGGCTACGATCCGTTCGCGGCGCCGATGGAAACGGGTGCGCCATGGGGCAGCAAGAACGGCGACAACGATGCCGCCGTGGGCCGCAAGCGCGTCACCGCCAAACGCATGGTCGGGTTGCCGGGGGATACGCCGGTGCGCACGGATGCCGACGGCTACACGGTGAATCGTATGTTCGCCGATGTGCCGCAGGATGCTCCGGAAGTGTATGCGGAACCGGGCTTCGAGCACGAGGTCTCGGCGTTCAACCTGTTTGCGTATCTGTCGCGTTCGGACGTGACATGGAATCCGTCCGTCTGTTCCGTGGTGAAGGAAAGCCTGTTCTGCCCGACCTCGGAGGAATTCATCCTGCCGGTAGAGCACGGTAACGACCGGCCGGAATGGTTTATTCAGTTGTCAGACGAGATCGTGTGGACGACGAAGAATCGTGATACCGGTGCGTATCGGGCGCAGGTGGTGTGCAAGGCGGGCGACGTGTGCGTGATGCCGGCCGACGTGCGGCATCAGGGATTCTCCGACAAGCGTTCGATGCTGCTGGTGTGGGAAAACGGCTCGCCCAAGATTCCCGCGTTGATCCGTGAGGGCAAGGCCCCGAACGTTCCAGTGACATTCTAGGGATTTTCCCCGCCGATGCAGACCAAACTGTTCATCGGCGGCGCGTTCGTCGATGCCGCCCAGGGCGGGACGATTCCCGTGCTCAACCCGCACGACGGCAGCACGATTTGCGAGATTGCCGAGGGGCGCGCGGCCGACGTTGACAAGGCTGTCGATGCCGCGCGCGCGGCGTTTCCGGCCTGGAGCCGTATGGCGGCGGCGGATCGTGGGCGGCTGCTGCTGAAACTGGCGGACCGCATCGAGCAGGATGGCGAGGCCTTAGCGCGGCTGGAGACGCTGGACACCGGCCATCCGCTGCGCGACACGCGCGGACTGGACGTGCCGCGCACGGCGGCGACGTTCCGCTATTTCGGCGGCATGGCCGACAAGGTGCAAGGCAGCGTCGTGCCGGTGGAGGCGGGATTCCTGAACTACGTGCAGCGCGCGCCGCTGGGTGTGGTGGGCCAAATCGTGCCGTGGAATTTTCCGTTGATGTTCACCAGTTGGAAAATGGGGCCGGCGCTGGCGGCCGGCAATACGGTGGTGCTGAAGCCGGCCGAGATCACGCCGCTGTCCACGCTGCGCATCGCCGAGTTGATGGCGGAAGTCGGGTTTCCCGCAGGCGTGGCCAACATCGTTCCCGGTTACGGCACGACGGCGGGGCAGCATCTGGCCGAGCATCCGGGCGTGGACAAGATTGCTTTCACCGGGTCCACCGCGACTGGGAAACGCATCGTGCAGGCGTCCTCCGGCAATTTGAAGCGCGTGCAACTGGAGCTTGGCGGCAAGGGTGCGAACATCGTGTTCGACGATGCGTTCCTGCCCGCCGCCATCAACGGCTCCGCGTTCGCGATCTTTCACAACCAGGGGCAGGCATGCATCGCGGGGTCGCGGCTGCTGCTGCACGAAAGGATCGCCGATGCGTTTTTGGACGGGTTTTTGAAGCTGGCGGCTTCGATCCGTGTCGGCGACCCGTCCGATCCGGCGACCGAGATGGGACCGCTGACGTCACGCCAGCATCAGGAGCGGGTGTTGCAGTACTGCCGCATCGCGCATCAGGAGGGCGGCGAAATTCTGCTCGGCGGTACGGTGCCGGAAGAGGCCGCGCTGTCCAACGGATTCTATTTGCGGCCGACCGTGGTGCGGGCACAGCCGCAGGATCGGGTGTGCCAGGAAGAAGTGTTCGGCCCGTTCGTCGCCGTCTCCACCTTCAAGGATGAGGCGGAGGCGGTTGCGATTGCCAACGGCACCGAGTACGGCCTCGGCGGCGGGTTGTGGACGCAGAATTTGCAGCGGGCGCATCGGGTGGCGCACGCGATGCGCTCCGGCATGGTGTGGATCAACTGCTACAAGCGGGTGAATCCCGGCTCGCCGTTCGGCGGCGTCGGGCGCAGCGGCTATGGGCGCGAGATGGGGTTCGAGGCGATGCACGACTACACGGATGCGAAATCCGTGTGGGTGAATGTCGATGCGCAAATTCCGCCGTGGTATCCGCGCTGATGGACTTTGTCTTCGAACCGCTGCCGTGGCGCGTGATTTTTGGCGTGGGCGCGCTGGACCGGTTGCCGGACGAAGTGGCGCGGCTGGGGGCGGCGAAGGCGCTCGTGCTGTGTACGCCGGAACAGCGGGTAATGGCCCGAGATGTTGCGCGCCGGCTTGGGGAAAATTCCGTTGGCATCTACGACAAAGCGACGATGCATGTGCCGGTGGAGGTTGCGCGCGCGGCGCGCGAGCACGCGGCGGCGCTGGGCGCGGATGTGTGCATCGCGGTCGGTGGCGGCTCGACAATCGGGCTCGGCAAAGCCATAGCACTGGAATTTGGTACGCCGATTATTGCCGTGCCGACGACCTATGCGGGATCGGAGATGACACCGATCTGGGGGCTGACCGAGGCCGGCGTGAAGAAAACGGGCAACGACCGGCGCGTGCTGCCGCGTGCGGTGATCTACGATCCGACGCTGACATTGAGTTTGCCGCCGGCGCTGTCCGGCGTGTCCGGCATGAACGCCATCGCCCATTGTGTGGAGGCGCTGTATGCGCAAAGCGCCAATCCGGTGATTTCGTTGATGGCAGAGGACGGTATTCGTGCGCTCGCCGATAGTTTGCCGCGCGTGGTGCGGGAACCGACGAATTTGGCCGCGCGGACGCGGGCGCAATACGGCGCGTGGCTTGCGGGCGCGTCGCTGGGCGCGGTCGGGATGGCGATTCATCACAAGCTTTGCCACGCGCTCGGCGGTACGCTGAACCTGCCGCATGCGGAGACGCATACCGTCGTCTTGCCGCACGCCGTTGCCTATAATCGGTATGCGGCGCCGGACGCGATGGCGCGCATTGCGGCGGCATTGGGTGCAGACGATGCGGCGCACGGGCTGTTTGATCTCGCGGTCGCCGTGGGTGCCAAAACATCGCTGCGGGACTTGGGAATGCGCGAATCGGATATCGACCGCGTCGCCGATTTGGCGACGGCCAATCCGTACTGGAATCCGCGCCCGGTGATGCGGGACGGCGTGCGGGCGCTGCTGCGCGATGCGTTCGAGGGTTATCGACCGGCGTCATAGACCGGCAAAGATCGAGGGGAAACGACATGACCGAGAAGACGCTCGCCGAGATTCTGGCACCGGCAGGACGGCGCCGCTTCATCGCCGGCACGGCGACGGCGGCTGCACTCGCGGCGCTCGGCCCGATGCGGCCGGTGCGTGCGGCGACCAAGACGATCAAGATCGGCTTCGTCAGCCCGCAGACGGGGCCGCTGGCGGCGTTCGGCGAGGCGGATGCGTTCACGCTGCATGGCGTGAAATCACTGCTGGCGGACGGCGTCGTCACCAAGGCCGGCAAGCGTCCGGTGGAGATTGTGCTGAAGGACAGCCAATCCAATCCGAATCGCGCGGCCGAAGTGGCGAGCAGCCTGATCCAGGCGGACAACATCGACCTGATGCTGGTCTCTTCCACGCCCGAGACGACCAATCCCGTGTCGGACCAATGCGAGGTCAACGAAGTGCCGTGCATTTCCACGATGGCGCCATGGCAGCCGTGGTTCTTCACGCGCGGCGGCAAACCGGACGTGGGGTTCAAATACACCTGGCATTATTTCTGGGGTTTGGAGGACGTGATCGCCGTTTACACCGGCATGTGGGGGCAACTGACGACCGACAAGATCGTCGGCGGCCTGTTCCCGAACGATGGCGACGGCAATGCGTGGGGCGACCCAAAGCTCGGCTTTCCGCCAGTTCTGGACAAGCTCGGCTACAAACTGGTCGATCCTGGCCGCTATCAGGATCTGAGCGATAATTTCTCCGCGCAGATCGGCCGCTTCAAGGAAGCGAAGGTCGAGATCGTGACGGGCGTGGTGATCCCGCCCGACTTCACGACGTTCTGGACCCAGGCGCAGCAGCAGGGTTTTAAGCCAAAAGCCGCAAGCGTGGGCAAGGGGATTCTGTTTCCGGTCGCCGTCGAGGCGCTGGGAAACACGGCGCACAATCTGTCGAGCGAAGTCTGGTGGTCGCCGCGCCATCCGTTCACGTCGTCGCTGACCGGGCAGAGTGCCGGGGCGCTCGCGCAGAGCTACACGGCCACGACGAAGAAGCAGTGGACGCAGTGCATCGGCTTCGCGCACTCGCTGATCGAGGTCGCCGTCGATGTGCTGAAGCATGTCGGCGATGTCGAGGATCACGCGGCCGTCTCGGCGGCGATCGGTGCGACTTCGCTCGATACCGTCGTGGGCCGCGTGGATTGGGCACACGGGCCGGTGAAGAACGTGACGAAGACACCGCTGGTCGGCGGGCAGTGGCGGCGCGGCGGCGCGTTCAAATACGATCTTGCGATCACCTTCAACGGGACCGCGCCATCGATTCCGGTGGATGGGCCGATGCAGCCGATCACCTGATGGAGAGGCACGATGCGCGATGTGACGGAATCGACGGCCACGGACGCGGTCGTGGGCCAATTGGCAGGGTGCGAGAATCCGCGCCTGAAGCAGGTGGTGGCGAGTTTTGTGCGCCATCTGCATGCGTTCGTGCGCGACGTGGAGCCGACCGAGGCGGAATGGCTGGCGGCGATCAAATTCCTGACGGCGACTGGCCACATGTGCGACGACACGCGGCAGGAGTTTATTCTGTTGTCGGACACGCTCGGCGTCTCGACGCTGGTGGAACTGATCAACAATCGTAAAAGCCCCGGGGCGACGGAGACCAGCGTGCTTGGGCCGTTCTATGTCGAGGGCGCGCCCGATTTGCCCCCGGGCGCGTCGATCCTGAAGGACGGATCGGACGCCGATTTGTTGGTGCATGGGCGCGTCCACGATGCGGCGGGCGCGCCGATTGCGGGCGCCGTGCTGGATGTCTGGCAGACGGCGCCGAACGGGTTCTACGACGTGCAGGACCCGAACCAGCCGGCGATGAATCTGCGCGGAAAATTCTCCACCGATGCCGACGGCCTGTTCGACCTGCGGACGATCATGCCGACGCCTTATCCGATTCCGCACGACGGCCCCGTTGGCGCACTGCTGACGGCCACGGGCCGGCATCCGTGGCGGCCTGCGCATCTGCACTTCATCGTCTCCGCCCCCGGCTATCGGACGCTGACGACCGCTTTGTATTTCGAGGACGACCCGTACGTGGACAGCGACGCGGTGTTCGGCGTGAAGGACGCGCTGGTGGTGCGGCCTACGCCGCATGTGCTTGGCAAATCCGTGCACTACGAGTTCGGCCTGGAGCGGGCGGGCTGAGACCGTGCTGCGCGGCATGACGTGGAGCCATCCGCGCGGCTACGATCCGCTGGAGGCATGTTCGGCACTGTGGCGCAGCAAGACCGGTGTCGATGTCGTCTGGGATCGGCGGTCGTTGCAGGATTTTGAGTCCTATCCGGTCGAGGATCTGGCTCGCCGCTACGATCTGATCGTCATTGACCACCCGCATGTCGGCCAGATCGTGCGCGAGGACTGCCTGCTGCCGCTGAACCGGCCGGATCGGGTGCCCGATCTGATCAGGCTGGCCAATCAGTCGGTCGGCGAATCGTTCGGTTCCTATCGCTGGCGCGGCGACCAGTGGGCACTCCCGATCGACGCGGCAGCGCAGGTGCAGGCATGGCGGCCGGACCGGCTGGCCGGGCCTGTAGAGACATGGGACGATCTGCTGGACCTGGCGCGGGCGGGCCGGGTGCTGGTACCGATGCGGCCGCCGCACTCGCTGATGCTGTTCTATACCCTCGCCGCCAATCTGGGTCAGCCGGCTGGAAGTTTTGGTCCGGCAGCCCTGATCGACGCCGAATTTGGCGCCGAGGTTTTCGAGCGCATCCGCACGTTGGCCGGCCTGATCGACCCGGCCTGTTTCACGATGGACCCGATTGCCGTCTCCGAACGGATGGCGCTCGCGGATGCAGCGGAACACTGTGCGCCTTACATCTACGGCTATGTCAGCTATGCCCGCCCCGGTTTTCGCCCGGCGCCGCTGGCCTTCGCCGACATTCCGGTGGCGGGCGAACAAGGGCCAGTTGGGTCCGCCCTCGGCGGCACCGGCATCGCCGTTTCGGCCTTTTGCCCGTTTGGCGACGAAGCGGTGGCGTTCGCGTTCTGGCTGGCGAGTGCCGATGTGCAGCGCGGCCCGTATGCCGACGCGGGCGGCCAGCCGGGCAACGCGGTTGCGTGGGGCGACGTGTCGGTGAACGCCGCCAACGGCGATTTTTATCGCGCTACCCGCGAGACGCTGGAGAATTCCTGGGTGCGTCCGCGCCACGACGGCTACATGCCGTTCCAGCACGCGGCCGCCGAGCGGATCAATGAAGGGCTGCTCGCCAAAGAGTCAGGGGCCGCAGTGGTGGCCGAGTTGAATCGGCTGTTTGTCGAGAGTTTTGATTAGGCCCGCAGCAACCCGCGCATCGGTGCAATCGTCGCGCTATCGGGGAATACCGCGTTCAGCGCCGCCGAGTCCAGCCCGAACTGTTGCGCCAGCAACCCTTTCGCTACCCCGCGCAAATCGGCGGTCGGCGTCAGGTCGCGGTTCTCGAACAGGTGGGCCTGCTTCAGGCCCGGCCAGGTACCGCCGACGCGACCGCCGGCCACCCGGCCGCCGAGCACGAACGCGACCGAGGCGGTGCCGTGGTCCGTCCCCTGCGTGCCGTTCACCCGGACGGTGCGGCCGAACTCCGTCACCACCAGCACCACTGTCTGCTTCCACTGCTCGCCCAGCCCGTCCTTCAGGCCCGCAAGCCCGTCGTCCAGCGTTTTCAGCACCGGCGGCAGGCGGTTGGCCTGATGCGCGTGAGTGTCCCAGCCGCCGACTTCCAGCGCCGCGAGCCGAGGCCCTGTTGGCGCTGCGAGCAGGCGCCCGCCGGCGGCGCATAGGGACGAGAACGCGCCCTGGTTCGGCAGCGGCGCCATGCCGGCCAACGCCTCCGCGCTAAAACCCCGCTCGCGCAGCGCCACCGCGATCGCCGGGCCCGTTGTCGGGTCGGACGCATGCAGGGCGGCCAGTTCGACGTAAAAACTCGGGTCGATCTTGCCGCCGCCCGGCGGCATCCAGGTGCCCACAGGCGCCGGCCCACGCAGCAGCAGCGGCAGCGAGGAGCCGACCGCCAGCGCCGTCTCGCTGCCGGGCCGCTGCCCGTCCTGTGCCGGGCGGCCCAACAACCCGGCGGCGCGATTCAGCCAGCCGCTGGTGATGCCGCCGTCCTTCAGCGAGCCGAGTTCCAGCCGGTCCTGCGCCACGAAGTGGCTGCGCGTGCCGGTGCCGTTGCTGACGGCGTGGATCGGCAGCAGATCGCCGGCCGCGTACATCGCGTGCAGGTTCGGCATGGCCGGGTGAAGTCCGAAGAAGCCGCCGAGGTCCAACAGCCCGCCCTCTTGCCCCGGCCGCTTCGGCACCAGACCGCCGCGCAAGCCCATAAGGTCCGGATCGCCGTACGGCACCACCGCTGACATGCCGTCCAGCGCCCCGCGCAGGATGACGACGACGAAACGCCGCTCCCCCGGCGCGTCGGCGAGCGCCAGCGTCGTGCCGCCCATGGTGGCCGCCGCCGCCAGCCCCAGCAGCGTCGCCCGTCGCGTCAGCAGGTTTGCGCCGTGGGCCATGACCTATCTCCGCTGGAATTCGGGGGCCGCGAGCGCCAGCGCCACCGCATCCTGGCGGGTCGCGGCGCGCTGGATCGCGTGGCGCGTGCCGTCGCCGAGCAGGTCGCCGAGGCTCGCTTGCGCGAGCAGCATCGGGTCGATGGCCGGGTGTTTGCCGGCGAGCCCCATCGCCCAGTCGGCGCGGCGCAGCAGCATTTCGCCGTCCGCCCAGTCGGCCGCCGTGTCCGGCCAGCCGTTCGGCAGCGGGGCGCTCATGAACGGTTGCCCGAAGTGGTTCATCAGCCCCAGCATGTCCGGCCGTTGCGCCTCCGGCAGGTCCAGCGCCCGCACGGCCGCGACCACGTAGTCGCCCGGGGCGCGCAGTTTGGTCAGGCTCTGCCATGCGGCTGGTATCTCCAGCATCGCGAGCGTGGCGGCCCGCAGGTCGCCGTGGGTCTGGTGCAGCACGTCGGCGATGCGTTTCACGTCGGCTGGCGCCGGCTGGTCGGCCAAAAAATGCCGGGCGAGCTTTTCGGCGATCCGGTGGAACGTCGCCGGATGATTTCCGAGCCAGGTCAAGACTGCCTCGCCGCCCGCCTGCCCTTCCGGGAACGACATGCCCATGATGGTTTTCGGGCCGGGCTGATGGCGCTCCGGCAGGAAGGCGAAGCCGGGTGACGCGGACCCCATGTCCACCGACCAGCCGGTCAGCACTTTCGCGTATTCGGTCACATCCGCCTGCGTGTAGCCGGCCGTAGCCCCAATCGTATGCAGTTCCAGCGACTCACGCGCCAGGTTCTCGTTCAGGCCGCGATGGGCGCGGATGCCGGCCGGGCTGTCCGGCCCCGCCGATTCCTGATTGTCCAGGTACCACAGCATGGCCGGGTGCCGCATGACCGCGCGCAGCATGTCGGCGAATTTGCCCGTCACATGCGGGCGGATGGCTTCCTGAACGTAGGGCAGCGCCAGCGGGCGGATTTCGCCGCGCTTCAGGCTGACGGTGAAATGGTTGGCCCAGAACCATCCCAGCCGCTCGCGGAACGGCCGGTCGGTTTCGGCCAGCAGCCGGGTGGCGATGGCCGAATCCGCCTTCCACAACGCCTGGACGTGCGAGATTTGCCCGTCCATCGGTTTCATCTCGCGGTCCAGCCGATGCGCGTCGAGGCCCGCGAGCGTGCTGGAGACGGGTTCGGCCAGCGCTGGGTCCGGGTCCAGCAATTGGGTGCGCAGCCACGCCGAGGCGTCGGTGGGCAGCGGCTCGGTGCCACGCCGGCCGAGGCCGAACCGGATCATGGCCTGCATTGGGTGTGCGTCCATGCCGGGCACATATAGCCGGGTTTGTGGCGGGCGTGTGTTGCCGGACGGTTTCGTACAAATTTGTAAGAATCCGCGCGGTTTCGTGAGACGGGCGCGCAGCCATGCCGCCTCCACCGGCCCGCTCCGTTCACCCCGCTCTTGCTTTTTCGCGCCCGCGAAGGCATGTGACGGCCCATTCACCCGGCCCGAGGGCCGGGCATGGGGAGGGCGCACGGACCGGGTCGGGCCGCGACGCCCGCTTGTCGTATGCCCAGAAGCCCATGGAGGCCACCGTGTCCGCAACGCCGCTCGACAGAATCCGCAATATCGGCATCACCGCGCACATCGATGCGGGTAAGACCACCACGACCGAGCGGATTCTGTACTACACCGGCGTCTCCCACCGCATCGGCGAGGTGCATGACGGCAACACCACGACCGATTACATGGAGCAGGAGCGCGAGCGCGGCATCACCATCACGTCCGCCGCCGTCACCTGCGAGTGGAAAGACTACCGCATCAACATCATCGACACGCCTGGCCACATCGATTTCAACATTGAGGTGAACCGCTCGCTTCGCGTGCTGGACGGCGCGGTGTTCATCATTGAGGGCGTGGCCGGCGTGCAGCCGCAGTCGGAGACCAACTGGCGTCTGGCCGACCGCTACAACGTGCCGCGCATCATCTTCATCAACAAGCTGGACCGCACCGGCGCCGACTTCTACCGCGCGTTCGCGACGCTGAAGGAGAAGCTGGATATCGTGGCGCTGCCGCTCCAGCTTCCCATCGGTGTGGAGGATCAGTTCGTCGGCGTGGTCGATCTGGTCGAGATGAAGGCGATCATCTGGGAAGGCGGCGAGCTGGGTGCTAAATTCCATGACGCGCCGATTCCCGACGATCTGCTGGAGCAGGCCAAGGAACATCGCCAGACGTTGCTCGACACGGCGCTGTCGGTCGATGACGCCGGCATGGAGGAATATTTCGACAAGGGCGATGTCTCTGTCGAAACCCTGAAGCGCGCCATCAAGACGGGCACCATCAGCGGCGCCTTCCGCCCGGTGCTGTGCGGCACCGCGTTCAAGAACAAAGGCGTGCAGCCGCTACTGGACGCCGTGCTGGACTATTTGCCGTCGCCCATCGACGTGCCGGGTATCTCGGTCGCGGCCGAGGAAGGCGAGGAGGATGGCGAGCACAGCGACCGCCGCCGCATCAAGGCCAACCCGAACGCGCCATTCGCCGGCCTCGCGTTCAAGATCATCAACGACAAGTACGGCACGCTGACGTTTGTCCGCGTCTATGCCGGCACGCTGAAGAGCGGCGATACGCTGCTGAACACGACGAAGGACCACAAGGAACGTGTCGGCCGCATGTTCCAAATGCACGCCGACAAGCGCGCGGAAATCAAGGAGGTCGCGGCCGGCGATATCGCGGCCTTCGTCGGCCTGAAGGACACCGGCACCGGCGATACGCTGGCCTCGCCCGACGATCCGGTGATTTTGGAGCGCATGGCGTTCCCCGTGCCGGTCATCGACATCTCCGTCGAACCTAAGACCAAGGACTCCGTCGAAAAGATGACGCTGGGGCTGCAAAAGCTCGCGGGCGAAGACCCAAGCCTGCGCCTCAAGACGGATCAGGAGACAGGGCAGACCATCCTGTCCGGAATGGGCGAATTGCACCTGGAAATCATCATCGACCGTCTGAAGCGCGAATATGGCGTCGAGGCGAACATTGGCGCGCCGCAGGTGGCTTATCGCGAGACGATCAGTAAGTCGCACACCGAAACCTACACCCACAAGAAGCAGTCGGGCGGCTCCGGCCAATACGCCGAAGTCAAGATCGTGTTCGAGCCGCAGGAGCGTAACCAGGGCGTCCTGTTCGAGAACAAGGTCGTCGGCGGCACGGTGCCGAAGGAATTCATTCCGGCGGTGGAAAAGGGCATCCGCGTGCAGGCCGATACCGGTGTGCTGGCGGGCTTCCCGACGGTGGATTTCAAATACACGCTGATCGACGGCAAGTACCACGACGTAGACTCGAGCGCGCTGGCCTTCGAAATCGCGGCCAAGGCGTGCTTTCGCGAGGGCATGAAGAAGGCCGGGCCGCAGATTCTGGAGCCGATCATGGACGTGGAGGTCACGACCCCGCAGGACCATGTCGGCGACGTGGTGGGCGATTTGAACCGCCGGCGCGGCATGATCCAGAACCAGGAAAGCAGCGGCTCGACCATCATGGTCCGCGCGCAGGTGCCGCTGAAGGAGATGTTCGGCTACATTTCCCACCTGCGCAGCATGACGAAGGGCCGCGCGTCGTTCACGATGCAGTTCCATCACTACGACCCGGTGCCGCGCAACATCGCCGACGAAATCATGGCGAAGTCTGCGTAGGGTTTCGGTTTGGGCAGGCGGGCGGCGCCGGCCAGGGATGGTCAGCGTAGGTCGTGTTCAATGCTCTCCTTTCGTCATTCCGGCGAAAGCCGGAATCCAGGGCCGTACGCTCGGACTTTAGCGCGGCCCTGGACACCGGCTTTCGCTGGAGTGGCCAAGTGGATTGGTCGTTCCGAACCAGCCTTTAGCGCCGCCGCGCTAGCGCCAGCCCGAGACCGGCGCCCATCAGCAGCCCGCCTGAAATCCGGTTGCGCAGCCGCCCCCGACCGGCGAGAAATCCACGCGCCCGTCCTGCCAAAACGGCCCACGCGCCGTCCAGCAGCACCGCCAGCGCCAGGAACGTCAGCGACAGGACCAATATTTGCGTCGTCAAGTCGCGCGCCGGGTCGAGGAATTGCGGGAAGAACGCGCCGTAGAAGAACAGCGTCTTCGGGTTGGTCAGCGACACCAGTAGACCGCGCATAAAAATCTGCCGGGCCGAGCGGGGCTGCGGCCGGGTGCGGGTCAGATCGACCGGCGCCGCCCGCCACTGCCGGATGCCGAGATACAGCAGATAGGCCACGCCCACCCAGCGCAGCCAGTCGAACAGCGTGCCGAGCGCCCCCAGTACCGCCGCCATCCCGAGCGCCGCCACGCCAAGCTGCACCACCATCGCCGCCGACGTGCCGGCGACCGTCAGCAGGCCGAAGCGGGTGCCGTAGGCGACGGAATTGGCCACGATCAGCGCCACGTTCGGCCCCGGAATCAGCATCAGCACGGTCGTGGCCGCGACGAAGGCCATGTAGAGGTCGAACGGGATCATGTACCGATGGTGCGTCAGTTGGCGGGCGCGGACAATGCCGGCCGCAACCGGCTGGCCGGGATCGCGATGCCGCCGATATGGTCGGTGAAGGCCGCTACCTGCAAGCCCACGATGCGCCACGCCCCGTCCGCTGCCCGCCCTAACAACGGCGCGCCGCTGGTGCCGAAGGTACCGGCGCAATCATGCACCAGCCGCGCCGACGTCGCGTCGATCACGCGGCAGCTCATGTCCGCCTCGATCACCTCCGCCCGGTCGCGATTGTAGCCGCCGAGCACGACCGCCGTGCCAGTTGGCGGATCGGCGTCGGCGAGCCGCAGCGTGTCCGCGCCGATGGGATCGGCCAGCGTCACGACCGCCACGTCCGCGCCGCGACCGTCCAGGCGGTAGGAGGTGGCAATGCTGTGGCGCGCGAATTGGCCGCCCGCATAGCCAATCAGCACATGCACCGAGGCGGGCGGCACCGGCCGGTGGGTGCGAGGGCCAGTGAGGCAGTGGGCCGCCGTCAGCGCGGTGCGCGGGCCGACCATGACCGAAGTGCAGCGCGATTCCCCCGGTACCTGCAACCGTGCCAGCGCTCGCCAGGGTAGCGCCGTGGCGTCCACCGTCATGCGGGTTTCGGTGCCGCCGACCCCGGGCAGGGCCGGCGCGGCAGCGGCCAGGGCCAACAATGCGGCCGGCAAACACCTCAGCCGAATGCGCCGACCTCGTGTGTGACCGCCGTGCTGATCTCCCGCACCAGCCCGAACAGCCGCGCCATCGGCGAAAAAATCTCCGCATGCTCGCGCGAATAGGCGGCCTCGGCGCGCGGTGCGCGGGGTTCGGCGAAGTCGCGATCGGCGGAGGCATCCGGTGCCGCCGGAAACACTTCGGTCAGGAATGCGACCGACGATGGCACGTCAAGCCGCAGAATCCGGCCGTCCAGGTTCGAGCGGGTGATGCCGTGGCGCGGCGAAAAATCCGGCACTTCGGTCGAGATCAGCCAGATGCGATGGATCAGCGCCAACCGCATCGAGTGCAGCAGCATTTCGCGGTCCGACATCATCGGTGCGTCCGGCCACAGCGCGCGGAGCGCCACATGGTCGGCCTGGATGCGGCGGAACATCGCCTGCGCCTGCGCCCACAGATCCAGCCGCTCCAACGCCCGCGCGACCGCGACCAGCGCGGTCCGCCGCCCCGGCCGGCGAGCGTGGGCGGCGCGGTCCAGCCACATGCCCGGGTCGAGTGTCGCCACCACCGCGCGCAGCACGTCGAGATCGGAGTGCGCCATGGCATGATGCACCAGTGCCATCGCGTTGCGGAACCGGCCGCTGCGCTCCCGCAACTCGCCAAAAAGTTCGGAATGGCGGTTGGCGGCCGCTCCCAGCCCCTGCAACGTGTTCGCGAGCCAGCCGAGCTGGTGCAGGATGGCGTTGTTCGGGATCGCCCGCAGTTCGCGCGGATGGCGGATCATCGCCGGCCCCGCCATGCCGTCGGTCTGCCGCGCGGCCGGGCGGGAGCCGGATTTGTCCAGCAGCGCGGGGCCGAAGGCGCCGAGCAGCGCGGCGTAGCCCGCGTCGTCCACCAGTTCCTGCATCCCCGCGCGGCACGTCGCGAAAAAATCGGCGGAAAAGTCGGTTTCCTCGTAGATCGGATCGACTGGCGGCGGCGGCTGGCCGAAGCGCAACTCGGGCGGAAATGCGTGCTCCGCGATGCGGGCGACGGTTGCGGTCGCCAGTTCCGGGGTGCCGAACAGCAGATAGCCGTCGCCGCCCTGAAACGCGCTCTCCTCCCGCACCGCGATCCCGGCCTTGGACAGCGCCTGCCGTGCCGCCGGAGGCGACAGATAGGCGAGGCGCTCGGCCAGCGACCCGGGATGGGCGCCACGGCCAACGCTCTCGCCGTGGGTGTCGAAGAAGATCACCTCCACGCCGGTCAGTTTGTGGCGCGCCAGCGCCTCGCCGAGTTTCAGCCGCAGCCGTTCGATCAGGTAGGTGGCGGCCAGCGGCCCGACATAACGACCGGAATCCGAGTAGCCGAATTGCAGCGCCATCCGCCCCGTCTGTTGCAGATAGGCGCGGTAGTGCGGGCTGCGCAGCGCCTCCTCCAGCACATGGATGCCGAGTTCCAGTGCCTCCGCCGTCTCGAACAGCGGGCTGATTTCGATGTGTTTTTCGATGCCGAACAGCTTGGCAAGCCACAGCGCGGCCAATAGCGTGTAGCCGCTTTCGGTCTCCGCGATCAGGAACCGCACCGGCGTCGCCGCGTCGATGTGTTTCACCAGTTGCGCGACCGTCATCATTAGCCGCGCGGCGGAGGCGCCCTCGGCGATCAGGGCGCCGAAATCGACCGGAATCGGCACCACGCTATCGAGCGCCGCGTTGATGCCATGGAGCAGCACGCGCCGACGGGACTGATCCTCGGGCGGGTCGGCGAGGCCCACGCGCTGGCGGACGACGTTGTGCAATTGAGCGGCATTCAGGCGGACATGGGTGTGGGCGAGCGACAGGCCGTGGGAACGCAACCCGGCTCGGGCCACAGATAGTGCGAGCTTGGCGGGCAGCGGGGCGGCGGCGATCGCGGTACGGAACAGCGCGTCCAGCGGCTCCGGCGTGATCATCGCGGCATCCCGCTGGCCGATCAGGGCCTGTGCGAAAGCGGCAACGGCATCGGGGTCCTGGCTGCTGGGGGCGGTGGCCAGTTGCGCGTCCAGCGCCTCCAACGCGGTCGCGACGCGGGCGGCGATCGGGGCGCCCTCGGGCACCGCCTCCACCTGCGCCTGCACGCGCAGAAGCTGCATCCGCTTCATCCGCAGCCGCAGGCGCAGCGTATCCCACCAGCCGATGTCGGTGCGGCCGTCGGTGTCGTAGCCGACCCAGCTTGTCAGGATGATCGGCGAGGGCACGATCTCCGTCCAGCGCCCGGGCCAGTTGGTGCGGGCAGCAATCAGAATCGCTTCGTTCAACAGATCCAGAGCGTTGCGGCCCTGCACGATGGCGAATGTGGCCTGCTCGAACTCCTCCTCCAGCTTCATGCCCATGGAGCGGTGGGAGGCGAACGTCTCCTCCGTGGGCCGGCCGCTGGCGGCTTCGGCGAGCACATGGTTGATGTTCACCGGCAGCGAAAACGTCGGGTGCGCGGTGAAAACGGCGGCAAACCGCGCCCGCTCGACCGCGTTGCGGAAGGTGGCCAGCGGCACCGCACTGTCCGCCGGGTCCGGGCGGACCAGCCGTTCGGCCAGCGACGACATGGCGGCGCGGTTGGCGGTGATGTCCACCCCGCCCACATAAGCGGCAATCCGCACCGCCCGGTCGGCAAACGCCGCATCACGCAGATGCCGGACCAACGCCTCGATATCGTCGAACGGCAGCGTGCCCTGGTCGATCCGGCGGGACACGGCGAGTGCCACCGACAGCACCGGGTTGCCGAACGGATCGGCCTCCGCCCCCTCCCGCGCACGCGCCGTCAGCGCGAGCAGGTCTGCCGCGAGGGCCGGGATGCTGGCGAGGTCCGAGACGGAATGCTGCATGTGCGAGATTTGATCAGTCTCTGCGCCGGAGGGCAAGCGGTCCCGGTACGCTGATGCGAAATCATTGACGGTTTGCCTTTAATTTGGAACTGAGCCGGGGGGGGTGCGCGACTGTTGGGCAGAACCGGCGTACATTTGCGGCATCCTGGCCCCGTTTGTTTCGCCGATGCGGGTCTGAGACCGGCGGAAATCCCAGTGGGGGTTACGTTGGCGACCGCCGGAACACCAAAGTTGTTTCTCGTTTCGAGTTGATTGACGGCGTAGCGTGGCGGCGATTGAATTACCTTGTCGGAACTGACCGGGGAACGGGAATGGGTATCCTCGACGCTCTGAGCGACGATATCCACGACTGGACGACGCGTTTCACCGGCCGCGACACACGGCAAGGCCAAGGTGCGGCGGATGCGGGGGCAGCCGCCGGCGCCGCACCCGATTCATCGGACGCGAACGATGCGGTCGATCAGGCCGACGACACGAACGCGCAGCCAAGCGGTGGGCAGGCCGCAAACGACACCGACGACACCGAGTTGAAATGGGTCGATGCGAGCGCAAAACCCCAAGAGGCGATCACCACCACCGCGCTGGCCACGGCGGGCACGACAACCACCACCTCGGCACCCGTCGCTGCGCCACCGGCCCGCCCCTCGACGCCGCCGGTGATCGCCGTCACGGACAAGGGCAACAATTTCTTTGCCATCGCCGGCAGCGGCTTCATCCCCAACGAGACGATTATGATCGAGACCGCGCCGACCAGCGGTTCGACGGCGGGCGGCCTGGGTTCCTACAACACCGTCGTCGGGAACGATGGCAAATTCACATCTATCATCCAGGTCTCCATGGTCGCGGGCGACAAGGCAACGGTCACGGCCCAGGCCGTCGCCGGGCCGGGTGTGATCGGGACGCTCGAAATCAGCAACAAGGTCGTTATTGCCTATTCCGCGGCGAACGACCCCAACGACCCGCTGCCGGACGATCAAAAGCAGCAAGCGAAGATGGACATGGGGCCGACGTCGAAGGCCTACGAGGCTGCCCTGCAAGGGGCTTCCGGCCGCTCCTCCCTGACGCCGCAGCAGATCGCATAGTTTTCGCGCGCGGTGGCCGAGGAGGCGCTGCGGACAACTGTCCCGCGACTGAAAGCCGCCCGGGCCGCATTTCTGGCGAAGGGCCAGCAGACCGCGACCGACGCAGGCGCGGATATCGCCGTTTTTCAGGAACGCTACGAGGACTATTTTTACGAATCGATCCAGGGGGTCGCCTCCGCCGATAACAGCCCCGAGCAGGTGGTCGCGAAGGCGGACGCGATGGCGCTGGCATCGCTCGATGTGCTCGGCAAGGAGCAGGAGCGCATCGACTGGATGCAGGTCAAGCTGCCGCACGCGACGGTGCCGGACTGCGTGATCGTGCATGGCAAGTTGAAAGGGCCAAAGAATCACGTTCTTTGCAGTACCCATGGCCATGTGATCGACAGCAACCAGAACATGGTCATTGCCCACTCGATCCCGGAGTACGAGGCCGCCCGAAAGGCCGGCACGCTGTAGGTACGTTGCCGGTACGCACCGGCCGGTACGCGCAACTTAGCGATAAGTGCTGGTCCGAAATTTGCGACTCCTGCGTGACACGGGCGCCTCCAGGCGCCGCATGGCAGGAGGATCGGCGCCTTGGTTCATCCCGTCGACGAACGTCTTCCCATCGCGCGGCTGCTGCCTCTGGCGATTCAGCATGTGCTGGTCATGTATGCCGGTGCCGTCGCGGTGCCGCTGATCATCGGGCGGGCAGTGAATCTGCCGCCAGAACAGGTGGCGTTCCTGATCAGCGCCGATCTGTTCGCCTGCGGGCTGGCGACCATCGTGCAGAGCCTCGGTTTTCCTGGCGTCGGCATTCGGATGCCGGTGATGATGGGCGTCACCTTCGCCTCCGTCGGCCCGATGCTGTCGATGGCCGCCTCGCCGGAGATCGGGTTGCTCGGCATCTACGGCTCGGTGATCGCGGCCGGCTTCTTCGGCGTGATCGCCGCACCCTTCGTCAGCAGGCTGCTGCCGCTGTTCCCGCCGGTCGTGACCGGCACGATCATTCTGGTGATCGGCGTGTCGCTGATGCGGGTGGGCATCAATTGGGCAGGCGGTGGCTTGCAAACATTCACCAAGGTTATCGACGGCACGCCGGCCGCCGTGCCGAACCCGGCGTTCGGGCAACTGACCGGGCTGGCCATCGCGCTGTTCGTTCTGATCGTGATCCTGGCGCTGATCAAATGGGGCGAGGGCTTCGTTGCCAACGTCGCCGTGTTGCTCGGCATCGTCGTCGGCGCGGCGGTCGCGGCGGCGCTCGGCCTGATGCATTTCGAGAAGGTGGGCACGGCCGAATGGTTCGCCGTGGTGGTGCCGTTCCACTTCGGCGTCCCGCAGTTCTACCCGATCCCGATTATTACCATGTGCATCGTCATGGTCGTGGTGATGATCGAATCGCTTGGCATGTTCCTGGCACTCGGCGAGATCACCGGCAAACCGATTGCGCAGGCGGACCTGACGCGGGGGCTGCGCGCCGATGGGGTCGGCACGATCCTGGGCGGCATCTTCAACACGTTTCCCTACACCTCGTTCTCGCAGAACGTCGGGCTGGTCGGCGTCACCGGCGTACGCTCCCGCTACATCACGGTCACGGGCGGCGTGGTGATGCTGGTGCTGGGCGTGCTGCCGAAGATGGCGGCGTTGGTGGAGGCGGTGCCGCAGGTGGTCCTCGGCGGCGCAGGGCTGGTGATGTTCGGCATGGTCGCGGCCACCGGCGCGCGCATCCTGACCGGGGTGAATTTCAAGGCCAACGCCAACAACCTGTTCATCGTCGCGGTCTCGGTAGGCTTCGGCATGATCCCGCTGGTGGCGCCCGCGTTCTTCCACAACATGCCGCACGAGCTGCAACCGCTGCTGGAATCCGGCATCCTGCTGTCCGCCGTCGTGTCGGTGATCCTGAACGTGTTCTTCAACGGGGTGGGCAGCGCCGAGGCGGCACGGCACGAGGCGGCGGCGACGGCAGCGGCGGCCGAGCACGTCTAGCAAAGCTTGCTGTGCGCCGGCGCCGATGGCAGCATCCGCGCCGGCGACTTAAAAAACGAGGAGGAAACCGTGAACAAGAAAAAATGGCTGCTGTCGGCCGTCCTGGCGGCGGCACTCGGATGGGGCGCTGCGGCGCAGGCCCAGACGACGTTGACGATCGCCACCGTCAACAACCCCGACATGATCGTGATGCAGAAATACTCGAAGAAGTTCGAGGAGCAGTCCGGCATCAAACTGAAATGGCTGGTGCTGGAGGAAAACGTGCTGCGCCAGCGCGTGACCACCGACATTTCCACCAAGGGCGGCCAGTTCGACATCATTACCATCGGCATGTACGAAACGCCGATCTGGGGCAAGAACGGATGGCTGGTGCCGCTCCAGGACACGCCCGCAAGCTACGACCTCAACGACGTCCTCGAATCGGTGCGCAACGGCCTGTCCTACGACGGCAAGCTGTATTCGCTGCCGTTCTATGCGGAGAGCACGATGATGTTCTACCGCACCGACCTGTTCAAAGCTGCCGGCCTGACGATGCCGGAGCACCCGACCTGGGACGACGTGGCAACCTTAGCCTCGAAGATCACCAACAAATCCAAGCAGATCTACGGCATTTGCCTGCGCGGCCAGCCCGGCTGGGGCGAAAACATGGGGATCGCGGGCCTGCTCGGGAACACGTTCGGCGGCCAATTGTTCGATGCCGATTGGCATTCCGGCTATAATAGCCCGGCCTGGAAGAAGGCCATCGCCTTCTATGTCGACCTGATGCACAAGGATGGCCCGCCTGGTGCCGCCGGCAACGGCTTCAACGAGAATCTTGCGCTGATGTCGAGTGGCCATTGCGGCATGTGGGTGGACGCGACGGTCGCCGCCGGCATCCTCTACGATCCGAAGCGGTCGCAGGTGGCGGACAAGGTCGGCTTCGCCAACGCACCCATCGAAAGCTGGAACAAGGGCAACGGCTGGCTCTGGGCCTGGGCGCTTGCGGTGCCGACTTCCAGCACCCACACGGCCGAGGCGAAGAAGTTCATCGAGTGGGCGACTTCGAAGGACTACATCGACATGGTCGGCAAGACCGACGGCTGGGTCACGGCACCCCCGGGCACCCGCGCGTCCACCTACGCCAATCCGGAGTACCAGAAGGCCGCGCCGTTCGCCAAGATCACTCTCGGCCTGATCGAATCGGCCGACGTGGTGCATGGCACGAAAGACCCCAAGCCGTACACGGGGATCACGTTCGCGACGATTCCGGAGATGCAGGCCATCGGCAACTTTGCCGGCCAGCAGATCGCCGCCGCCCTGACCGGCAAGGAATCGGTCGATCAGGCGCTCGACAGCGCGGCGGACAACGCCAACCGGGTGCTGAAGCAGGCCGGTTACATCAAGTAGTCGCGCCACACGGAGGCGGCCGGCTGCGGCGCGCGCGCCGTGGCCGGCCTCGCGCCCCGATCCGCTGCGGATCAAAAGGACCCCGCGTGGCATGAGCACGACGACTCTGTATGCCCCCGCCGTGGCACGCCGCCGCGGCCGCGGCCATCCCGGCTTTTTTCGGCGCGGCACCACCTGGCTGATGGCGCCGGCGGTGGCGGCGCTGTTCGCCTGGATGATCGTGCCGCTGATCCTGACGCTGTGGTTTTCGGTGCAGCGTTACAACCTTCAGGATCCTGCCGGGCGCGGTTTCGCGGGCTTCGACAACTACGTCTATCTGTTCACCGATCCCTCGCTGGCGACCGCACTCCTCAACACCGTGATCATCGTCGTGGGCGACCTCGCCGTCACCATCGGCGTCGGCATCCTGCTCGCCATCGTCTTCGACCAGCCATTCTTCGGCCGTGGCATCGCCCGGCTGCTGGCCATCGCGCCGTTCTTCGTCATGCCCACGGTCAGCGCGCTGGTCTGGAAGAACCTGCTGATGCACCCGGTGTACGGCCTGTTCGCCTGGATCGCCAACTCGCTTGGCTTCGAAGCCATCGACTGGTTCGGCGACTACCCGCTGGCGTCCGTCATCGCCATCGTGGGCTGGGAGTGGACGCCGTTCGCCACGCTGATCCTGCTGACCTCGCTCCAATCGGTCGACCGCGAGCAGGTGGATGCGGCGCATCTGGACGGCGCCAGTCCGCTCGCGGTGTTCCGCTTCGTTATCCTGCCGCATCTGGCGCGGCCGATTGCGGTCGTGGTGATGCTGGAGACGATTTTCTTCCTCGTCGTCTATGCGGAGATCGTCGTTACCACGGTCGGCGGTCCGGGTCTGGCGACGACCAATCTATCGTTCCTGATCTATTCGCGCGCGCTGCTCGCCTTCGATGTCGGCGGCGCCTCGGCGGCCGGCGTGCTCGCCATCGTGCTTGCCAACGTCATCACGTTTCTGTTCGTGCGCACCGTCGCGCGGCAAATGTAGGGGCGCGACAATGCGGCAGCGCCTGCGTACCAAGCTGCAATTCACCGCCATCGGCTGGTTCGCCGCGCTGGTGATGGCGTTCCCGATCTTCTGGATGACGCTCGCTGCCTTCAAGACCGAGATCGACGCCGTTGCCTCGCCGCCGCTGCTGTTCTTCACGCCGACGCTGGAAAACTTCGCGGAGATGCAGGAGCGCATCGACTATATCGCGCATTTCTGGAACAGCGTCGCCGTCGCCTTCGGCGCGACTGCATTGGCCCTCTTGCTCGCCATTCCGGCGGCGTACGTGATGGCGTT
The DNA here is from genome assembly GCA_903970625.1 of Solirubrobacterales bacterium 70-9. Taxonomy (GTDB): domain Bacteria; phylum Pseudomonadota; class Alphaproteobacteria; order Acetobacterales; family Acetobacteraceae; genus CAJCJG01. Next base: position 38,945 of record CAJCJG010000018.1, on the reverse strand, counting down.
CTATCCGGGCCGGCGCACCCAGGGCATCCTGCTGTGGATGCTGTCCACCAAATTCATGCCGGCGGTCGGCGTTCTGGTGCCGATCTACCTGCTGCTGCGCGATGCGCATTTGCTGGACACGCGCACGGGGCTTATCGTCATCACCCTGTTCGGCAACCTGCCCATCGTCGTTTGGATGCTCTACTCGTTCTTCAAGGAAGTGCCGCGCGAAATCCTGGAGGCGGCGCGCGTGGACGGCGCCGGCGCGTTGCAGCAGATCGTCCGTCTGGTCCTGCCGCTGGCCCTGCCGGGCGTTGCCTCGACGGCGTTGCTGTCGATCATCATGTCATGGAACGAGTCCTTCTGGTGCATCAACGTCACCGAGGTCAACGCCGCCACGCTGGCGCTGGCAATCGCCTCGTTCTCCAATCCCGAAGGATTTTTCTGGGCAAAATTGTCGGCCGCGTCGGTCGCGGCCGTGGCACCGATGCTGGTGCTCGGCTGGTGTACCCAGCGTCAGCTTGTGCGCGGACTGACCTTCGGGGCGGTCAAGTAGCATTTTTGAAGGAGACGAAGATGTATCGTGAAAAATTCGAACTTGCAGGCTCCACTGCCGTCGTCACCGGCGGCGCCCGAGGCATTGGCCTTGCCGGGGCCGAGGCGCTCGCCGAGTATGGCGCCAAGATCGTGCTTTGCGACTACAACGCCGACAATCTAGCCGCGGGTCGCGCCGCGCTGGCAGCGAAGGGCTACGAGGCGGACACACTCTTTCTCGATGTGACCAAGCCGGACGACGTGCGCCGCGCCGCCGACGACCTGAACGCCCAAGGGAACGGCGTGGACATCCTGATCGCCAACGCCGGCATCGCGCTGCCGGACACGCCGGGCGAAGACATGCCGGACGCCGATTGGCTGCGCGTGATCGACATCAACCTCAATGGCGTGTTCTGGTGCTGCCGCGAATTCGGCCGCCACATGCTGGCGCGTGGTCGCGGGTCCATCGTCACCATCGGCTCGATGTCGGGTCTGATCTCCAACAAGCCGCAGCGACAGGTGCATTACAACGCCTCCAAGGCTGCGGTACATCACATGACGCGGTCGCTCGCGGGCGAGTGGGCGGCGCGCGGCGTGCGGGTCAATTCCATCGCCCCCACCTACATCGACACGCCGATGTCGAGCCCCGGTTTCACCAACCCGGCGATGTTCCCGGTCTGGATGGACAGCACCCCGATGCACCGCGTCGGCCGCCCGGACGAGATCGCCGCCGTGATCCTGTTTCTCGCCTCTGCTGCTTCCAGCGTGATGACTGGGGCGGTGGTGCAGGCAGACGCCGGCTATACGATTTGGTAGAGTCACAACCTGCCGGCTGGAACCAACGACGAGGCAACCTTTCATGCAACGACTGAAAAACGACGACCTCCCTCGCTTGCCGGCGAACATCGGCCGGCCAGGGTACGACCGCAGCCGGGTCACGGTCGGTATCGTCCATATCGGCGTCGGCAGCTTTCATCGTGCGCACCAGGCCGTCTATCTCGACGACCTGATGAATCGCGGCGAGGCGATGGAGTGGGGCATTTGCGGCGTCGGCCTGCTGCCCGGCGATGCCAGGATGCGGGACGCGCTGCATGCGCAGGACGGCCTGTACACGCTGGTCGTCAAGCACCCGAGCGGTGAGCATACCGCGCGAGTCGTCGGTTCGATGATCGACTACCGGTTCCTGCCCGACGATCCGGAGGCGGTTCTCGAAATCATGGCCGCCCCCGCCACGCGCATCGTCTCCCTGACCGTCACCGAAGGCGGCTACAACTTCCACCACGTCACCGGCGCTTTCGATTTCGCCCATCCCGGTGTTGTCCACGACCTCGAACCGGGCGCGGTCCCGGTCAGCGTGTTCGGCGTCGTCGTCGAGGCGCTGCGGCGGCGGCGCGCGCGGGGCATCCCGCCGTTCACCGTCATGTCGTGCGACAACGTACAAAGCAACGGCGACATGGCACGCCGCTCGTTCGCCGCCTTCGCGCACCGCAAGGATGCCGACCTCGGCGACTGGATTGCCGAACACGTCGCCTTCCCCAACGCCATGGTGGACCGGATCACGCCGGTGACGAGCGAGTCCGACAAGGCGCAACTCGCCGAGCGGTTCGGCATCGCCGACGCGTGGCCGGTCGTCTGCGAGCCGTTCACGCAATGGGTGGTCGAGGACCATTTCCCCCAGGGTCGCCCGCCGCTCGAACATGTCGGCGTGCAGATGGTGGCCGACGTAGTGCCGTACGAGCTGATGAAGCTGCGGCTGCTGAACGCAGGGCATCAGGGGCTCGGCTATTTCGGCGTTCTCGCCGGCTACCGCTTCGCGCACGAGGCGATGGCCGATCCGCTGTTCCCCCGCTTTCTGCTGGCGTACATGAACGAGGAGGCGCGGCCCACGCTGCGCCCCCTGCCCGGCGTCGATCTGGACGCCTATTGCCGGACGCTGATGGAGCGTTTCGGCAACCCGGAAGTGCGCGACACGCTCGCCCGCCTCTGCGCAGAAACCTCGGACCGCATCCCTAAGTTCCTGCTCCCCGTCGTGCGCGAAAGTCTGGCCGCCGGCGGTCCGGTGCGCCTGTCCGCCGCCATCGTGGCAAGCTGGGCGCGCTACGCCGAGGGCACAGACGAAGCCGGGCAGCCGATCGAGGTCGTCGATCCGCTGAAACGCACGCTGATGGAAGCCGCCGCCCGCAATCGCGCGAATCCCTTGGCTTTCCTGGAGAACCGGGCGGTCTTCGGCGACCTGATCGACGAACCGCGCTTCACTCAACCCTACGTCGCGGCCCTGGCCTCGCTGCACGAACGGGGAGCGCTGGCGACGCTCCGCGCAATCGAGGAAGTTTGAAGAATTGATGGTGTTCCAACCACTATCGGTCACCCCGCGAAGGCCTACGGGATTCACCCGTTGTCTTAGCGTCGATGCCCCTTCTGCTTCCTCTCCGCCACGTTGGGGCGGAGAGGGGGCGAATGCCCAGGCCAAGCGCCAAACAAGCGACGTCCGGATGTGTGAATCCCGTAGCGCGAAGGCAGGGGTCCACGCGCGCGCAAAGCGCTGCCCACGGCCCCCGACAACGCGGCTTTGTGCGCGTGGATGCCCGCCTCCGCGGGCATGACGACGAGGTAGAATCAAACCACAGGTTGGGACAGGCGCCGCCCCCTTGCCCATCCCGCGCCACGCGATAGGCTACCGCCTGCATGGACGGAGCAGGTTTGGACCCGGATCGGGCGGCGCGGCTTTCGCTGCGGCGACATAAAATGTTCGCGACCGGGCTGCTGGTGGGCATGGCGGCGCTGACGGCGGCAAGCTACGCGCTGGCCCCGAGTTACGCGGCCGGCGCGCTCCAGGCGGCGGCGAAGGCCGGGTTTGTCGGCGGGATCGCCGACTGGTTCGCGGTCACGGCGTTGTTCCGGCACCCACTGGGGCTGCCCATTCCCCACACGGCCATCATCCCGGCGCAGAAGGAACGGCTGGGGCGCGCGCTCGGCCGCTTCGTCGGCAATCATGTGTTCACCGAGGCCGAGGTACGGCGGACGCTCGGGCAACTGGACCTCGCCGGGATCGTCGCAAAATTCTTTGCCGACCCCGAGGCGATGGCGCCGGCCGCCGCCGCACTGGCCGGGGTGCTGCCAAAGCTGTTGGCGACGGTCGAGGACGGCCGCGCAAGGCGGACGCTGGCGCGGCTGATTCCTCGGCTGGTGGGCGGCCCGGCGGCGGGCAAGGTCATGGCGCGGGCGATGCGGACGCTGGTGGAAGGCGGGCGGCACCAGGAGGTGTTCGGGTTCATCCTCGCCAAACTGAAACTGATCCTGGCGGAGCGGGAGGACTCGCTGCGGCGGGCGATCGAGGAGCGGGTGCGCGAGCAAGGCGGCCGGCTGGTCGGCTGGGCGCTCGGCGCTTCGATCGCGCGGCGGGTACTGACGCAGGTCAACGTCGAACTCGACAAGATGCAGGACGACGGCTCGGAGCTGCGCGAGGCGTTCGACGAATGGATGCGGCGCGAGATCGCGCGGATGGAGGACGATCCGGTGCGGGCGGCGGAGATCGGGCGCGCCGTGCGGCAGGTGGTGGCGCACGACACGGTGCGGGCCTGGGTGTGGGATATCTGGTCGCGGCTGCGCATGGCGCTGGAGGCAGATGCATCGCGCCCGAATGGGCATGTGGTGGCGTATCTGGCCAGCGCGCTCGGCAATCTCGGCACGCTGCTGGAGACGGACGCCGGCGCCCGCGCACGGGTGCAGCGCGCCTCGGAAGGCATTTTGGTCGGCTTCCTGCCGGCGGCGCAGGCGCGCGTGTCCGGGTTCATCGCCGACGTGGTGGGCAACTGGGATTCGGCCACGATCACCGAGAAGCTGGAACTGCGGGTGGGGGCCGACCTGCAATATGTGCGGGTGAACGGGACGCTGGTCGGCTTCCTGGTCGGCGCGCTACTCTACGTCGCGTTGCGGGCGGTGTTCGGGCCGGTCGGCTTCTGACTTCGCGCGCCAGTCGGGGAGGATCGAACAATGTCGGAAGCGGCAGTCGGCCAACGGGATCGTCGAGGCTATTGGAAGCCGGCCGAGTTGCTGGAGCCCCCGCCGGTCTATGCGTGGCCGCCGAAGCCGGTGGGCGTGGCAAAGTGGCTGTTCGGCTTTCCGGGCTTCCTGTGGCCGTGGAACACTCTGTACGCCGCCATCGCGACGCTGACATGGCTGTTCGCCACCCCCGACATGGCGACGATGCAGACGCTGGCGCCGGGCTGGATCGGCTTCGTGCTCGCCCGCAATCTCGTCCTCATGCTTGCGGTGTTCGGCGCGTTCCATCTGTATCTGCATGTCGGGCGGCGGCAGGGCACCGACTACAAATTCACAGACCGCTGGCAGGCCACGAACAACCCGACGTTCCTGTTCGGCCGGCAGGTCTGGGACAACATGGTCTGGACCATCGCCAGCGGCCTGCCGATCTGGACGGCGTGGGAGGTCGTCACGCTGTGGCTGCAAGCAAACCACCGTCTGCCGACCGCGAGCTGGGCCGACCACCCGATCTGGTGCGCGCTGCTGATGCTGTTCATTCCCGTCTGGCGGGAGGCGCATTTTTATGCCGTCCACCGGCTGATCCACTGGCCGCCGCTGTATCGCGCCGTCCACAGCTTGCACCACAAGAACGTCGATCCGGGGCCGTGGTCGGGCCTCGCGATGCACCCCGTCGAGCATCTGCTGTATTTCTCCGGCGTGCTGCTGCACTGGATCGTGCCGTCGAACGGGCTGCACGTGATCTTCCACATGCAGCATTTGGCGTTCGCGCCGGCCAACGGCCATTCCGGGTTCGGGCGGCTGAAGCTGGGCGAGGCGGAGTTCGATTCCGGCGCCTACTGGCACTACCTGCATCACCGGTATTTCGAGGTGAATTACGGCAGCGATCTGGTGCCAATCGACAAATGGGTCGGCACCTTCCATGACGGATCCGAGGCCGCCGGGGAGCAGATGAACGCGCGCCTGAAAATCCGCAGCGAGCGGGCGAAGGCCGCGCGCAAGCGGGCCTGATGCGAACCGGTTGCCAACCCGTCGCCGCACCGCCACATGCGACGGAAGCGGCGACGGAGAGGTGCGATGCAACTTGCGGTGCTCGATCAATCGACGGTGGTGACGGGGCGGACGCCGGCGGAGTCCATTCGGGAAAGTCTGGCGCTAGCGCTGCTGTGCGAGGAACTCGGGTATTCGCGCTACTGGCTGGCCGAGCACCATAATTCGGACTCGGTCGCCGGGTCTGCGCCGGAAGTTCTGCTGGGCGCGTTGGCGGCCACGACGCAGCGCATTCGCATCGGCAGTGCCGGCATCATGCTGCCGCACTATGCGGCGTTGAAGGTGGCGGAACAGTTCCGGGTGTTGGAGGCCATCGCGCCGGGGCGGATCGATATGGGCCTCGGCCGCGCGCCGGGGTCGGACGGGCTGACGGCGCATGCGCTGAACCCGAACGCGGCGACGGCGGCCGATCATTTTCCGGCGCAGGTGAGGGACCTGCTGGCATGGTCCTCCGGCGCGCCGCTGGTGGAAAAGCACCCGTTCCGCAGCGTGAGCGCGCAGCCGGCCGGGCCGACGGTACCGGCGGCGTGGATTCTGGGCAGCAGCGACTACGGCGCGCAGGTGGCGGCGCATTTCGGGCTGCCGTACTGCTTCGCGCACTTCATCACCGACGGTCAGGGCTGCGCCGACGCGATTGCGCTGTATCGCGAGACGTTCCGGCCGAGCGAGCGCAATCCGGCGCCGTATGCCGCCGTCTGCGTGTGGGCGCTGGCGGCCGAAAGCGAGGCGGCGGCGGAGTATCACTATTCGTCCCGGGCGCTGTGGCGCCTGTCGCGCGACCGGGGCGTGTTCGTCCCGATGCCGTCGCCCGAGGAAGCGGCGGCGCATGCGTGGACGGAGGGCGAGCGGGCGCGGGCGGCGCGGGGACGCGAGCGGGCGATCATCGGGACCGGCGTGCAGGTGGTCGTGAGGCTCCGGGATTTGGCCAAAGACGTGGGTGCCGACGAGGTTGCGATCCTCAGCACGGCGCACGATCCGGCGGCGCGACGGCAATCCTATCGCTCGATCGCGGAGGCTGCCGGGCTAAGGGCGGAACACGTTGCGCTGGCCGCCGAGTGACTTGCGGCGCGCAAACCAGAGTTGCACGCGGAACACGGTAAACGCGATCAGGCCGGCGGCGAGCAGGATCGGGATCAGCGTCAGGACGAACCAGAGCGCCAGTAGCGCGATGGCACCGGCCGCCGCAAGCACGGTGACGAGGATCGCCACGCCCATGATTTTCGCGGGAATCGGCGGAATATCGTGGCGCGTGCCGTCGATGAACTCGCCCGTCACCGTCATGTTGATCAGCGGCGCGGGCTTCGGCTTCACCGTGTTCCAGCGCGGATCGGTCGAGTTGGGATCATAAGGGGCCATTCCAAAGACGTGGCACCTTCGCGGGGCGGGTTCAAGGATGTTGCGGATGAACACCGCTCCACCCGTTTGGGGCGTGTTGCGGTGACGGCGGCGATGTAAGGTTCGGTTACACCGACGGGCGCCGCTTCCCGATGCAATACGACGATCATCTTGGCCGGCGCGAGACGCGGTCCGACACGGTTTGGCCGACGCTGGTGCAGGGGCTGGCGGCGACGCTGGACATCGAAGCGCCGGGGGCAGAGCTGCCCCCGTTGTGGCACTGGATGTTGTTCCAACACTTGGCCCCGGCCAGCGGGCTGGGGCCGGACGGGCACCCGAAGCGGGGCGGGTTTCTGCCCCCGGTGGACGATCTGCCGCGCCGGATGTGGGCGGGTGGCCGCGTCGAGTTTCTCGCGCCGTTGCATGTCGGCGAAGACGTGGTTCGCACCAGCATCATCCAGTCCATCGAGGAAAAGCGCGGCGCGAGCGGACGGCTGGTGTTCGTGGGGGTCCGCCACGAGATTGCGGGCGAGAGGGGGCCGGCGATCCGCGAGGTTCAAACCATCGTCTATCGGGGGGCCGAAGGCGCGGCGGTGAAGCCCGCGACGGCGGCGGGGGCGCTGCCGGCGGGCGCGCTGGTGCGGCATCTGCGGCCCGATCCGGTGCTGCTGTTTCGCTATTCGGCGCTGACTGGCAACGGGCATCGCATCCACTACGATCAGAACTACGTCACGCGCGAGGAGGGGTATCCGGGCCTCGTCGTGCATGGGCCGTTGCAGGCGACGCTGCTGGCGGGGCTGGCGTGCGAGATGGTGGGCGGGCGGCTTGCATCGTTCGCGTATCGGGGGCGGCGGCCGGCGTTTCACGATCGGGATTTGACATTGCTGGCCGCGCGCGATGGCAGCCGCGTGCGGGTGGAAAGCCGTGACGACAGCGGCGCCGTGTGCATGGACGGGGAGGCGGACTTTGGCTGAGAAACTTCGGCTGGTGCTGCGCGACACCGGGACGGACACGGTGCGCGGCATCCTGCTGGTCAATATCTGCTTCTTCCTGCTGACGGTGGGTGATGTGGCGACCATCATCGCGCTGCCGGTGGCGGGCGTAGCCGGGGCGATGCTCGGGCGCGGGGTTCTCGGAGGCGCGACGGTGGCGGCGCTGGCGGTGCGGGGCGGTGGCGGACTACGCCGGCTGCGGCCGGTGCGCTGGCAGATGGTCATGCTGCGCAGCCTGATCCACGCGGGCGCGACGCTGACCTGGTACATCGCCTGGCAGATGCACATGGCGCTCGCCGACAGTTATGCCCTCGGCTACGCGGCGCCGTTGCTGATGCTGCTGCTGGCGGTGCCGATGCTCGGCGAGCGGATCGGCGTGCGGCGGGCGGTGGCGACCGGGATCGGGTTTCTCGGCATGCTGGTGATGCTGCGGCCTGGCGGCGATTTGTGGACTCCCGTGTCCGGCCTGGTGCTTCTCGGCGTGGTGGGCGTCGCCATCAGCCGCACGACGACGCGGCTCCTGGCGACGACGGAAACGCCGGAATGTCTGGCGTTCTGGCTGATGGCGTTCCATGTGCCGGTGGGTTTTGCGATGCTCGGCATGGGGTTTCCGGCCCCAGGGCTGAGCATGACGGCGTTTGCCGGGCTGCTGGTGCTGGGGCTGAGCAACGGGGTGGCGCACTGGCTGCACTCGCGCGCGTCGGCGCTCGCGCCGGTGGGGGCGCTGGCGCCGTATGAATACACCAGCATGGTCTGGGCGATGGGGCTGGGGTTCGCGATGTTCTCACAGGTGCCGTCCTGGGGCACGCTGGCCGGCGCGACGGTGGTGGCGGCGGCGGGCCTGTTCAATTTCCTGCGCGAACACCGGCGCCGCGTGGGCGAGCGGGTGCGGCCGGCAGTGGGTGGGGCAATGCCGGTGGTGGCACTGGCGCAGCGGAACGACCAGTGAGCGGCCCCCGTTTCCTGACCGAGCCGGAACCGACCCGGGGCGTGGCATTGCCGGTCGCGCCGGGCATTCGGCGGATCGTCGCGGGCAATCCGGGCCCGATGACGTACCACGGCACCAACACGTATCTGATCGACACGGACGACGGCGTGTTCGTGCTCGATCCGGGGCCGGACGATGCCGGGCATCTTTCCGCGATTTTGGCGGCGAGCGGGCGAGTTGCCGGCATTCTGCTCAGCCATGGGCACAGCGACCATGTTGGGGCGCTGCCGGCATTGGCGGCGGCGACCGGGGCGCCGGTGTTTTCCGCCTCCGGCGCGTTCGGTACGGCCGTTGGCGACGGCGATCCGGTCGGGGAGTGGACGGCGCTGGCGACGCCGGGGCACGCGCCGGACCATCTGTGCTTTGCGCGCGGCGACACGGTGTTTTCCGCCGATCACGTCATGTCGTTCTCGTCCAGCGTGGTAGCGCCACCGGAGGGCGACATGGCGGCCTACATGGCCGGGCTGCGCCGGATGCTGGCGCGAGACGACCGGCTGTTGCTGCCCGGGCATGGGCCGCCGATCACGGAGCCGCGTGCGCTTGTCTCTGCGCTGCTGGAGCACCGGTTGGCTCGGGAGGCGGCAATTGTCGCGCTGTTGCAGGGCGGCCGGCAAACCCCGGCGGCGATTGTCGCGGCCCTGTATTTCGCGCTGGACCCAAGGCTGCGGGCGGCGGCGGAGGCGAGTGTTTTGGCCCATTTGCTGAAACTGCGGGCCGAGGGGGCCGCGACGGAGCGGAATGGGGTTTGGATGTAGCCTACTCCTCCCGCCACACGCGCTCGACCATCACCGGCGTGCACGTGCGTGCGGCGCGTTCGGCGGGTGTCCAGGACAGCCAATCGTGTAGGCGGGCCATCACGCCGCGCGTGGCGTGGGCGAGGTCCAGCGCCAGGGCATCGGCGACGGAGAGCCAGCGAAGATCCTCCAGTTCGCCGGAGCCGGCCAGCGTCCCGGTAACGGCTCCGGCATCCACGACGAAAAAGCGGGCGTCGAAGCGCTTGGACATGGCGGGCGGGGTGACGGCGCGGCACAGATAGTCGAGACCGGCCAGATGCGGCGGCTCGCCGAGCGACAGGCCGGTTTCTTCAGCGAACTCGCGGGCGGCGGCCACTCCGAGGGCGGCGGCGAGGGAACGGTCGGCCGAGGCTTCCAGGCGGCGCAAAACGCCTGTGGGTAAGGGCGCGGCGACCGGGGCGCCGTGATCTTCGGGATCGACGGCGCCGCCGGGAAAAACCAGCTTATTGGGCATGAACGCATGGCCTGCGCCGCGCAGGCCCATCAGAACCTCCGGCCCGGACGGTGCCGCCCTTACGACCAACAGGCTGGCGGCTGCGCGCGGGACGGGCGGGACCTCGGACATCGCGACAGGCTAGCGGGCGGTGGGCCGGACGCAAACATGCCTTGACGGTGCCGACGCAATGTCCCATCTCCGCTATACAGTACTCGCACGGTACGGATACCGGCGGGGCAGGGGTTAAGCTTCCATGTTGCGGCTCTCCAAACTCACCGATTATGCCGTGGTGGTGCTGGTTCGCCTGTCGGACAACGAGCGCGCGAGTGGGTGCTGCGGCGGGCTGGTGCAGACTTCGCCGGGGATCGCGGCGGCGACCGGCGTGCCGGAGCCGACCGTCGCCAAAGTGTTGAAGGCGCTGGCGGGGGCAAGTCTGGTGGTGTCCCAGCGTGGGGCACGGGGCGGCTACCGGCTGGCGCGACCATTGGCCGACATTTCGGTGGCGGACGTGATTTCCGCTGTCGATGGGCCGATTGCCCTGACCGCCTGCGTCGATGGTGGGGCGGGTGGCTGCGATGTGCAGAGCATGTGCGCCGTGCGCGGGCGGTGGGATCTGGTCAACGAGGCGATCCGTACCGCGCTCGTGGGGATCACGCTGGCCGACATGCGCGTGGCCTCGATCCCGCCGGCGTTCCGGCAGACCGAATTTTTGCCGCGCGCGAGCGCGGCCGCCGAATAGGAAGACGCAATGTCCGATGTCGCCGACACGATGCAGGCCGTCCACGAGGCCACGACCAACCCCTACAAATGGGGTTTTTCGACCGACATCGAAATGGATCTGGCGCCGAAGGGGCTGAACGAGGACATCATACGCCTGATCTCTGCCCGCAAGGACGAGCCGCAATGGATGCTGGACTGGCGGTTGCAGGCGTTTGCGGCGTGGCTGAAGATGGAGGAGCCGGTCTGGGCGCGGGTAGAGCATCCGCCGATCGACTACCAGGGTTTGCACTACTACGCGGCCCCGAAGAAGAAGGTGGGGCCGAAGAGTCTGGACGAGGTCGATCCGGAACTGTTGCGCACCTACGAAAAGCTGGGGATTCCGCTGAAGGAACGCGCGATCCTGGCCGGCGTGGAGCCGAGCGAGGACGAGCCGCGGCAGATCGCGGTGGACGCCGTGTTCGACAGCGTCTCCGTCGCGACCACATTCCGGTCCACGTTGCAGAAGGCGGGCGTGATCTTCTGCCCGATCAGCGAGGCGGTGCGCGAGCACCCCGAGCTGGTCCGCAAATGGCTGGGCACGGTGGTGCCGCAGGGCGACAATTTTTTCGCGGCGCTGAATTCGGCCGTGTTCACCGACGGCAGCTTCGTGTTCATCCCGAAGGGCGTGCGCTGCCCGATGGAACTTTCTACGTACTTCCGGATCAATGCCCGCAACACCGGGCAGTTCGAGCGCACGCTGATCATTGCCGAGGAAGGCAGCTACGTCAGCTATCTGGAAGGCTGCACGGCCCCGCAGCGCGACGAGAATCAATTGCATGCAGCCGTCGTGGAACTGGTGGCGCTGGACGACGCGCGCATCAAATACAGCACGGTGCAGAACTGGTATCCTGGCGACGCGGAAGGCCGTGGTGGCATCTACAATTTCGTCACCAAGCGCGGTGCTTGCAAAGGGGCGCGCAGCCACATCAGTTGGACGCAGGTGGAGACGGGTTCCGCCATTACCTGGAAATATCCGAGCTGCATCCTGCAAGGCGACGACAGCGTGGGCGAATTTTACTCGGTGGCCGTGACCACCAATCGCCAGCAGGCCGACACCGGCACGAAAATGGTGCATATCGGCAAGAACACGCGCAGCACGATCGTCAGCAAGGGAATTAGCGCCGGACGCTCCAACAACACCTACCGCGGGCAGGTTCGTATCATGCAGCGCGCGCATGGGGCGCGGAACCATACGCAATGCGACAGTCTGCTGATCGGCGAGACCTGCGGCGCCCATACCGTGCCGTACATCGAAAGCCGCAACCCGACGGCAAAGGTGGAACATGAAGCCACCACCTCGAAAATCGCCGACGACCAGTTGTTCTATTGCCGCCAGCGGGGCTTGTCGGAAGAAGATGCGGTGAACCTGATCGTTAACGGATTCTGTAAGGATGTGCTGAAGGAATTGCCGATGGAGTTCGCGGTGGAAGCACAGAAACTGCTTGCCGTGAGCCTCGAAGGCTCGGTGGGCTGAGGAACGGGACATGCTGGAGATCAAGGGCCTTACGGCGAACGTCGGCGACAAGCCGATCCTGCACGGGATCGACCTGGTCGTGCCGACCGGCGAAGTTCATGCGGTGATGGGGCCGAACGGGTCGGGCAAATCGACGCTTTCCTACGTGCTCGCAGGCCGCGACGGCTATGTCGTGACGGGCGGGACCGCGACGCTGGATGGGCAGGATTTGCTGGCCATGGAGCCGGAGGCGCGGGCGGCGGCCGGCGTGTTCCTGGCGTTTCAGTATCCGGTGGAGTTGCCCGGCGTCGGCAACGCGAATTTTTTGCGTACCGCGCTGAATGCGCTGCGGCGCTCGCGCGGCGAGGGCGAACTGGACGCGGTGCAATTCCTGAAACTGGCGCGTGCGGAGACCAAGCGGCTGGCGATGCCGGACGACATGCTCAAGCGCAACGTCAATGTCGGCTTCTCCGGCGGCGAGAAGAAGCGCAACGAGGTGTTGCAGATGGCGATTCTCCGGCCGACGCTCGCGATCCTGGACGAGACCGACAGCGGGCTGGACATCGACGCACTGAAGATTGTGGCCGATGGCGTCAACGCTTTGCGCGGGCCGGCATTCTCGGCACTGGTCATCACGCACTATCAGCGGCTGCTCGATCATATTGTGCCGGATCGCGTGCATGTGCTGGCGAACGGTCGGATCGTGAAGTCGGGTGGCCCCGACTTGGCGCGCGAACTGGAAGCCGACGGCTATGCCGGTGTGGTGGCGGACGCGGCATGAACGCCGCGATCCCACGCCGCGTGCAGCCTGCGTGGCTTGTCCAGGCGGCTGGCGCCTTCTTGTCGCGCTACGACGGCTTGCGCGCGCGGCTGCCGGGCGATGCGGCGACTCGCGAGGCGGGCGCTGCGGCGTTCCGGCTGCATGGGCTGCCGGGGATGCGCGACGAAGCATGGCATTTCACCAGCGTGCGACCGCTGGCGGAGACGCCGTTTGCCGAGCCGCTGACGCCCGTTGCGGATTGCGCGGCACTGATGGCGCGGCTGCCGTCGCTCGACGCACCGCGATTGGTGTTCGTCGATGGCCGGTTTCGCGATGATCTTTCCGTTGTGCCGCCGGTCGCGTCGGTGCGCGTGGGCGCGCCGGCGTATGGTGCGCTGGCCCAACCGGCGCGCGACCGGATGGTGGCGCTGAACACGATGCTGGCCGAAGATGGTGCGGCCATCGAAGTGCCGGCGGGTGTGGATGGCGGATTGCTGGTGCTCGCGAGCCTTGGCACGGGCGCGGCGGACCGGCCGGTGGCGTTCCATCCGCGCCATGCGATCAAGCTCGGCGCCGGCGCATCGCTGACATTGTTCGACGTGTCGGTCGGCGAGGGCGTGTATTTGCACAATCCAGTGACGGAAATCGCCGTCGGCAAGGGTGCGACGCTGACGCATCTGCGGTTGCAGGATGAGTCGCGGGCGGCGTTCCATGTGTCCACCGTCTATACCGACATTGCGGCCGGCGCGATCTATGACAGCTTTGCCCTGACCTTGGGCGGCAAGCTGGCGCGGATGGAAGTTCATGCCAAGTTGGCGGGCGAGAAAGCGAGCGCGCATCTGAATGCGGCGCAGTTGCTGAGCGGTACGCAACATGCCGATTTTACGACCGTCGTGACGCACGCGGCACCGCATTGCGCGTCGCGCCAGACGGTGAAAAATGTGCTCGCGGGGCGCTCTCGCGGCGTGTTTCAAGGCAAGATCGAGGTCGCGCGCGGTGCGCAGAAGACCGACGGCTACCAGATGAATCAGGCACTGCTGCTGTCGCCCGACGCGGAGATCGACAGCAAGCCGGAACTGGAAATTTTCGCCGACGACGTAAAGTGTAGCCACGGCGCCACTGTGGGCGAACTGGATGCGGAGCAATTGTTCTATCTGCGCAGCCGAGGCATTCCGGAGATCGAGGCGCGGGCGATTCTGGTGCGTGCGTTTCTGGCCGAGGCGCTGGACCTTGTCTCGTATGAGAGGACGCGCGAGGCGCTGGAAACGGCGATTGCCGATCGGTGGGAAGGGCTGGAAGCATGAACGTGATGAGTCGCCCCGTGGCGCTGGATGTTTCGGCGATTCGGGCGCAGTTCCCGATCTTGTCCGAGACCGTGCGCGGGAAACCGTTGGTGTTTCTGGACAGTGCGGCGAGTGCCCAAAAGCCGCGCGCGGTGATCGACGCGATGGTGTGGGCGATGGAACACCAATACGCCAACGTGCATCGCGGGCTGCACTGGATGAGCGAGCGCACGACGGAATCTTATGAGGGCACGCGCGATCTGGTCGCGTCGCTGATCAATGCGCGCGACCGGCACGAGATCGTTTTCACCGGCAACAGCACTGGTGCGATCAACCTCGTCGCGCACAGCTATGGGCGCGGGATGATGAAGCCGGGGCAGGCGGTGGTGATTTCCGCGATGGAGCACCATTCCAACATCGTGCCGTGGCAGATGCTGCGGGATGCACACGGAATCGAACTGCGGGTGGCGCCGATCACCGATGCGGGCGAACTGGACTTCGCGGCGTTCGAGGATCTGTTGCGCGACGGTCGCGTGGGGCTGGTCTCGATCACCCACATGTCGAACGTGCTCGGCACCTACACGCCGGCCGAACGGATTGTCGCCGTCGCGCACGCGTACGGGGCCAAAGTGCTTTTCGACGGCAGCCAAGCCATTGTGCATCGGCGCGTCGATGTGCAGGCGCTAAATGCGGATTTCTACGTGTTCACTGGCCACAAACTGTACGGCCCGACCGGCATTGGCGTGCTGTGGGGCCGGCGCGAGTTGCTCGATGCGATGCCGCCGTTTCTGGGCGGCGGCGACATGATCGGGTCTGTGACGTACGAGCGCAGCACCTGGGCACAGGTCCCGCACAAGTTCGAAGCGGGAACGCCGGCAATTCTGGAGAGCATAGGACTGGGCGCCGCGATCCGCTGGGTGCAGGATATCGGCTACGACGCGATTGCGGCGCACGAGGCGAGCCTGACCGATCATGCGCTGGCCCGGATCGGCGGCGTTGCCGGCGTGAACGTGATCGGGCGCGCGCAGGATCGTGGCGGCGTCGTCAGTTTCACCGTCGATGGCGCGCACGCGCACGACGTGGCCACGCTGCTTGACCGGCAGGGAATCGCGGTGCGGGCTGGCCACCATTGCGCAGAACCGCTGATGCGGCGGCTAGGGCTGGACAGTACGGCGCGCGCGAGTTTCGGCGTGTACACGACGCACGAGGAGATCGACGCGCTGGCGACCGCCCTGGTGCGCGTGCGGGAGTTCTTCGCATGATGTTCGACGATCTGCGCGATCTGTACCAGGAAGTCATCCTGGATCACGGGCGCAGGCCGCGCCATGGCATCCGGCTGGCCGCGTTCGACGCGAGCGCGAAAGGCGACAACCCGATGTGCGGCGACCGCGTGCAGGTGTTCCTACGGCACGCGGACGGGCTGGTGGCGGAGGCGGGATTCGAGGCACGGGGGTGCGCGATCAGCGTGGCATCGGCCGATTTGATGGCGGAGGTTGTGGCGGGCCGGTCGGATGATCAAATCCGTGTCTTGGCGGACGAGTTTCGCGACATGGCGCGCACCGGCCGGTCGGCGGACGGAGATGCGGCCATGGAGCGGTTGCGGCCGTTGGCGGGCGTTCACGAGTATCCGTCGCGCGTGAAATGCGCCACGCTGCCATGGCACGCGCTACTGGCGGCGCTGGACGGACAAGGGGGTGCCTCAAGTGAGTGAAGACCTTCAAACGCCGGCGGTCGGCGCGTGGACCCCGGATGGAGCCGCCGAGCCGCGCCCGACCGAGGATGCGGTGATCGCCGCGTGCGCGACCGTGTACGATCCGGAAATTCCCGTGAATATCTACGAACTCGGCCTCGTGTACGCCATCGCCATCGAGGACGACGGCGCGGTGCAGGTGGAGATGACGCTGACGGCGCCGGGCTGCCCGAGCGCGCAGGAACTGCCCGAGCAGGTGCGCGAGGCGATCATGGCGGTGGCGGGCGTACGCCGCTGCGATGTGGACGTGGTGTGGGACCCGCCGTGGGACCCGAGCCGCATGACCGAAGATGCCCGGCTTTCCTTGAACATGTTTTGATTGGGGGACAGACGCATGACCGAAACTGTCGCCGCCGCGCGGCCCGCGCGCCGCGCCTTGCCGCCGCTGATGGCACTGACCGACGGCGCCGCCGACCGCCTGCGCAAGCTCTATGCCACGGGGCAGGAAGGCAAGCTGTTGCGCATCGGCGTCGGCACGAAGGGGTGCTCCGGCCTATCGTATCAAATGAGCTGGGTCGATGCACCGGGCCCCGGCGACGAGATCGTCAATGACAAGGGCGTGACGGTGCTGGTGGACCGCAAGGCAAGCCTGTTTCTGATCGGCACGGTGATGGACTACGAGGTGAAAACGCTAGAGGCGGGCTTCACCTTCACCAATCCGAACGAAAAGGGCCGCTGCGGCTGCGGCGAGAGTTTTCACGTTTGACGGGCGAAGACAGACACACTTTCCAGCCGCGCCGACCATAGGAATTGGTCGATGGGCGTGGCGCCGAGAAGCGAATAGCCGGCGACGCGCAACACCGCCGCATCACGCGCGAGTGCCGCCGGGTTGCAACTGACATAGATCACGCGGGCGATTTTCGCCGCCGCGATTTGAACGATTTGCACTGGCGCGCCCGCGTGCGGCGGGTCCAGCACGATGGCGGCGAAGGCCGACAATTCCTTCGCGCTCAACGGCTGCCGCACCAAATCGCGGTGATTCGGTTCGATGCGTCCGGCAAGGCCGTTGGCGTTGACGGCTGCACGCAGGGCGGCGACCGAGGGCGCATCGCCCTCATATGCTGCGACGCGCGCCCGTGCGGCCAGCGCGAACGAGAGCGTGCCGCAGCCGGCATACAGGTCGGCGATGCGCGCGCGGGGCGCAAGTTTATCGGGAAGGCCATTCAGTACGGCTGCGATAATCGCGGCTTCACCGGCGTCGTTGGCTTGCAGGAAGGCGCCGGGCGGCGGTGTCACGTTCGTGCCGGACAAGCGGATCACCGGGGCTTCCGTCAGCACGGCGACTTCGGGAGGATCGCCGCCGCGCGACCAGGTGATGCGGCGGATGCCGTGCGCGCGGGCAAAGTCTGCGAGGCGCGTGCGGTCCTGCGTGGTCGGCTCGGCGTCCGTGCGCAGTAGCAGGTCCGGGCCGGTGTCCAGCAGATTGCAAACGATGTCGGCCTCGCGCCGCAGCGCCGTCAGCGACAGCAGCAGCTTGCGCATCGGCGGGACCAGGGCGGCGAGCGTCGGGTGCAGAACGTGGCAGTCGCGAATATCGACGATGTCGCGGCTGCGGGGGGCGTGTAGGCCGAGATGCAGCGTGGCACCGTCCCGGCGGGCGGCAAGGTCGATGCGGCGGCGGGTGCGCGGTTTGGTGGCGACGATGGACGCGAGCGCCGGCGCGTAGCCGGCGCGGCGCAGGGCGGCCTCCAACAGGCCGGATTTCCAGGTCAGATACGGCCCCATCTGCCAATGTTGCAGCGCGCATCCACCACATTCGTGCGCGTGGGGGCACGGGGGGATCTGGCGTTCGGGGCTGGCGTCGAGACGTTCGCCCACGTCGGCGGCAAAGCCGTCGCCGCGTTTCAGCGTGGCGCGGGCGCGGACGATTTCGTCGGGCAGCACGTCGCGCAGGAACAGCTTTGTGCCGTCTCCAAGCGACGCCACGCCGTCGCCCTCGGCGCCGACGTAACCAACGCGAACCTCGCTTGGCGCCGGCAGGTCCGCCCGGGTCAGACGCCGAATGCGGAGAGTCCCGTCTGCGCGCGGCCGAGAATCAGAGCATGAACGTCGTGCGTGCCCTCGTACGTGTTCACGGCTTCAAGATTCAGGACGTGGCGGATGACGTGATACTCGTCGGCGATGCCGTTGCCGCCGTGCATGTCGCGCGCCATGCGGGCGATATCCAGCGACTTGCCGCAGGAATTGCGCTTGCACAGGCTGATCATTTCCGGTGCGGCCTTGTGCTCGTCAAGCAACCGGCCGAGGCGCAGCACGGATTGCAGGCCGAGCGTGATTTCCGTCTGCATGTCGGCGAGTTTCAGCTGGATCAGTTGCGTCGCGGCCAGGGGGCGGCCGAACATCATGCGCTGCATCGTGTAGTCGCGCGCCGCATGCCAGCAGAATTCGGCGGCACCGAGGGCGCCCCAGGAGATGCCGTAGCGCGCGTTGTTGAGGCAGGAGAACGGGCCGCGCAGGCCCCGCGCGCCGGGCAGCATCGCCCCCGTCGGCACGAACACATCCTGCATCATGATCATGCCGGTGACGCTGGCGCGCAGGCTGAATTTGCCTTCGATTTTTGGCGCGGTCAGACCCTTGGCGCCTCTGTCCAGCACGAAGCCGCGAATGTCGCCCGCATCGTCCTTCGCCCACACCACGAACACGTCGGCGACCGGCGAATTGCTGATCCAAGTCTTCGAGCCGTTGAGGACGAAGCCGCCATCGACGGTTTTGGCGCGCGTGCGCATCGAGGAGGGGTCGGAACCGGCGTCGGGCTCGGTCAGGCCGAAGCAGCCGACCCACTCACCGGTGCAGAGTTTGGGAAGATAGCGGTCCTTCTGCGTGTCGGAGCCGAACGCGTGGATCGGGTACATCACAAGCGACGATTGCACCGAAAAGGCGCTGCGGTAGCCGGAATCCACACGCTCGATCTCGCGCGCGATCAGACCGTAGCTGACGTAGTTGACTCCGGCGCAGCCGTGGCTGTCGAGCGTCGGGCCGAGGAAACCGAGCGCACCCATCTCCGTCAAAATGTCGCGGTCGAATGTCTCGTGGCGGTGGGCTTCCAGGATGCGTGGAAATAATTTCTCCTGGCAGTAGTCGCGTGCGGTGTCGCGGATGGCGCGTTCGTCTTCGCTCAACTGGTCTTCCAGCAACAGCGCGTCGTCCCACCTGAACGGCGGCAACGTGCGCTTGGTGGCGATGACGTTCATGCGTCGATCTCCGCTTCCTCCACCGCTCGCGACGTGCGGCGGCGGGCCGGCACCAACATGAAGGCGGGAGTGTCCTCGCCGAAACCCAGCACGGCGGCGCCCAAATCGTCGTCGCGGCGGCGGGGCTCGCGCTCTGCGCGCTCCGGGCGATTGTCGCGGCCACGCGGGGCACGGCCGCCCCGGTCGTCGCGGCTGCGTTCGATGCGCTCGGGCTGTGGCTGCACGACCGGTTCCGAGCGTGCGGCTTGCACCGGTGCCGGCAGTGCCTCGACGGCCACGATAGGATCGGGCTTTTTCGCCGCCGGCTTGCGCGGTTCGGCCTTCTTCGTATCCGGCTTGCGGTCCGGTGCTTTCGCCGTCGCGCCGCGACCACGGCCGCGACGTCGCCCGCCGCCCTCGGACCATTCGACCGGATCGAGCCCCTCGATCTGCATGCGTTCGATTACACCGCCGCCGGTCAGTTTCTGGATGGCTTCGACCGCCACTTGGTCGTCCGGCGTCGCCAGCATGAACGCGCGGCCTTCACGGCCGGCGCGGCCGGTGCGGCCGATGCGATGGACGTAATCCTCGGAATGGATCGGCACGTCGAAGTTGAAGACGTGCGACAGGCCACCGATGTCGATGCCGCGCGCCGCCACGTCGCTGCAACACAGCAGGCGGATTTCGCCGGCCTTGAATTTCTCAAGCGTGGCGAACCGGACGGGCTGCGCCATGTCGCCGTGTAGCGCGCCGACGCTGAAGCCGTGCCGTTGCAGCGACTTGTGCAGGATGTCCACGTCGCGCTTGCGGTTGCAGAAGATCAGCGCGTTTTGCACGTCCTCGGAGCGGACCAGGCGGCGCAGCGCCTCGCGCTTGTCGGTTTCGGCCACCAGCGTGATCTTCTGGGTGATCGTCGGCGCCACGCTTGCGGATTTGGAAACGGTGATCAGCTTCGGGTTTTGCAAGAACGCATCCGCAAGCCGGCGGATTTCCGGCGCCATCGTGGCCGAGAAGAACAGCGTCTGCCGGTTCGGCGGCAACATCGCGACGATGCGTTCGACATCCGGGATGAAGCCCATGTCGAGCATCCGGTCGGCTTCGTCGATCACCAGCACGCGCGTGTCGGTCAGCAACAGGCCGCCACGTTCGAACATGTCGATCAGCCGGCCGGGGGTTGCGATCAGCACGTCCACGCCGCGATTGAGCAGATCTCTCTGGTCGGACATGCTTTCGCCGCCGATGATCAGGGCGTGGTTCAGCTTCAGGTACTTGCCGTACTGGACGAAATTTTCGGCGACTTGCAGAGCCAGTTCCCGCGTTGGTTCCAGAATCAGGCTGCGCGGCATGCGGGCACGGGCGCGGGAGCCGGAGAGAATGTCGATCATCGGCAGGGTGAAGCCGGCGGTCTTGCCGGTGCCGGTCTGCGCCACGCCAAGCACGTCGCGGCCCATCAGGACGACCGGAATGGCCTGTTCCTGAATCGGCGTGGGGTTGACGTAGCCCTTTTCCGCGATGGCGCGCAGGATCGGCTCGGACAGGCCGAGGGCTGCGAAGCCTGGGGCTTCCAGCACCTCTTGCGGCTCATCGTCGTAGGGGGTTTCCCCCTCGTCAGGCGACGCTTCGGCCGCGGCTGGCGTGGGGCGTGAGGACTCGACATGCTCGGTCGCGGCGACCGTTTCGGGCTGCTGCGGTTCGGTGGGCATGCTCTCGGGGAACGGCACGGTATCGGTCAAAACGTATATGCTTCCAGTGCGGCGCCTAGGCGGCGGCGCCAAGTGCGCACGCCGAACGCGCGTCAAGTCGGCGCGGTGCGTCGCCATATCCGCAAAGCACCGCCATAAGTCAAGGACGACCGGTCCATTTGCGCCGTTGCGGCGTCGATTTCACGCGCAGGGGCGCCATGTGCTCAGCCCTTGGCTGCTTGCTGGCACGAAATTGCGCACGGGGATGTGTCACCGGACATTCGACACCAGATGCTGTTTGCGGTTGGAGAGGTTGCATTATGACATCTGCATGGATGCTCGCGGGCGCCCTTGCGCGCTGAGGATGCCGCGTTTCTCGGCGCCGGGCCGCCGGCGATCGAGGAGTTGGGCCTGATCGGGGACGGATGTTCGGCGGCGCTGGTCTCGCGGGCCGGCACGGTCAATTGGTTGTGTTGGCCACGCTTCGACAGTCCCGCCTGCTTTGCCGCTTTGCTCGGCGGGGCTGAGCATGGGGCGTGGCGCATCGCACCGGAGCAGGCGGACGCGCCGGTGCGGCGGGCCTACCGGGGCGACACGCTGCTGCTGAACACGCAGTTTTTGACGACGGACGGGGCTGTGACCGTGACCGACGCCCTGCTGCCGGATGCGCCGCAACCGACGATGGTTCGCCTCGTGGCCGGGCGGGGAGCGGCGGTCGCGATGCGGATGGCGATGGCGCCGCGCTTCGGCTACGGCGCCGAAATTCCGACGATTTCGATGCTTGCCGATGGCGCGATTCGGGCGGCGGCCGGCGCCGACGGGGTTTTGCTCCGCGCGACATCGCCCTTGGAGATCGCGGAGGGCACCGCTTCCGCGGAGTTCACCGTTCGCGCTGGAGAGACGTTGGCTTTTGTGCTGAGCCACGCGCCCGATGGCGCGGTCCCGGCGCCGTTCGACGCTGCCGAGGCGGTAGAGGCGACGGCCCGCCAGTGGCAGACGTGGGCCGACAAGGGCACCTATCGCGGCCCGTACGGCGCGGCGGTGAGGCGCAGCCTGCTCACCCTGAAGGCACTGGTGCATCGGCCAACCGGCGGCATCGTCGCGGCCCCCACGACCAGTCTGCCGGAGGCGTTGGGCGGGGAACGCAATTGGGATTACCGGTTTTGCTGGCTGCGCGATAGCAGCCTGACGGTGCAGGCGCTGATGCAGGGCGGCTACGTCGAGGAGGCGCGGGCGTGGCAGGCGTGGCTGCGTCGTGCCCTGGATGGCCGGCCCGATCTGATGCGGATCATGTACGGGTTGGGCGGCGAGCGTGATCTGACGGAGGGGCTCGCGGATTGGCTGCCCGGCTACCAGGGCGCGCGCCCGGTTCGGCTGGGCAACGCGGCCCACGATCAGCTTCAACTGGACGTGTTCGGCGAAGTGGCGGAGGTGCTGGCCTCCGTCGATCCGTCCGAGGGGTGGGACCTCGCGCGCGGCCTGACCGAGCATCTGGAAACGGTGTGGCAGCAGCCGGACGAAGGTATCTGGGAGGTGCGGGGCGGGCGGCGGCGGTTCACCTTCTCCGCCGTCATGGCGTGGGTGGCGCTCGATCGGGCGATCCGGTCGGCCGAGCGGTTTGCGTTCCCGGCGCCGCTGGATCGCTGGCGGCAGGTGCGCGCCGCGATTCATGCGGAGATATGCGCGGCCGGATTCGACGCCGCAAAAAGCAGCTTTGTGCAAAGTTTTGGCGGCACCACCCTGGACGCGAGCCTGCTGCTGATACCGGCGGTCGGCTTTCTGCCCATCGGGGACAGTCGGGTGCGCGGCACCATCGCCGCCATCGAGCGTGAGCTTTTGGTGGACGGTTTTGTCCGCCGCTACGACACGCGAACCGGTGCCGACGGGTTGCCCCCCGGGGAAGGGGCGTTTCTGGCGTGTAGCTTCTGGTTGGCCGATGCGTTCGCGATGCAGGGGCGGCGTGGGGAGGCGCGGGCGCTGTTCCAGCGACTGCTGGCGCTGCGCAACGACCTCGGGCTGCTGGCAGAAGAATACGACCCGATGTCGCGACGGTTGCTTGGCAATTTCCCGCAGGCGTTCAGTCACACGGCGCTGATCGGAACCGCATTCCGGCTCGGGTAGCGGCGCCGCCGCTGCAACGCCAGATACACCACTGGCGTTGTATAAAGCGTCAGCGCCTGCGAGACGATCAGGCCGCCGATGATGGCGATGCCGAGCGGTTGGCGCAGTTCCGCCCCGGCGCCGAAGGCGAATGCCAGCGGAATGGCACCGAACAAAGCCGCCAGCGTCGTCATGATGATCGGGCGGAACCGTTCGAGGCAGGCGGCATGGATGGCCTCCAGCGGCGTCTTGCCGAAATGGCGTTCCTGCTCCAGCGCGAAGTCGATCAGCATGATGGCGTTCTTCTTGACGATGCCCATCAGCAGAAGAATCGCGATGATGGCGATCAGCGACAGATCGGTGCCGGTTATCAGCAGGGCCAGCAGCGCACCAAGCCCCGCCGGGAACAGAGTGGAAATAATCGTGATCGGTTGCGTCAGGCTTTCGTACAGCACGCCCAGCACGATATAGATGGCTAGGAACGCCGCCGCGATCAGGATCGGCAGCGAGGACAGGCTCGCGGCGAACAGTTTCGTGTTGCCGGCGGTGTCCGTGCGGATCGTGTCCGGCATGCGCAAATCGGCGACCGTCTTCTGCACGCGGATCAGCGCCTCGCTTTGCGAAATGTCGGGCGCGATGTTGTAGCTGATGGTGGAGGCCGGAAACTGGCCCTGGTGCCGCACCGTCAGCGGGGCGGTGCCACGGCCGACGCGCACGACGCTCAACAGCGGCACCTGCGTGTTGTTGCTGCCGCCGACGAACACGCGATCCAGCCGGTTCGGATCGCTTTGCAGCTTGGGGTCGGTTTCCAGCACCACCCAATACTGGTTGCGCTGCGTGTAGATCACCGAAATCTCGCGCTGCGAATAGGCATTGCTCAGCGCGTCGTCGATGGCGGCGACGCTGACGCCGAGGCGGGCGGCGGCAGTTCGGTCGATCTCGATGTCGATCTGCGGGGCCGCCAAGTCCTGATCGCTGGTCACGTCCAGCAATCCCGGCGTGTGCCGCATCGCGTCTTCGAGCTTGACACTCCAGGTGCGCAGTTCCGCGAGGTTCGCGTCGATCAGCACGAACTGGTTGCTGGCCCCCTGCCGGCCGCCGGGCCGCAGTTCCTGCGCCGACCACAGATAGGTCGGGGCGCCCCCAATGGTTTTCAGCACGGGGCGCAGCCGCTCGATCACCGCATTGGACGACAAATGCCGCTGGCCCGGCGGCTTCAGGGCGATGGTGAGGCCGACGCGATTGAGCGAAGTCCAGCCACTGGTGACGCCGACGGTGGAGGCGACGGCGGCAACATCCGGGTCGTCCTTGATCACGTCCACAACAGCCTTCTGGCGCGCACGCATTGCGGCGAAGGACACATCCGGGTTGGCGACGATGACGCCCTGAATGATGCCGGTGTCCTCCTCCGGCAGAAATCCTTTCGGGACAACGGTGTAGAGCCAGATGGTCAGCCCGATCGTGGCGACGGTCACGCCCAGCATCAGCCAGCGCACGCGCAGCGCCCAGCCGAGCGTGACGGCGTAGCCGCGCAAGGCTGCGTCGAAACCGCGCTGGACCGCACCGTCGATGCTGGCCCACGGACCGGTGCCCGGCTCCGTCGGCGGCAGCGTCATGAACCGGCCGCACAGCATCGGCGTCAAGGTCAGCGACACCAGGGCGGAGACGACGATGGCAATGGTCAGAGTCATCGCGAATTCGTGCAGCAGCCGGCCGACGATGCCGCCAAGGAACAGGACTGGGATGAACACGGCGATCAGCGAGACGCTGATGGAGAACACGGTAAAGGTGATCTGCTTCGCGCCCGCCAGCGCCGCCTGCATCGGCGTGTACCCCTGCTCCATATGGCGCACGATATTTTCGATCATTACGATGGCATCGTCCACGACGAAGCCGACGGAGATGGTGATGGCCATGAGCGAATAGCTGTCGAGCGAGAAGCCCTCGTACCACATCGCGGCCAGCGTGCCGGCGATTGACAGCGGCACGGTGATGCCGGCGGCGACGGTGGGAACCAGGCGACGCATGAAGATCAGCACGACGAGGATCACCAGTGCCACGGTGATCAGCAACGTGATCTGCACGTCGGCGACGCTGGCGCGGATCATCGAAGTGCCGTCGGACAGGATCGTGAGTTTGATCTCCGGCGAGATCCAGGATTGCAGCAGCGGCAGCATCGCGCGCACGCGGTCCACGGTTTCGATGGCGTTGGCGCCGGCGGTGCGAGATATGCTGAGCAGAATCGCCTGTTGGCCGCTGAAATCGGCGGCCAGCCGCGTGTCGCCCACGCCGTCGATCACGCTCGCCACGTCGCCCAGTCGCACGACGGCGCCGTTGGACGCTTTCAGGACCAGCGGCGCGTAATCCCGCGCGGTGGCAAGCTGGCCGTTCAGGCCGATCGTTTCCGCCCGCTGCGTGCCCTCGAACCCGCCGGTGGGTCCGGCGACGTTCGCGCCGCGAATCGCTGTGTACACATCCTGCGCCGACAAATGCGCGGCTGCGAGCGCCGCCGGGTCGAGCCGCACCCGCACGGCGGGTTTTGCCGCGCCGTTGACCTGGACTTGCGAGATGCCTTCCACCTGCGACAGCCGTTGTGCCAACACGCTGTCCGCCGCGTCGTAGATCTGCGCGAGCGAGAGCGTGTCGGACGTCAGCGCGATCGTCATGATCGGGAACGAGGCGGGGTTGAACTTGCGGAAATACGGGCGCGTCGGAAGGTCGGACGGCAGGTCTGACGATGCCGCGTTGATCGCCGCCTGGACATCGTGCGCGTCCGCGTCGATGTCCCGCGAAATATCGAACTGGACGACGATGGCGCCGCTGCCTTCGGCATTGGTCGAGGTCAGTTCGGTCACGCCCGCGATTTCCGCGAGGCGGCGTTCCAGCGGCGCGCTGATTGCGTTGGCGATATTCTCCGGGTCCGCACCAGGGCGGTTGCCGAACACGACGATGGTGGGAATATCGACGCTGGGAAGCGAGGCCACCGGGAGGAAGAAATACGCGACGACGCCGGCGATCAGGATGGCCGCCGCCAGCAGGAAGGTGGCGACCGGGCGACGAATAAAGATCGCCGAAAAGCCGCCCATGGCTATTCGGCCGCCGCCGGACGCACCGATGCCCGCGCAAACCGCGCCCGCAGCCGTTCGAGCGCCAGATAGATCGCCGGCGTGGTGTAAAGCGTCAGAAGCTGGCTCAGCAGCAGCCCGCCGACGATGGTGACGCCGAGCGGGATGCGCAGTTCGCTGCCGGTGCCGTGGCCGAGCATCAGCGGCAGCGCGCCGAGCAGGGCTGCGGCCGTCGTCATCATAATCGGGCGGAAGCGCAGCAAGCATGCTTCCGTGATCGCCTCGTGCGGCGGCAACGCGCGGGTGCGCTCGGCTTCCAGCGCGAAGTCGATCATCATGATGGCATTCTTCTTCACAATGCCCATCAGCAGCACGATGCCGACGAGTGCCACCAGCGACAGATCTAGCCCAAACGCCATCAGCGCCAGCAGTGCGCCGATGCCGGCGGAGGGCAACGTCGAAAGAATTGTGATCGGATGGATCGTGCTTTCGTACAGCACGCCGAGCACGATGTAGATGACGACCACGGCCCCCAGAATCAGCCACGGTTCGCTCGCCAGCGATTGCTGAAACTCGGCCGCGTCGCCCGAATAGCGGCCGGCAATGGTGACTGGCAGGCCGATGTCCTTCTCTGCATCCGCGACGGCCCGCACGGCGTCGCCGAGCGAGGCGCCGGGGGCAAGATTGAAGCTGAGCGTCACCGACGGAAACTGCCCGTCATGCGTGATGACCAGCGGCGCCGTGTCGCTCTCGATACTCGCGATGGCGGCGAGCGGCACTTGCATGGCGTTGGCGCCGGGCACGCGCAGTTGCGACAGGATGCCGGGATCGCGCTGCCACGCCGGATCGGCTTCCAGCACCACGCGATACTGGTTCGCCTGCCCGAAAATGGTGGAGACTTGCCGCTGGCCGAAAGCGTCGTACAGAACGTCCTGTACCGATTGCATCGTCACTCCCAGCCGCATCGCCGCGTCGCGATCGACGTGGACGAAGGTGCGAAAGCCCTCGCTCTGCTGATCGCTCGCGACATCGCGCAGGGTCGGCAGCGTTTGCAGGCGCGCGAGCAGGCGCGGCGCCCACAAGGTCAGTTCCTTTTGATCGGTGTCGATCAGCGTGTATTGAAACTGCGTGCGGCTGACGCGGGTGCCAATCTGAATGTCCTGCACCGGTTGCATGAAGACGGACAGGCCGGGAATGTCGGCGAGAGCTTTTTGCAGGCGCGCGGCGACGGTTTGCGCGTCGGCGTCGCGTGCGCGTCGCGGCGCCAGCGTGATGGTCAGGCGGCCCGTGTTGGGCGTGGGATTGATCGAGCCGGCGCCCACGAAGCCGACGACGCCGGTCACGGCCGGGTCGCGCTGCACGATCTCCGCCGCGCGCGCCTGCAACGCGGTCATGCGCGGAATCGAAACGCTCTGTTCCCCCTCGGTCACGGCGACGATCAGGCCGGTGTCCTGGAGCGGCAAAAAGCCCTTCGGAATCACGATGTAGAGCAACACCGTGCCGACCAGCGTGGCGACCGCGATGGTCAGCACCAGCGATTCATGCCGCAGCGACCACGCGAGCGTGCGCCGGTAGCCGGCCAGCATCCGGTTGAAGCCGCTTTCCATCGCGCGCGCCACTCGCCCCGGCGCTTCGTCGGCGGGCGCGCGCAGCAGCCGGCCGCACATCATCGGCGTCAGCGTCAGCGACACGATGGCGGAGACGACGACCGAAATCGACAGTGTCATCGCAAATTCGGAAAACAGCCTCCCGACGACGCCGGACATAAACAGCAACGGGATGAACACCGCCACCAGCGAGACGGTCAGCGAGACGATGGTGAAGCCGATCTGCGCCGCCCCGCGATACGCCGCCTGCAACGGCGGCACGCCCTGTTCGATGTAGCGCACGACGTTCTCGATCATCACGATGGCGTCGTCCACGACGAAGCCGGTCGCGACCGTCAGCGCCATCAGCGAGAGATTGTCGAGCGCATAACCCAGTTCATTCATCACCGCGAACGTGCCGATCAGCGACAGCGGCAGCGCCACGGCGGGAATCACCGTCGCCCGCCATGTGCGCAGGAACAGGAAGATCACGCCGACGACGAGGACGACGGAGAGAATCAGCGTGCCCTGCACGTCGGCCACGCTGGCGCGAATCGTCTGCGTGCGGTCGGCGACGACTTCCATGCGGATGCCGGACTGCATGGCGGCTTGCAGGTCCGGCAACTCTTCTTTGATGCGGTCCACCGTCTGCACGATGTTGGCGCCCGGCTGGCGCTGGATGTCCAGCACCACCGCCGGCCGGCCCTGGTAGCGCGCTGCGGTGCGTTCGTTTTCGAGGCCGCCGATGACGGTGCCGACATCCTGCAACCGCACCGGCGCGCCGTTGCGATACGCCAGCAGCAGCGTTTTGTAGGCGTCCGGCGAAACCAACTGGTCGTTGGCCCCGAGCGCCATCGCCTGTCGCGGCCCGTCGAAGCCGCCCTTGGCGCCGTTGGCGTTGGCGGCGGCGATGGCAGTGCGCACATCCTCCATCGACAAGCCGTAGCCGGCCAGCCGCGCGGGATCGACGCGGACTCGCACGGCGGGGCGCATGTTGCCCTGCACGGTGACTTTGCCGACGCCGGCAATCTCGCTCAGGCGCGGAAGCAGCAGCGTATCGGCAGCGTCGCTGACGCGGTCCAGCGTGATCGAATCGGATTCCAACGCCAGCGTCAGGATCGGCGTGTCGGCCGGGTTCACCTTCGCGTACACCGGCGGATAGGGCAGCGACACGGGCAGCGTCCCGGCCGCCGCGTTGATCGCCGCCTGCACGTCCTCCGCCGCGCTGTCGATGCTGCGGTCCAGCGCGAATTGCAGCGTGATCTGGCTGGTGCCCTCGGAACTCACCGAGGTCATGTCGGTCAGGCCCTGGATCTGGCCGAATTGCCGTTCCAGCGAGGCGGTGATCAACGTCGAGACGGTGTCAGGGCTGGCGCCGGGCAGTTGGGTCGTGACCTGGATGGTCGGGAAGTCCACCTGTGGCAGCGCCGAAACCGGCAGGCTGCGGTAGCCTAAAATGCCGCCGAGTAGCACGGCCACCGCCAGCAGCGCGGTCGCGATGGGCCGCGCGATGAACGGCGCGGAAATGTTCACGTCGCGCCGCCGGTGGCGGGGCGGCTGGCAGTGGCGGGCGCCGTTGGCGATTGCGCGATGGAGATGGCGCGGCCGTCGCTGAGTCGGGCCGCACCATCGACGACGACCCGCTCGCCCGGCTGCAAGCCGCTCTCGACAATGCTTTGACGCAAATCCTCGTGCCCGACCGTGATCGGCCGGCGGCTCGCGGTCATGCTTTCGCCCACGACGTACACGTACGTCCCCAGCGGCCCGCGCTGCACGGCCGCCGGCGGGATAACGGTCGCGTTGCGCCGCGTGTCCGCCCGCAGCCGTACGGTCACAAAGCCGCCGGGCCAGAGTTTTAATCCTTCGTTCGGGAACGTGGCCTTCAGCTTGATCGTCCCCGTCGTCGAATCAACCTGATTGTCCAGCACGGCCAGCGTGCCCTGGTCGAGCGGCTGTCCCTCGGCCGCCCCTTGCGGCAACGCCTCGACGATTGGCGTGCCTTGCGCTTGCGCACCGACGACGGCGGAAAGTTGCTGTTGCGGCAGCGTGAACACGACGGCAATTGGCTTGAGCGTCGTGATCACCACGATGCCGGTCGTGTCGGCGGCATGAACAAGGTTTCCCTGGTCCACCAGCCGTATCCCGGTGCGGCCGTCGATGGGCGAAGTGATCGTGGTGTAGCTGAGCTGCGCGCGCGCATTGTCGATTTGCGCCTGATCCTGCGCCACCTGCGCCTCGTCCTGCGCGACGGTGGACCGCTGCGTGTCGGCCTGTTGCGCCGAGGTGTAGGCGGTGGCCGCGAGTTTGGTGTAGCGCGCGAGATCGACGCGGGCGTTGGCCAGGCTCGCGGCATCCTGCGCCTTCTTCGCCAGCGCCTGATCGAGTGCGGCCTGATAGGTGCGCGGGTCGATGCGCGCCAGCACGTCGCCGGTATGCACGTCCTGCCCCTCGCGGAAGCGGACCTCGCTCAGCACGCCGTCCACCTGCGCCTTCACAGTCACGGTGGCGCTGGCCTGCACGGTGCCCAGGCCCTCCAGCCAGATCGGCACGTCGCGCGTTTCGGCGGTCGCGACCAGCACCGGGATCGGGTCGCTGCCGCTGGTGTCGGCAACCGGCTTGGCGCGGGGGTGGCCAACCCACCACCAGCCCGTCCCGCCGGCGACGGCCAGCACCACGGCAACAAGCAAAGCGCGGCGCATCAGGAACATTCCTTCGGGCGGGCGACGGTCATAGCACGCCGTTGAAGATGGGCACGTTCGGCGGCGCCACATCCCCCGAGGACCAGCCGCCGCCGAGCGCCTTGTAAAGATTGACCAGCGCCAGGAAGCGCGCGAGCCGCACCTGCGCCAGCGTATCCTGATCGCCATACAGCGTGGATTGCGTTTGCAGCGCGGTCACGATGTCGAGCGTGCCGGCCTCCACCTGCGCCCGCGCGATGTCGGCGGCACGCTGGGCGGTGCGCACAGCTTCCCGTTCCAGCCCCTCCTGTTCCGTGGTGTCGCGCCACTGGATCAGGGCGGTTTCCACGTCGGTGAACGCTTGCACCGCCGCCTTGTGATAGTCCGCCAGCAGTTCGTCGTAGCGCGCTTTCGCCTCATCGTACTGGGCGCCGAGCTTGCCGTTGTCGAAAATGGTTTGCGCCGCGTTGGCGGCGGCGTTGAACAGCAGCGATTGCGGTTGCAGCAGCGTTTGTAGGGCCGTGCTCTGCCAACCCGCCGAGCCGGTGAGCGTGATGGTTGGGAAGAACGCCGCGCGGGCGGCGCGAATGTTGGCGTTTTGAGACATCAGTTGCGCTTCGGCCGAGGCCACGTCCGGCCGCCGCGCGAGCAGGGTCGAGGGCAGGCCGGGTGCCACCTCCGGCAGCGTCAGCGTGGTCAGCGTGCCCTCCGGGATGGCAATGGCCTCCGGTAGCCGCCCGACCAGCACGGCCAATGCTGCCACCTCCTGATCGCGGAAATTGCGCAGATTCGGGATAGCGGCGCGGATGCCTGCGACCAGCGCCTCCTCCTGCGCGACATCGAGTTCCGAGGCGGTGCCGACCTCCAGCCGCGCCTTGATCGCCTTCAGGATTTCCTCGCTATCGTGCAGATTGTGTTCGCCGACCGCCAGCCGGTCCTGATAGGCGAGCGCCGTGAACCATGTGGTTGCCGTGCTGGCCAGCGTCGTCAGCGTGACGGTTTGCCGGTCGTAACGGCTGAACAGCGCGGTGGCCGCCGCCGCTTGCTGGCCGGCGCGGATCGCGCCCCAGAAATCCAGCTCGTAGCTGACGCTGGGGCCGAGGCTGTAGCTGCGCTGCTCGGTGGCAACCCGGGTTGTCGTGAGGGTCAGACCATTCGGGCCGGTGGCAATGCCGGCGCCGGCGACGGTGCTGCGGCTCCAGGTCGCGCCCGCGCTGCCGGAAACTTGCGGCAGCAGCGAGGCGCCGGCGGCCCGCAACTGCGAGTCCGCCTGCGCCACCCGCGCGATGGCCGCCCGCACGTCGAAGCTTTTGGTCGCCGCATCGTCCATCAGCCCGTCGAGATCGGCCGAGCCGAAGCCTTTCCACCAGTCGGTCGGGACCGGCGCGGGGCTCATGGCCGCGTCGGCGGCGCGATAACTGCCGGGAATGTCCGGGTGGGGCGCCGCATACTGCGGCCCGACCCGGCAGCCGGCCAGCAGCATCAGGCTGGCCACGGCCCAGCTTGTTCGGGGGATCGCTCGCACCATCGTGAGCGACTATAGCCGCGCTGCCTGGCGGGGTCATGTCGGGCAGATGGCGGTTCCGCCACCCCGCCACCGATACGACCTTGTGCGCCCGCGCCCGTTATGCAACTCAGACCCTCAACGAAGACAAGAATGGCGACATGGGAGATGGCCGGGCGTGTCGGACACGATTCTGGAAACGACCGGGCTGACGCGGGAATTCCGGGGATTCGTGGCCGTCAACGGGGTGGATTTGAAGGTCCGCACCGGCACCATCCACGCCCTGATCGGCCCCAACGGCGCCGGCAAGACCACCTGCTTCAACATGCTGACGAAGTTCTTGCAGCCGACGCGCGGCGGCATTCACCTGAAGGGCCGCGATATCACGGGGCTGAAACCCGCCGCCGTCGCCCGCCTCGGCCTCGTGCGCAGCTTCCAGATCTCCGCCGTGTTCGCGCATTTGACGGCGTTGCAGAACGTTCGCCTCGCGTTGCAGCGGAGGCGCGGCGGCAGCTTCGATTTCTGGCGCTCGGAACGGGTGCTGGACCGGTACAACGGCCGCGCGCTCGACCTGCTGGACGATGTCGGCCTGCGTGCCTTCGCCGAGGTTCCGGCGGGCCAGCTTGCCTATGGTCGCAAGCGCGCGCTGGAAATCGCCACCACGCTGGCGCTCGACCCGGAGGTCATGCTGCTGGACGAGCCGACGGCGGGGATGACGCACGCGGACGTGGACCGCACCGTGGCGCTGATCCGCCGCATCCGGCGGGGCCGGACCATTTTGATGGTCGAACACAATCTGTCGGTGGTGGAGGGGCTGTGCGACACCATCACGGTGCTGACGCGCGGGCGGGTGCTGGCCGAGGGCGACTACGCCGCCGTCTCGCGCAATCCGGACGTGGTGGCGGCCTATCTGGGCAGCGCCGATGGCGGATAAGCTGTTGCAGGTGCGCGGGCTGAACGCCTGGTACGGCGAGAGCCATATCCTGCAAGGCGTCGATCTCGACGTGGCGGAAGGCGAGGTCGTCACGTTGCTCGGCCGCAACGGCGCCGGCAAGACGACGACGCTGAAGTCGATCATGGGTCTGGTCGGCCGCCGCGCCGGCAGCGTGCAGTTTCGCGGCGGCGAGACGATCGCGCTCCGCTCGGACCTGATCGCCCGCGCCGGCATCGCGCTGTGCCCAGAGGAACGGGGCATCTTCGCCTCGCTGTCCGTGTTCGAAAATCTGATGCTGCCGCCGGTCGTTGCACCGGGCGGGCTGGACGTGCCGACGCTGTACGAGTTGTTCCCGAATCTGAAGGAACGGTCGCGTAGCCAGGGCACGCGGCTGTCCGGCGGCGAGCAGCAGATGCTGGCGATTGCCCGCATCCTGCGCACCGGCGCCCGGCTGCTGTTGCTGGACGAGCCGACCGAGGGGCTGGCGCCGGTGATCGTGCAGCAGATCGGCCGCACCATTCGCGCAATCAAGCAGCGCGGATTCACCGTGCTGCTGGTCGAGCAGAATTTCCACTTTGCCGCCACCGTGGCCGACCGCCACTACGTCATGGAGCACGGCACCATCGTCGATATGATTCGTAACGCGGATTTGGCCAACGCGATGGATAAGCTGCACGACTATCTCGGCGTTTGATATTCTGTCGCCCGCCAAGCAAAATCGGCCGGTTCAGCCGGCAGCATGAGGAGACGTTCGATGCGCCTGACACGTCGCGAGTTGATGGGGTCCGCCGCCGCTGCCGCCGCCGCGACGATCCTGCCGGTGGGCCGGGCGCGGGCGCAGACGCCGACGATCAAGCTCGGGGTCCTGACCGATCTGTCCGGCCCGTACAAGGATCTCGGCGGCCCGGTCGCGGTGGATTGCGCCCGCCTCGCCGTGGCCGATTACGCGGCGGCCAAGGGCATCGCGGTCGAGATCGTGCAGGCCGACCATCAGAACAAACCCGATGTCGGCGCCGAAATCGCGCGCAAATGGTTCGACCAGGAAGGCGTGGACGTGGTGCTGGACGTGCCGAACTCCGGCGTCTCGCTCGCCATCGCCGGCGTGGCAAAGGAGAAGAACAAGATTTTCATGGCGGACGGCCCGGCCACATCCAACCTCACCGGCGCCAAGTGCA
Organism: Solirubrobacterales bacterium 70-9; assembly: GCA_903970625.1. GTDB lineage: Bacteria > Pseudomonadota > Alphaproteobacteria > Acetobacterales > Acetobacteraceae > CAJCJG01. Next base: position 4,939 of record CAJCJG010000018.1, on the reverse strand, counting down.
ACGCCAACACCATTCACTGGGTTTACGACACCTGGATGCTGGCGCACTCCACCGGCGGCGCGCTGGTGAAGTCGGGTGGGGAAAGCTGGTATTTCATCACCGCCGACTACGAGTTCGGCAAGGCGCTGCAACGCGACACGACCGGCTTCGTCACCGGCGCCGGCGGCAAGGTGGTCGGCGCGTCGCAATACCCGTTCCCCGGCACCACGGATTTCTCCAGCTATCTGCTGCAAGCGCAATCGAGCGGCGCGAAAGTGATCGGGCTGGCGAACGCGGGCCTCGATACCGTCAACAGCATCAAGCAGGCGAAAGAGTTCGGCATCACGCAGACGGTGGCCGGCCTGCTGGTGTTCATCTCGGACGTTCACGCGCTCGGCCTGGAAACGGCGGGCGGGCTGGTCATTTCCGAAACTTTTTACTGGGACCTGAACGACCGCACCCGCGCCTTCTCGGACCGTCTGGCCGCGAAAGTGCCCGGCAAGCGCGCGACGATGGATCAGGCGGGCGTCTATGCCTCGGCGCTGCATTACCTGAAAACCGTCGCCGACATGGGCGTTGTCGCCGCGAAAGCCGATGGTGCGGCCACGGTCGCGCGCATGAAGGCGATTCCCACCGACGACGATTGCTTTGGCGCAGGCACCATTCGCGAGGACGGGCGCAAAATCCATCCCTGCTATCTGTTCCAGGTCAAGACGCCCGCCGAGAGCAAGGGGCCGTGGGACTACTACAAGCTGCTCGCCACCGTGCCGGCCGACGAAGCGTTCCGGCCGCTGAAGGATGGCGGCTGCCCGCTGATCAAAACCTGAACGGCAAAGGAGGGAGGAAACGACAATGACAAAATTATCCCGCCGGCTCCTGCTGGGCACTGCCGCCGCTGCCGCCGCGTTGCCGCTCGGGCGCGCGCGGACGCAGGCAAAAAGCACCATCCGCATCGGCGTGCTGAACGACCAGTCCGGCCCGTATCGCGACACCAGCGGCGTGAGTTCGGTTGCCTGCACCAAACAGGCTGTCGCCGAATTCGCGGCGCAAGGCTTCGACGTCGATGTCGTCGCCGCTGACCACCAGAACAAGCCGGACATCGGCGCCGGTATCGCGCGGCAATGGTACGACCGCGACGGCGTGGACATGATTATCGACGTGCCGACCTCGTCGGTCGCGCTCGCGGTCGGCGCTGTCGCGAAAGAGAAGGACAAAGCCTACCTCAATGTCGGCGCCGCGACCGCCGACCTGACGGGCAAGCAGTGCGCGCCGAACATCGTGCATTGGTCCTACGATACGTACATGCTCGCGAAATCGACCGGCGGCGCCACCGTCCGCTCCGGCGGCGATTCCTGGTATTTCGTCACCGCCGACTACGCCTTCGGCCATCAGTTGCAGGAACAGACGACGCGGTTCGTGACGGCGGCGGGCGGCAAGATCCTCGGCTCCTCCACCTACCCGTTTCCCGGCACGACGGATTTTTCCAGTTTCCTGCTGCAAGCGCAGGCGAGCGGGGCGAAAGTGCTGGGGTTGTGCAACGCCGGGGCCGACACGGTGAACAGCATCAAGCAGGCGCACGAATTCGGCGTGCCGATGCGCGTCGCAGCCATGCTCATGTTCATCAGCGACGTGCATGCCCTCGGCCTCGACATCGCCCAGGGCCTGACGCTGACGGAGAGTTTTTACTGGGACCTGAACGATCGCACCCGCGCCTTCACCGAGCGCGTGAAGCCGCGCACGCCGAACAACTGGCCCAACATGATCCATGCGGGCTGCTACGCCGGCACGCTGCACTATCTGAAAGCCGTGCAGCAAATCGGCGCCGCCAACGCCAAGGCGAGCGGGGCCGCCGTCGTCAACGCGATGAAGGCGATGCCGACCGACGACGACGCGTTCGGCCACGGCCGCATCCGCGAAGACGGGCGCGGCATGCTCCCCAGCTATCTGTTCCAGGTGAAGACGCCGGCCGAAAGCAAGGGGCCGTGGGATTTCTACAAGCAACTCTCCTCCTACGGCCCGGACGAAGCCTGGCGCCCGCTGGCCGAGGGCAACTGCGCGTTTTTGAAGCTTTGAGCGGCACGGCATGGCAGTGAACCCGTCAATGCTGCAAGCACTGCCTCGCCGCCTTTCTTCTCCCTCTCCGCCCCGTTGGGGCGGAGAGGGTCGGGGCGAGGTGGGGTACGCCGCCGCTCCGGCGATTGGGGTTCGCTTCCATCGCCATGCCGGCGAGACGACCCACCTTTCCCCCCGCGAACAGCGGGCGGAGAGGGAGAATAAAGCGCCTACGGGCCTTCGCCGGAATAACGGCGCCCGCCCCCGCCCATGGTGACGATCTTCGGCAAGCCGCTGCTGCTGCTCTACGGGCAGTTGACGCTGGGGCTGGTCAACGGCGCGTTTTACGCGTTGCTGTCGCTTGGCCTCGCCGTGATCTTCGGGCTCCTCAACGTCATCAACTTCGCCCACGGCGCGCTGTTCATGCTCGGCGCGTTCGTCGCCTGGGGCCTGCTGACCTATCTCGGCATCGGCTACTGGGCGGCGCTGATCGTGGCACCTTGTGTCGTCGGCCTGTTCGGCGTCGCGCTCGAACGGGTGCTGATCAAGCGGCTCCGGGGTCTCGACCATCTGTATGGCTTGCTGCTGACCTTCGGCTGCGCGCTGGTGATCGAAGGGCTGATGCGCAACGAGTTCGGCAGTTCGGGCGTGGCGTACGACATCCCGCACGCGCTGAAGGGGCCGCTCAATCTCGGCTTCATGGTGCTGCCGCTTTATCGGGCCTGGGTGGTGATCGCGGCGACGGGGATGTGCCTCGCGACATGGCTTCTGATCGAAAAAACCCGGCTGGGCGCCACGCTGCGCGCGGCAACGGAGAACGCGCCGCTGGTACAGGCGTTCGGCGTCGATGTGCCGCGGCTCGTCACGCTGACATACGGTGCCGGCGTGGCACTCGCCGCGTTCGCGGGCGTGCTGGCGGCGCCGATGAATTCGGTCAATCCGAACATGGGGTCCAACCTGATCGTCGTCGTGTTCGCCACCGTCGTGATCGGCGGCATGGGGTCGATCCTCGGTTCCATCGTCACCGGCTTCGGCCTCGGCATCATCGAGGGACTGACCAAAGTCTATTATCCGGAGGGGTCGGCGGCGGTGGTGTACGTCGTCATGGTGATCGTGCTGTTGCTGCGCCCGGCCGGCCTGTTCGGCAGGGCGGCGTAGCATGAGTTTCGGCTTTTCGCGGGCGCAGGCGGTGGCGCTGGTGGCACTGGTCGCGGTCATCATCGTGGCGCCGGGGCTGGTCTATCCGGTGTTCGCGATGAAGGTGCTGTGCTTCGGGCTGTTCGCCAGCGCCTTCAATCTGCTGATCGGCTATGTCGGGTTGCTGTCGCTCGGCCACGCCGCCTATTTCGGCATGGGCGGCTACGTCGCCGCGTACGTCGCGAAAACCTGGGGCCTGTCCGCCGAGCTTGCGATTCTGGCCGGCGGCGCGGTCGGCGGCCTCGTCGGGTTGGTGTTCGGCTGGCTCGCGATCCGGCGGCAGGGCATCTATTTCGCCATGATCACGCTGGCGCTGGCGCAGATGATCTATTTCTTTTGCACGCAGGCGTCGTTCACCGGCGGCGAAGACGGCATCCAGCAAGTGCCGCGCGCGCCGCTGTTCGGTGTGGTGTCCATGCAGGACGACATGGCGCTGTATTGGCTGATCGCCGGCATTTTTCTCGCCGGCTTCCTGTTGATCCACCGCATCGTCCATTCGCCGTTCGGGCAGGTGCTGAAAGCCATTCGCGAGAACGAGCCGCGCGCCATCTCGCTCGGCTACCGCGTGGACGACTACAAATTGCTGGCCTTCGTGCTGTCCGCGTTCCTGGCCGGTATCGCGGGCGCGGCCAAGTCGCAGGTGTTCGGCTTTGCCACGCTGACGGATGTGGATTGGCCGATGTCGGGCGAGGTGGTGTTGATGACCCTGCTTGGCGGCATCGGCACCATTTTCGGCCCGGTCGTGGGGGCACTGATGTTCGGCGCGCTGGAAACCTACCTCGCCCCGTTCGGCGACTGGGTGACGGTGTCGCAAGGCGCCATCTTCATCCTGTGCGTGATCGCCTTCCGCCGCGGCATCGTCGGCGAACTCGGCAACCGCCTGCGGCTGGTGCTGTAGGCAAGAATTTGTCGGGCTATCGCATAGGCCGGTTTTAGAGATGCGATTGGCCCTCAGTACTGCACCCGATCCGTCTTCTCCTTGTACTTTTTCCAAACCTCCACCGCCTCCGCCCGCAATATCTGCTTGATCGGAATCGAGCGTTCGGTCAGCGGCTTCTTGATCTCGCCGTAGATCATGCTGTCGTCGAAATTCCCGTATTCCAGCGCGTCGCCGATGGTGGCGGCGTAGAACACTGCCTTGATGCCGGCCCAGTACGATGCGGCCATGCACATCGGGCAGGGTTCGGCGCTGGTGTACAGCGTCGCGTCGCGCAGCTTGAAGCTGCCTTCGGCCTTGCAGGCGTTGCGGATGGCCGCCATTTCGCCGTGCCATGTCGGGTCGTTTTCGGCGACCACGCGGTTGGCGCCCTCGCCGATGATTTTTCCGTCCCGCACGATGACGGCGCCGAACGCGCCCCCGGCGCTCTCGACCAGCGACGTCCGTTCGGACAATTCGATGGCGCGCGCCATAAATCTCCTGTCGTCCTCGGTCATGGCGTGCCTTTCGCGGTGTCGGTTCCTCGGCATCAAACCCGAGTGGCGGGCTGTCGCCAAGGGTTTTGGGTCGGTTCGGTCTCCCCGCCCAAGCCCTTTTTCCGGCCGAAGCCGATTTCCTCTTGCCCAGCTATAGTCATATACACTAACATAATGGTGTGAAAAACACCCTCATCCTCTCCCCGGCAGATCGGTTCAACGCCTTCCTGTTGATGCTGATTCAGGCCATCGTTGCCCAGTCCGGAGGAAAACTCCCGGCGCCGCTGGTCGCGATGAT
>CAJCJG010000017.1 GCA_903970625.1 Solirubrobacterales bacterium 70-9 | reverse complement strand
GATGGAACGAGACGGGAGCATCCTCATCGACGGCACGCAGCCGGTTGACGATCTCATCGAGGAGCTGAACCTCAGGGTGCCCCCGGAGCGATCCTTCAAGACTGTTGCCGGGCTAGTGGTCTCACAAGCAAGGCGCCTGCCTGCGCCTGGAGAGCGCCTGTCTTTTGACGGATTCACGCTTGAGGTCGTGGCGGCCGACAACGGTGCGGTGACGATGGTTCGGCTCTGGCGGAGCCCCCCTTTACAGACGGAGTGTCACGAATGACCGGATTTGATCTGGGCACCTGGCATGTCGTCGCAGGACGGCTCGAAACGTTGAAACGGGTACTGCGCGTCGTCCGGGTAGGTCCGCCCGAACGGCGCCAGGCAGCCGGCTGATCGCGCCGGAGACCATCGACTTCACCGGACCACGCCGCCGCGGAGGCTCCGGAGCGATCGCGAGCTCGGGGTCGAGGCTAGCGCCTCTCCCGGAGCGGACCGACCCTTCGGATAATCAGCGAGATGGGCAGGCCGAGCCCGAACATGTGAATGAGCAACGCCGGCGCCGGCGGCATCGGAGACACCGACGGCGGCGTGATGAACGCGGTGCGGGGCAGCACGATGAAGCCCATCACCAGGAACACGGCGAGGCCGAGCAGCGGGCCCCCGAGCCACGCCCAGCGATTGAGCTCCGGGAGGCGCCGGACGATCAACGCGTAGCTGATCGCCGGGACGACCGACACGAAGAAATGCAGCAGTGTGCCGAGGACAAATCCTTCGGCGCCGTCATAGGCCGAGAGGCCGATGACGCTGCTCGCAGCGAGCTGCATCTCTGGAATCACGCCGATGCCACGCGACAGTTGCAGGGTGAACACCGGCGCCAACACGACGACGCCGCTGATCAATCCCGCCCATATTCCGGCGCGAACGGCGGCCGCCAATGACACATCCGATGGCGTGATCGTCCGGCTCGATTTGAGGGTAACGGTCATAGCTTTCTTCCTTCTTCGAAGCTTTCAGAGAAGTTGGGGCTCGCGGCGCGGGTCAGCGTCGCGGGAAAGGCCGCGCCTTCCCCGTCGGCCAGCCGAGCGAGCCCGGGTTGAGGAGCCGATGTCCTGGTCTAGCTGTGCAGCGTGGCCGCGATCAGGGTCTCGACACGTGTGGTGGGCCGCCCGATCAGTTTCGAGAGTGTCGAACTGTCGTCGAACAACGCGCCTTGGGAGGCCGCAAGATCCGCGTCGGCCAGCAGGGCCGCCAGCGGCGCCGGAAGTCCTGCATGGGTCAGGACGCCCTCGTAAGCGTCAGGCGACAGGTCATTGTAGACGACGGCTTTGCCCGACTGGCGCGAGACCTCCGCTGCCAGTTCGGCAAGCGTGAATGCGTCGTCGGCCGCGAGCTCGTACGTCCGTCCGGCCTGCCCCTCGCTCGTCAAGGCGATGGCCGCCGCAAACGCGTAGTCGGCGCGTGCGGCCGAAGAAAAGCGTCCGTCCTTCGCCGCGCCGACAATGGCGCCGTGCTCCAACGCAGTCGGCAGGGCCGAGAGGTGGTTCTCGGCGTACCAGCCGTTCCGCAGGATGACCGCCGGGAGCCCGGAGGCCCGGATCGCTTCTTCGGTCTGACGATGTTCAATCGCCAGGCGGGCCGGCGACGTATCCGCGTGCAGCATGCTCGTGTAAGCAAACAGCGACACGCCCTGCGCCCGCGCCGCATCGATCACGGCGCGATGCAGCGGCAGGCGGCCCGTGACTTCTGTCGAGGAAATCAGCAGGACGCGATCAACCCCCTCGAAGGCCTTCGCAAGCGACGCCGGTCGCTTGTAATCCGCCGCCCGCACCTGAACGCCGAGTCGTGACAGATCCGCGCCCTTGGCCGGATCGCGCATGGCGGCAACGATTTGTGCGGCTGGGACGCGCTCCAACAAATGCGCGATGACAAGTCGGCCCAGCTGGCCGGAAGCTCCTGTAACTGCAAACATTTCGCGATGTCCTATCTCTGTGAGACGCATTATCCGCCCCGCCTGCGCTTGAGCCCGTGACAGGGCGATCGGCGGCGTGAACGGGCGTCCACCATCTAGGTCCCGAGGTTACCCTTGGAAACTACAGCACTAAGGGTTATCTCCATTTTTGAGTTTCCGATCGGAAACCTGGTGTGAGGGACGATGATGGTTTTAAAGGTCAGGCCGAAGGTTCAGGCTTTGCCCGGTTGCCCGATGTCAAAATGCATGGGCCTGCTGGGCGGACTTTGGACGCCGGAATTGCTGTGGGCTCTTAGCAGCGGCCCCCGCCGCTTTTCTGAGCTCCGCCGAGACTGCCCGTACATCTCGGCCAAAGTCCTGACCAACCGACTGCGCGATCTAGAAAGGCGCGGCGTGATCACCCGCACGGTCATGCCCACCTCCCCCCCGACGGTGGAGTATCGGCTCACGGATTTGGGTGCGGAATTACTGCCGGCGATTCGCTCAATCGTAGAGGTGGGTTCTCGACTCCTATTGCGCGACGCCGCTCCGGCGACGGCATAGAACGGTAGGTATTATCGGTGGCGGAGCCGTGAGAATACAGTCTCGACCAGCTCGTCGGCATAGGCGTGCGTCAGCGGACGCACCCCCGTGAGCAGGTGGAAATACAGGCTGCCGAAGATCTGATCCACCAGGATCTCCGGGTCGAGCTCAGGGGGAAAGGTTCCGTCGGTCTGGGCCTTGCGGATGTCTGCGACGGTCCCCGCGCGGCGGGGCAGGATATAGGCCTCCTTGATCCGGTCCCGCAGGTCCGCGTCGTGCTGCGCCTCTGCAATCAGACCAGTCATCACCCGGCCGAAGAACCCGTTGAAGGCGTCCACTAGGCGGCGCGCCTTGAAATGCACCGACGCCTCGAGCGACAGGTCGGTCGGCGGATCGAGAGCGGGCTCCACCCGTTCCTTTACCATCGCCAGCACGATATCCGCCTTGCTCCCCCACCACTTGTAGAGGGTCGGCTTGCCGACCCCCGCACGCCGGGCGATCGCCTCTATGGTCAGCTCCTGTACGGACTGGACCTGCAGCAGGTCGTGCACGGCCGCCATGATGGCGTCATGGGCGCTGGCGGCGGCGCTGGGGGGGCGGCCAGGTCTGCGGAGGGCTTGGGTCATGGAATTACAATAACGACACGTTCCGGAAAATCAATTGACATTCTCCGACCTTTATTTTACGAAACGTTCCGTGCTCTAAAAGGAGTGTGTCATGTCTGAGCCTTCCGCTCGCGTCGCCATTGTCACCGGGGCCTCCCGTGGAATCGGTGCGGAAATCGCTCGACGCCTGGCCCGGGACGGATGTTCCGTTGCGGTCAACTATTCCGTCCGGCTCGAAGCCGCGCAGGCGGTGGTCGACCAGATCGCCGCGGCCGGCGGCCGGGCCGTCGCCATTCAGGCCGATGTCAGCCGCGGAGCCGACGTCGCGCAACTGTTCGACCAGACCGAAGCCCTGCTCGGCCCGCCGACCCTGGTAGTCAGCAACGCCGGCATCATGACCGTGTCGACCATTGCAGACATGGACGACGCGGACTTCGACGCCATGCTGGCTATCAACCTGAAGGGGGTCTTCAATATGCTGCGGGAGGCCGCGCGCCGTCTTCCGTCGGGCGGCAGGATCATCAACATCTCCACCACCCAGACGCGCCTCGCCTCGCCGGGCTACGGGCCCTATGCGGCCTCCAAAATGGGTGTCGAGCTGCTGACCCAGGTCCTCGCCAAGGAACTCCGCGGGCGAGGGATCACGGTCAACGCCGTGGCCCCGGGACCCACCGCCACCGACTTGTTCTTCGAGGGCAAATCGCCCGACCTGATCGAGCAGATCGCCAAGGTCGCGCCGCTCGAGCGTCTTGGGACGCCGCAGGATATCGCCGGCGTGGTCGCCATGCTCGCCAGCCGACAGGGCGACTGGATCAACGGCCAGACGATCTTCGTCAATGGCGGGGCGGCCTGACCACGCGCAATTGCGAACATCAGGAGGTTCAGATGTCCCTTGATCAGCAGGGCGATAAAGCTCGCCCGACCATCCTTCATCATGCGCTGACGCCTGGCGACGCCGATCTGGCGGATCGCCTGTTTCAACGAAACGCCAGTCTCCTCCGACTGTTCCCGGACGACCGGCGGGCCTTCTACGCCGCCCTTGCGGCCCAGGCCCCCTTTGCCGAGGGCGTCGCCGCCGAACCTGTGCGGGAGGGGAGCGTCCGCGGCTGGTGGCTCCGGCCGGCCGACGCGGATCCCGAGGCCGCCGTGTTCTTCGTCCATGGGGGCGGCTACCACTTGGGAGACGCACGGTCCTATCTGGGGTTCGCCAGCCAGCTGGCATCCCGGACTGGGCGCGCCGTTTTCAGTGTCGACTACGCCCTGGCGCCGGAGCATCGGTTCCCTGCGGCGTTCGACGACATCATGCAGGCGCGCGCATGGTTCCTGTCCCGGGGCGTTCGCAGCTACGCCGCTGTGGGAGATTCTGCTGGGGGCGGGCTGGTGTTGGCGATGGCGCAGCATGCCGCGCCGGACGACCGCCTCACCGCCCTCGTTCTGTTCTCACCCTGGACCGACCTGTCCATTAGTGGCGCCAGCGCCGGAGATCCGGCCACCCGGGACCCGGTCTTCCAGTCCGGTTTTCTCGAGGGGCTGGCCAGGTCCTATCTCGGCGGCGCAGACCCGCGCGACCCAAGGGCCTCGCCCCTGTTCGGCGCCCTGGACGCTCTGCCACCGATCCAGATCCAGGTCGGGACGGAGGAGCGTCTGCTCGATGATTCGGTTCGCCTCGCAAAGCAGGCGGCCAGACCCGGGGCTATTGTGCGTCTGGATGTCTTCGAGAGCCTATACCACGTCTTTCAGCGGGACGTCGGCACCCTGAAGACCGCCGGGATGGCACTCGACATGGCCGCCAGATTCATTGTCGAGCACAGTTCTTCTGCTGACTGACGTGGCAGACGCCGTTCGGGGAATGACGCGGAATCGACGGTTCGGATCCGAGTCCGCGGCGACGGCGCCGCATGAACCGGGTCGGCCGGACGGCTTTTCGCGGGAGTACGGGGTAACTTCGGGAGGTTCCCCCTCCGCCTTGGACCAACCCCGGACTTTCGTTATGGCTGGATGAGAAACGGAGCTCCGTCTCCACGCCATCGAGGGTTCGCGTGGCGCTCGCGACGAACTCCCGCCCCACTGTGGTAAGGTTGGTGCCGCCCTTCGTCCTTTCGAACAAGACCACGCCGATCTGGGGATGTATCTCGTGCAGCCGGCGGCTCAAGGTGGATTGGCGTATGTTCAGGGCTTCCGCCGCCTGTCTCAGGCTGCGGTGCTGGGACGTCACGACAGCCAATCGCAGATCACTCAGCTCTACATTCAAATGTCTCAATTCATCGGCCTGATGGGCCGCCTTTCACAAACTTTGCCCCCTCTTGCGTCCCCCTCCGTGAGCGACTCTGCGTAAACGAATGTGTCGAGGGCTTGGTTCGATCGAATGTGTCAGGCGGGCAATGGATCGGTGCCGCGATCGAGCAAGGCCAGGTAGTCCGAATAGGCGTAAATCCGGCCGCGTTGCCGTCCCGTGGTCTCGCGGACGACTCCGATCTTGACCAGATTTTCCAGGGCCGTGCTGGCGGTTGGGAAGGATATGCTGAGCTTTTCGCACACCGTCTGGATGGTGACGATCGGGCTCGCCTGCATCAATTCGTGGGTTCTGAGCGCCGACGGGGCCGCTCGGCCGAGGCCGGCGATCTGCTGTCGATGGGCGTCGAACATGGCGATCAGATCGCGCGCCGTCGCGGCGGCTTGTTCGGCTGTTTCCGCGACGCCGGTCAGGAAGAATTCCATCCAGGTCTCCCACGTCCCAGCCTGGCGGACCTCCTGGAGGAGCCGGTAATAGTCATCGCGTCGGGATTTCAGGAACAGGCTGAGATAGAGGATCGGCTCGCGCAGCACCCCAGCCTCACACAGGATCAGCGTGATGAGCAGCCGACCCAGGCGTCCGTTGCCGTCTAGGAAGGGGTGGATCGTTTCGAACTGGACGTGGGCTAGGCCCGCCCGGATGAGCGGGGGCAGCGCCGGGTCCTCGCTGTGCAGGAAGCGCTCCAGCGCATCCAGGCATTCGTCCAGCCGGTTCGGCGGCGGCGGCACGAACAGCGCGTTGCCGGGTCGGGTTCCGCCGATCCAGTTC
>CAJCJG010000016.1 GCA_903970625.1 Solirubrobacterales bacterium 70-9 | reverse complement strand
GGGGCGGGTGTGGCCCGCCTGCGCGCCGCCGGCATCGACGTATCGGAGGGGTTGCTGCGCGACGAGGCGGAGGACGTCAATGCCGGGTTCTTCCTGCGCGTGCGCGAGGGCCGGCCGCTGGTGACGCTGAAGCTGGCATCCACACTGGACGGTCGGATCGCCACGCACGGCGGCGAGAGTAAATGGATCACGGGGGCAGCGGCACGGCGGGTCGGGAATGCGTTGCGTGGGCGGCATGACGCGGTGATGGTGGGCGTTGGTACGGCGCTGGCCGACGATCCGGAGCTGACCTGCCGCATCGCAGATTTTTCGCCAGTGCCGAAAGTGCGGGTGGTGGCGGACAGCCGTTTGCGGATCAGCCTGACATCGAAGCTCGTTGCTACGGCGGGCGACAGCCCCACCTGGATTGTGGCGGGCGATGCGGCCGACTCCGCGCGGCGCGCGGCGCTGGAAGGCGCGGGAGTGGTCGTGTTGCGCGTCGGCGCCTCGGAGATGGGCGTGGATTTGCGGGAGGCGTTGGCGGCGTTGGCGGTGCGGGGGATCACGCGGGTGCTGGTGGAGGGCGGCGGCCAATTGGCGGCGGCGCTGTTGCGCGCCGATCTGGTGGATCGGATCGCATGGTTCCACGCGCCCGGCGTGATGGGCGGCGACGGCATCCCAGCCGTACAGGCTTTCGGCGTGCAGGCGCTGGTGGACATGCCGCGCTTTGTCCGCGATGCGGCGACGCCAGTGGGCACCGACATGTTTACCGAATTGCGGCGAGCGGCGTAGGAGTAAAGATGTTCACTGGAATCGTCACAGGCTTGGGCACCGTGCGGGCAATCCAGCCGCTCGGCGCCGGGCAGGACATGCGCCTGGTTATCACCACGCCCGTCGCCGAGGCCGCCTGGGCGGACACGGCGACGACGGTGCTGGGCGCCTCCATCGCCTGTTCCGGTTGCTGCCTGACCGCCATCGAGGTGGGGAAAGACTGGTTTGCCGTGACGGCCTCGCAGGAGACATTGTCGAAGACCACTTTGGGCACTTGGGCGGTCGGCTCCAGAGTGAATTTGGAACGGCCGCTGAAGGTCGGCGACGAACTGGGGGGGCACATCGTCGCGGGGCATGTCGATGGTCTGGGGCACGTCGTCTCGGCCACGGTGGAGAACGCTTCGACAAGATGGGTGTTCGAGGTGCCGCATGGCTTGGCAAAGTTCATCGCCCCGAAGGGCAGCGTCGCCGTCGATGGCGTGTCGTTGACCGTCAACGAGGTGGAGGGGACGCGGTTCGGCGTGAACATCATCCCGCACACCGCCGCCGTGACCAGTTTCGCCACGCTGAAGCCCGGCGATGCGGTCAACATCGAGATCGACACGGTGGCGCGATACGTGGCGCGCTTGCAGGAGTTCCGATGAGCACCGAGCCCTCGCCGCTGACGCGGAGCCTGCACGACTATCTGTCCTCGATCGACGAACTGATCGAGGAGGCGCGCAACGGCCGCCCGTTCATCCTGGTGGACGACGAGGACCGGGAGAACGAGGGCGACCTCGTCATCCCGGCGCAGTTCGCCACGCCCGATGTGATCAACTTCATGGCGCGCTATTGCCGGGGGCTGATTTGCCTGGCGATGACGCGGCAGCGCATCGAGCAGCTTGGCCTGTCGCTGATGAGCCATTCCAACGGTTCGCGGCATCAGACGGCGTTCACCGTCTCCATCGAGGCGCGGCACGGCATCACCACCGGCATTTCGGCACATGACCGCGCGCATACCGTGGCCGTCGCGATCAATCCGGACAACGGGCGGGATGAGATCGTCTCGCCGGGTCACATTTTCCCGCTGGTGGCGCGCGAGGGCGGGACGCTGGTGCGGACCGGACATACTGAAGCCGCCGTCGATATCGCGCGGCTCGCGGGCGTCACGCCGGCGGGCGTGATCTGCGAGATCATGAACGACGACGGCACGATGGCGCGGCTACCGCAACTGGTCGCGTTCGCGCAGCACCACAACATCAAACTTGGCACGATCGCCGACCTGATCGCCTATCGCCGGCGGACGGAGCGGCTGGTCAAGCGCGTGGAGGAAGCGACGCTGGAGCACGGCGTCGGCGGCGACTGGCGGGTGATCGTGTATGCCAACACCGTCGAATATGCCGAGCACATGGCGCTGGTGAAGGGCGACCTTGCGGCGCCCGGGCCGGTGCCGGTGCGGATGCACGGCCTCGATCTGATCGACGATTTCGTCGGCGGCGGCGGGTCGTCGGCGCTGCGCAAGGCGATGCGGATGATCGCGGACGAGGGCAGGGGCGTGGTCGTCGTGCTGCGAGAGATGTGGCCGACCAAACTGTCCGAGCGGGTGCGCGGGCTGGGACAGGCGACGCCCGGCGGCACGCAATTGCGCGACTACGGCATCGGCGCACAGATCCTGCTGGATCTGGGGGTCAGCGACATGATCTTGCTGTCCAACACCCAGCGCACCATCGTGGGTTGGGAAGGCTATGGGCTGCACATCGTCGAGCAGCGGCGGATCGAGACGATTGCGGAGATTGCAGACTGAGGCGGCGCGATGTCCAACTCCCTGTACGAGCGCGATTTCTATGCCTGGGCGACCGAGCAGGCGGCGCTGCTGCGCGCCGGGCATTTATCGGCGGCGGACGTGGAGAATATCGCCGAGGAAATCGACAGCATGGGTCGGAGCGAGCGGCGTGAACTGACAAGCCGACTTACCATTCTGCTGACGCACCTGCTGAAATGGCAGATGCAGGCCGATCGCCGAGGGCGAAGCTGGCTTCTCAGCATTGTCGAGCAGCGTGGCGAGGCACTGTCCGTGCTTGAGGAAAATCCGAGCTTGCGCAGCCAGATCGACCAAATCATGGCGACAGCGTACACGCGCGCCGTGGTGGCCGCCCGGCGGCAGACAAAAATTCCAAAGTCCGCGTTCCCGGCTCAGTCGCCGTGGACGTTCGATCAGGCGATCAACGGCGAGCCGACGGACGACGAGTGAGGAGTGTTTCGATGTCCAACACGTTGTACGAGCGTGATTTCTACGCTTGGGCGAGTGAACAGGCGGCGTTGCTGCGCGCGGGGAAATTCTCCGCGGCGGACATGGAGAATATCGCCGAGGAAATCGAGAGCATGGGGCGGGCCGAGCGGAACGAATTGACCAATCGATTGGCGGTCCTGTTGATGCATCTGTTGAAATGGGCGCTTCAGCCGGACCGTCGCGAACGAAGCTGGACGCTGACGATCCGCGAACAGCGTCGTCAGGTCGCACGGAACATCAAGCAAAACCAGAGCCTTCGTCCGCAACTGGAAGACATTATGGCCGATGCTTATGGCGACGCCGTATTGGCGGCGCAGCGCGAAGCAGATCTGCCGGAGGATGTCTTCGCGGCCAATTGCCCATGGACATTCGATCAGGCGATGCAGATGGAGCTGATGCTCGATCAGGCCGCTTGAAAGGTCGCGCCTCGTGTGGGAGGGGTGGGGACACGTCCAGCCCCGTGCGGCACGACCCCTCACCCCGGCCCTCTCCCACAAGGGGAGAGGGGGCAGTGGGCTGACCGACCCAACATGAGAACGCCCCCATGAGCACCATCGACGCCCCGTTGCCAGCCGCACCGAAACTAGAGGGGCCGGCGCCCAATATTCTTATCGTACGGGCACCGTACTACACGCAGGTTGTGGACGGATTGCGCGACGGCGCCGCGCGCATTCTGGGCGAGGCGGGCGCCACGTTCGACGTGCTCGATGTTGCGGGTGCCCTGGAACTGGCGGCAACCGTGCGGCTCGCGGTACGCGGATCGCGCCGCTACGACGGGTTCGTCACGCTCGGCTGCGTCGTCAAGGGCGACACCGATCATTACGAGTACGTTTGCGGAGAGGCGATGGCGGGACTGACGCAGGTTGCGCTGCAATTCGGGCTGTGCCTCGGCAACGGACTGCTGACCGTTCACAGCGTGCAGCAGGCGATCGACCGGTCGGGTGCGGATGGACACAACAAGGGGGCCGAGGCGGCGGCGGCGGCGTTGATGCAGATCCGGGCGGCGCGCTGGCTGGGCGCGGTTTGACGATGGCAACCGCTCGACCGCAAAAGCCGAAGGCCGAACGGGGTCGGCCGCGCACGGCGGCGCGCGTGGCCGCCGTGCAGGCGTTGTTCCAAAGCGAGCAATCGCAAACCAGCCCCGAAACGGTGATCGACGAATTCGTGCGGCACCGCCTGGGCGAACTGCCTGGCACCGGCGGCTTCGAGGATGGGCGGGCGCCGGAAGCCGACGCTCGCTTGTTTGCCAGTATCGTCCGCACCGCGACATTGCGGCAGGACGAAATCGACAAGTTGATCGCGGAGGCACTCCCCGCCGACTGGCCGTTGGCGCGACTCGACCCGGTGCTGCGGGCGGTGATGCGCGCGGGCGCCGCCGAACTGATGATGCCGGACGGTCCGCCGGGCAAAGTCGTCATCAACGAGTATCTGGATGTGTCGCACGGGTTCTTCGACGGCGACGCACCACGACTGGCCAACGGTGTTCTGGACCGGCTCGCGCATCTGCTGCGTCCTGCCGAATTTCCATCCCCGCCTGCGGCACAAGTC
>CAJCJG010000015.1 GCA_903970625.1 Solirubrobacterales bacterium 70-9 | reverse complement strand
TTCGCGTCCGTCGCCGAAGCCGCCGCCCTGGCCGCCGCCGGTCCCGGCGGGCGCCTGCTGCTGCCCCGCATCGCGACGCCGACCGCGACTTGCGCCCTGGCGGAGCGGCCATGACCGTCCACTTCATCGGCGCAGGCCCCGGCGCGGCCGACTTGTTGACCCTGCGCGGCCGCGACAGTCTGGCGCGCTGCCCCGTCTGCCTCTACGCCGGCTCCATCGTGCCGCAGGAAATGCTGACCCACTGCCCGCCGGACGCCCGCATCATCGATACCGCGCCCATGAGTCTCGACGAGATCGAGCGGGAATACGTTGCCGCCCACGCAGCCGGGCAGGACGTAGCGCGGCTGCATTCGGGCGATCTGTCGATCTACAGTGCCGTGGCCGAGCAAATCCGCAGGTTGGAGCGGCACGCCATCCCCTACACATTGACCCCGGGCGTCCCCGCCTTCGCCGCCGCCGCCGCCGCACTCGGACGGGAACTGACCGTGCCGGAGGTGGCGCAAAGCGTGGTCCTGACCCGAATGTCCGGCCGCGCCTCTGCCATGCCGCCCCGCGAAACGCTTGCCGCCTTCGGCGCAACCGGCGCCACGCTCGCCGTGCATCTGGCGATCCATGCGCTCGCCCGGATCGTGGCTGAATTGCTGCCGCACTACGGCCCGGACTGCCCGGTCGCAATCGTCGTCCGCGCAAGCTGGCCGGACGAGAAAATCGTGCGCGGCACCTTGTCCACCATCGCCGCCCTGGTCGCGGCCGACCCCATCGAACGGACGGCGCTGGTGTTCGTCGGCCACGCGCTTGGGGCAGAAGGGTTTCGCGACAGCGCGCTCTACGACCCCGACTATCGCCGCCGGTTTCGGTCAGGTGGGGCGGTATGAGGATGCGTCGCTATCCGTTTGCGGCGGAGCGAACGCCGGTCGGCAACGCGCGCACGCAACCGGTTCAAGACGTCACCCCGGCGAAGGCCGGGGTCCAGGCTCGCGCGAAAGTCGGAGCGGGCGGCCCCTGGATTCCGGCCTTCGCCGGAATGACGAACGGGAAGCGTTTGGTCTCGACCAGACCCTTAGCCCACGCGCGCAAACCCACTACGACCTACCAGCCCCCCGGCCCGGTCGAACACCACCACCTCCAACTCGGTCGCGGCCGGCCGCAGCGCCTCGGCGGCGATCGCGGATGCGCGCGCCGCCACGGCATCGCCCAACTTCACGTCGGAGACGGCAAAGGCTTCCGCGACGGTGTTGGCGGCAGCGATGCGCGCGGCCGCGTCGGGCGAGGCGCCGCAGTCGGTTGCCAGGGCCGCCAGCGCGGCAAAATCCGCCTCGCCGCGCTTGGAGTGCAGATCGAGCCGCCCCTGCGCCAGCTTGGTCATCTTCGCGACGCCACCCGCGACCGTCACGCGCGACACCGGATGGGTGCGCAGATATTTCAGCATGCCGCCGACGAAATCGCCCATTTCGATCAAGGCCATGTCCGGCAGCCCGTGCAGCGCCTGCACGGCCCGCTCGCTGGTACTGCCGGTGGCCCCGGCAATGTGGCCGCACCCCATCGCCCGCGCCACGTCGATGCCGCGCCGAATACTGTCGATCCAGGCGGCGCAGGAATACGGCACGACGATCCCGGTCGTCCCCAGGATCGACAGGCCGCCGACGATGCCCAAGCGAGCGTTCAGCGTGCGCTCGGCCAGCGCCTCCCCGCCCGGGACGGAGATTTCGACCACAGCGTCGCCGGGCGCGCCGAATGTCGCGGCGATCTCCGCGATGGCGGCGGCGATCATCGCGCGCGGCACCGGATTGATCGCTGGCTCGCCCGGCGGCAGCGGCAGGCCCGGGCGGGTGACGGTGCCGACGCCTTCGCCGGCCCGGAACGCGACTCCCGTGCCCGGTGCCCCCAGCCGCACCGTCGCGCAGATCAGTGCCCCGTGCGTCACATCCGGATCGTCGCCCGCGTCCTTGACCACGCCGGCGGTCGCCGAGCCGTGGCGCAATGCTGTTTCCGCCAACACGAACGCCACACGCTCGCCGCGCGGGAGCACAATTTCCACCGGATCGGGGAACGTGCCGGACAGCAGCGCCGCGTAGGCGGCTTTCGCCGCAGCGGTCGCGCATGTTCCGGTGGTCCAGCCCCGGCGCAAAACGGTGTGCACGCGGCGCCGTATAGGCCGGCGCCGAGGGGGCGGCAATGAACGAAGCCCTTGCGTCACTGTTGCACGCGATGCCCGAACTGCCCCCCGGCCACGTCTGGCTGGCCGGCGCGGGACCGGGCGACCCCGGCCTGCTGACGCTGCACGCCTTGTCCGCGCTCGGGCAGGCGGATGTGCTGGTGCATGACGCCCTGGTCGATCCGCGCATCCTCGCACTCGCGACCGGCGCGGAGTTGCTCTTCGCCGGCAAGCGCGGCGGCCGGCCCTCTGCGGATCAGGCGGACATCGCGGCCACGTTGGTCAAGCTGGCACGTGCCGGCCGAAAAGTGCTGCGGCTGAAGGGGGGCGACCCGTACGTGTTCGGGCGCGGCGGCGAGGAGGCGTTGGCGCTGGCCGAGGCCGGCATTCCGTTTCGCGTCATCCCCGGCATCACCGCCGGCATCGGCGGGCTTGCGGCGGCGCTGATTCCGGCGACGCAACGCGGCGTCAATCAGGCCGTCGTATTCGCCACCGGGCACGGGGCCGACGATGGGGATGTCGCAGGCGGCGTCGATTGGGCGGCGCTGGCGCGGCTCGGGCAGCCGGTCGTGCTGTATATGGCCATCACCCATATCGCGGAAATCGTTCGGTCTTTTCTCGCGGCCGGCATGCCGGCGGAGACTCCGGCGGCGGTCGTGTCGCAGGCGACGACGCCATCGCAGCGCGTGCTGATCAGCACATTGGCCGCGCTCCCGGCCGATTTTGCCGCCGCGCCGCTGGGCACGCCTGCCTTAATTGTCATTGGAAACATTGTCAAAATGCGCGCCCATCTGCTGGCGTTGCTGCCCGATCTGGAACAGGTGCCATGGCGCGGGGCCTGATCGTCGGCGCCCCGCGCTCCGGCAGCGGCAAGACCACGATCACGCTGGCGCTGCTGGCCGCATTCCGGCGGCGGGGCGTGCGCATCCGGGCCGCCAAGTCCGGGCCGGACTATATCGACCCCGCCTTTCACGCCGCCGCCACCGGCGTGGCATGCCCGAATCTCGACTCCTGGGCGATGCCGCCCAACATGCTGGATTCGCTGCTGGACTCCGACGCCGGCATGCTGCTGATCGAATCGGCGATGGGGTTGTTCGACGGCGTGCAGGCCGCACCCGGCCGCACCGGCGCCGCCGCCGACCTTGCGGCGCGCTGGCACTTGCCGGTGTTGCTGGTGCTGGACGTGTCCGGCCAGTCGCAAACCGCCGCCGCCGTGGCGCGGGGGTTTGCGGGGCACGACCCAAACGTGCGGATCGCGGGCGTGATCCTGAACCGCGTCGGCTCCGAGCGGCATCGGGCGCAGGTTGTTGGTGCGATGGAAAAAATCGGCATGCCCGTGCTCGGCGCCGTGCCGCGCGAGGCGGCCATCGCGCTGCCGGAGCGGCATCTGGGGCTGGTGCAGGCAGCCGAACATGCGTCCTTGCCCGCCCTGTTTGCTCGTCTGGCGGACCTCGCCGAACGGTGCCTGGACCTGGAGGCGATATTTGATAGGGCCGCCGGACTCCCTCAGAAAACCGCCATCGCTGGCGGAAAAATTCCACCGCCGGGGCAGCGGATCGCGCTGGCGAAAGACGCCGCGTTCAGTTTCGTCTATGCGCATCTGCTCGACGGTTGGCGGGCCGACGGTGCGGACATATTCGCTTTCTCGCCGCTGGCCGACGAGCGGCCGCCCGCGCAGTGCGACGCATGCTGGCTGCCCGGCGGCTATCCGGAGCTGCACGCCGCGCCCCTCGCGCACGCCGCCCAATTTCGCGCCGGCATGGTCCGGTTCGCCGAGACACGGCCGGTGCATGGCGAGTGCGGCGGGCACATGGTGTTGGGCACCGCGCTGACCGATGCCGCCGGCTCGACGCACAAAATGCTCGGTCTGCTGAGCCACGCCACCAGTTTCGCCAAGCGAAAAATGAACCTTGGATACCGCGAGGCCACGTTGCTGGCGGACGGCGTGCTCGGCCGCGCCGGCAGCGCCGTGCGCGGCCACGAGTTCCATTACGCCAGCACCGTCGATCCCGGCCACGACGCGCCGCTGGCCACGCTGACCGACGCGCTCGGGCGCGACCTGGGTTCCGCCGGGGGGCGGCGGGGCCATGTCAGCGGCTCGTTCTTCCACGCTATCGCCCCCGTCCCACCCGGAGACCGCTGATGACCTTCGCCACCATCGACGATCTGGCCGCAGCCTGCCGCGCCTTGCCGGCCGGCGACGCAGACGCGGCGGTTTCGGTGCGGGAGCGGCAGGCGCACCTGACCAAGCCACCCGGCAGCCTTGGGGAACTTGAGGATCTGGTCGCATGGCTCGCCACCTGGCAGCGCCGGCCGATGCCGCGCCTGGAGCGGGTGGACATCCTGGTATTTGCCGGCAACCACGGCGTCACGGCGCAGGGCGTCTCGCCCTACCCGCCGGAAGTGACGGCACAGATGGTCGCCAACTTCGCCCACGGCGGCGCTGCCATCAACCAACTGGCACAGAATGCGGGCGCCGCGCTGACCGTGACGCCGCTCGACCTCGCGACGCCGACCGCCGATTTCTCCGTCGCCCCCGCGATGACGGAGGCGGAATTTCTGGCGGCCGTCGCCACCGGCCACGATGCGGTCGCACCGGACGCGGATTTGATTGCGCTGGGCGAAATGGGCATCGGCAACACCACGGCGGCGGCCACGCTGGCGGCGGCGCTGTTCGGCGGCAGCGGCGAGCGGTGGGCCGGGCGCGGAACGGGCGTGGACGATGCAGGCCTTGCGCGCAAGCGGGCGGCGATCGACGCGGCACTGACCCGGCACAAGGCGGCGCTGACCGACCCGCTGCACGCGGCCATGATCGTCGGCGGGCGGGAACTAGCCGCCATACTCGGCGCCGCGCTGGCGGCACGGAGGCACGGCATCCCGGTGCTGCTCGACGGTTTTGTCAGTACGGCGGCGGCCGCGCCGCTGGCGGCGATGACGCCCGGCGGCCTAGACCACGCCCGCGTCGCCCATTGCTCGGCCGAGGCCGGGCACCGCGCGCTGGTGGCGGCCCTGGGGCAGACGGCGCTGCTTGATTTGCGCATGCGGCTCGGCGAGGCCTCCGGCGCGGCCCTGGCCATCCCGCTAGTGCGCGCGGCGCTGGCCTGCCACGCGGGCATGGCGACGTTTGCCGAGGCCGGGGTGCGGGACCGGGACTAGGTGCTCCGCGCCGACCTCGCCAGCGCCGTCATGCTGCTAACCCGGCTGCCCGCCGGGTGGATCGCGGGCGGGCGGGCGCCGGCCGATCTCGTCGATAGCGTGTGGGCGTTTCCGGTGGTGGGCGCGGCCGTGGGGGGCATCGGCGGGGCCGTTTACTGGCTATGCG
>CAJCJG010000014.1 GCA_903970625.1 Solirubrobacterales bacterium 70-9 | reverse complement strand
CGTCGCGGCGGTTGGCGGCGGCGGGGACGGCGCCAGGGCCGCGAGGGTCGGCGCATTCAGCGCGCCGGTCGCCATCATGCCGTGGTCGCGCTGATAGCTGCGCACGGCCGCTTCCGTCTCCGGTCCCCATACCCCGTCGATGGCGCCCTTGTAGGCGCCATCCTGCTGCAAGGAGGTCTGGACGGTCCGGATCACGCCGGGCGACAATTGCGGCTGCACGACCGTCACCGTGCGCGGGTGGCTGTCGAACGCCGAGCAAGCCGGCAGGGCGGCGACGCCACCGAGCGCCAGAACGGCGGCAACGATATGATTTTTGAACATTGTTGTTCTCCGGTGATGGTCGGGTGGGAGAACAACGATGCTCGGGCGCCGCCGGTTCCGGCTCAGAATTTACCTACGATCAGTGGATCTCGCCGGCCGCCCGCAGCGCCTCGCGCATCTTGGCCGCCGAGAAGCCGGGCGTGCGGGCCATGTCCAGAATCACCTTCTCGCGCCGCGTGATCAGGTCGATGGCCGCCGGCAGTTTCGTCACCGCGTCGGCCGGGATCACGACTGCGCCGTGATAGTCGGAATGGATCACGTCGTCGTGGTGCGCGACCATGCCGAAAATGTTCACGTCGCAGCGCATCTGAACCATGTGGACATGCGCGTGGCTCGGCCCGACGCGGCCGCCGACGATCTGGAAGCCGGGGGCCAGCATGTCGAGGTCGCGGAAGGAGCCGTTGGTCACGCAGCCGGCGACGCCGAGGTGCAGATGCACGGTCGATTGAACTTCACCCCAAAACGCGCCGTAGCCGGGGCGGTCGTCGATGTCCTGGATCAGCGCGATGGTCGGCAGGTCGCCGGCGGCGACATAATCGTACCAGTCTTCTCGCGACGGAATCGGACCGCGCGGCGCTTCCTTGCCGCGGATCAGGCCGGTGCGGGCGAGGCCGACGATGGGGGGCAGTTTGCGGTCCGCGGCCACCATCGGTTCCACCGTGAACCCGACCGCCCGCCGCTCAGGCACCACCAGTTCGAGGCCGTTGCAGATGGTCGGCGTGTCCCATTGGCGGAGCGTTTCGAGGTCGGCACGCGTGAATTTTTGGTCGGCCATGATGTTTCCCCCTGGCAAGAAGCGGCCAGTCTCGCCCGCCGCGCGGCGCGGAGCAACGGCAGGTGCATGGGGTCCGCTACCCCGTCCCACCCCCCTGGATCGCCAGCCACCGCATCACCCGCAACTGTCCGCCGCGCAGCAGGCGGATGCGGCGCAGCCAAAATTCCGCCTCCGCCACCAGCAGCCCGGCCCGGGCCGGCGAGGGGCGCTCGCGGCGTAGTTCGCGGACCAGACGCCGCCAGCCGGTGACGGCGAGGCGAACGTGCCGCGCCGTCACGTCCTCGCCGACGCGGATCTCGAAGCCATGGGCGGCCAGCGGCGCCGTGACCCAATCGGTGCCCGGCAGCGGCGGCGCACGCCGTTCCAGCCGGCTCCAGGCGGCGATCGCGGGAAGGTCGGCATCGCGCGGCGCGGGCGCCACCGTCTCGACGATGGCCAGATGCCCGCCCGGCTTCACCGCCTCGCACATGGCGGCGACGATCCGCTCCGGGTGCGGGCCGCGCAGCGCCTCGATCGCCAGTGCATGATGGAACGCCTGCGGACGGAACTCCGGCACCGCCGGCGTCCAGGGCTGCACCGTCGCCCGTTTGGCCAGTGCCACGCCCGCCCGCTGCACGCGCCGCGCGGCGACCACCGCCAGCACCGGATCGGCTTCGTAGGCGCTGACCCAGACGCCGAGTTCGCCCGCCAGCCGCAGCGTCGGCCCCGCACTGCCGGCGCCGAGCAGCAGCAGCGAGGACGCCGCCGACAGGCCGAACGGGACGGCGACGCGCAACACCTCGTCCGTGCCGCCGGGCCACAGGCAGCCGTCGCCCCACAGGGACTCGGCGATTTCGATGCGCTGCGCCGTCCACGCGGACTCGGGCGCGGCGGCGGCGATGGCGTTCGCATGGTCCTCGTCATGGTCCGGCCACGCCTGAGCCGTCGGCGCACGGGGGCGCCGTCCCAGCCATTTCCGCAGGTCGGGCAGATGCATTTTTATTCCGGCAGCCTCGCGCGCGAGCGTGCGGCTGGTGGGTTAACCAAGCGTTGCCGGATGGTTGACGTGCCACAGCCCTTGCCGCGATGTGCCGCCCCACCCAGGAGACTCGCATGGACGACCGCAAGCGCAAGCCCGACCCGACATGGTCCGCCTTCCTGGCCATGACTTTCGTGGTGGTGGGTTTGGCCGGCCTGTTCGCCAGCTACGCCGTGCCGCTGCCGCTGGAACGCGCCCTGGCCCGCGACGCAACGCTGGATGCCGCGCAAATCGCCGCCCACGGCCCGGACGCGGCCAAGACGCTGGAAGCGATGCGTGACCAACTGGGCGACAGCGCCGATGCGATCCTGCCCCCCGCCGCCGACATCGACGCAAAAATCGCCGCCGAGCGCACCGCCATGCGCGCCCGACTGCAAGCCGAATCGGACGCGGTAGCCGGGCGCACCCGTCTGCTGCTCGGCGTGGTGACGGTGATGGCCGCCGTGTTCGGCGTGGCGATCCTGCACATGGGTCGCCGGGACTAATTTGTCACTTGTATTTCGATAGCGACCGTCCTACCTAGTCGCTACTAATTCGGTAGTGACCAATGCAGCACCAGAATCTCGACCAGATGCAGTGCCCGATCGTCCGCAGCGTCACCCGCGTCGGCGAGTGGTGGAGCATCCTTATTCTCCGTGACGCCTGCCATGGGCTGACTCGGTTCGACCAGTTTCAAAAGAGCCTCGGCATCGCGCCGACCGTGCTGACCAAGCGCCTCGCCGGTCTCGTCGAAGCCGGCATGCTGGAGCGCCGCCGCTACAGCGAGCGCCCGCCGCGCGACGAGTACGCCCTGACGCAAATGGGCCGCGACTTCCAGCCGGTGCTGTGGTCGCTGCTCGCCTGGGGCAACCAATACCTCGCCCCGGAAGGCCCGAGCGTGCTCGTCGTCGATAGCCAAACCGGGGCGCCAGCCGATCCGGTGCTGGTGGATCGGGCCACCGGCCGCCCGCTGACCGCGCCCGCGTTCCGCGAGGGAGCGGGCCCGGCCGCCAACGACCGCACCCGGCGCCGCCACATCCGGCCTGCCACGCCCGACCAAAACGAAGGATCCGTGCCATGAGCGCGCAAGCCGTCGCCAGCCAACGGCCCGCGTCGCTGATCCGCGATGTCGTGGCGCCCGCCAAACCTGCCAGGACCGCCACTCACAAGCGGGCCCTGTTCCTCGGCGCCGCGCTGCTGATCGGTGCCGGCGCCGTCTGGTATGGTCATCAATGGTGGACCGTCGGCCGCTTCGTCGAAAGCACGGACGACGCCTTCGTCGGCGGCGACGTGGTGGTGCTGGCGCCCAAAGTCGCGGGCTTCATCGCCGACGTGGCCGTCACCGACAATCAGTCCGTCCATGCCGGCGACCTGCTGGTCCGGCTCGACGACCGGGATTTCCGAGCCGCGCTGGCGAAAGCCGAAGCGGCCGTGGCCGGCGCCAACGCAACGCTCGCCAACCTCGCCGCCAACCGCCGCTTGCAGCAATCAGTCATTGCGCAGGCGCAAGCCGATCTACCGGCGACGGCGGCCGAAATCGTCCGCGCCCGCTTCGATGTCGAGCGGTATCGCGTGCTGGCGCAGGATCACGCCGCCCCGCTGCAACGGTTTCAGGAGGCCGACGCCGCCTACAGCAAGGCGCTGGCCGCCGACCGGCGCGCGCACGCAGTTCTCGATGCCGCGACGCAGGAACTGGACGTGATCGACACCCGCACGCAGCAGGCGGAGGCGACGCTGGCCGGCGCCATCGCCGACCGCGACACCGCTCGCCTCAACCTGTCCTACACCGAGTTGCGCGCCCCGGTGGACGGCACCGTCGGCAACCGCAGCGCCCATGTTGGCGCCTACGCGACCGTCGGCGCGCAGATGCTCTCGCTGGTGCCGGCGCGCGGGCTGTGGGTGGACGCCAATTTCAAGGAAAGCCAGCTCTCGCAGATGCACGCCGGCCAAACCGTCACCGTGCAGGCGGACGTGCTGCCCGGCCGCGTGTTCCACGGCCACGTTGCGAGCCTCGCCCCCGCCACCGGCGCCCAATTCAGCATCCTGCCGGCCGAGAACGCCACCGGCAATTTCACCAAAATCGTTCAGCGCGTGCCGGTGCGCGTCACGCTGGACGGCGACGGGTCCGTGCTCGGCGCGCTGCGCCCCGGCCTGTCGGTCACGGCCTCCGTCGATCTGCGCGACGCCGCGCCATGAGCGGCACGTTCACCGCCCCAGCCAATCTGAGCACGGGGACGAAGATCTTCGCGTTCGCGTCGATGAGCGTGGGCCTGTTCATCGCGCTGCTGGACATCCAGATCGTGTCCGCCTCGCTGCGCGATATCGGCGGCGGCCTGTCCGCCGGCACCGACGAAACCGCCTGGGTGCAGACCGCCTATCTGATCGCCGAGATCATCGTTATCCCGCTCTCCGGCTGGCTGTCGCGCGTGATGTCCACGCGCTGGCTGTTCTGCGCCTCGGCCATCGGCTTCACGCTGTCCAGCCTGCTGTGCGGCTGGGCGTGGAACATCCAGAGCATGATCGCCTTCCGCGCGCTCCAGGGCTTTCTCGGCGGCTCGATGATCCCGACCGTGTTCACCACCGCCTTCATCTTCTTCACCGGCCAGCAGCGCGTCATTGCGGCCGCGACCATCGGCGCGCTGTCCTCGCTCGCACCGACCCTCGGCCCGACCGTCGGCGGCTGGATCACCGATCATTATTCCTGGCACTGGCTGTTCTTCATCAACCTCGTGCCCGGCATCTTCGTCGCCATCGTGGTTCCGATGCTGGTCAAGATCGACAAGCCGGACTTCAAGCTGCTGCGCGGCGCGGACTATCTCGGCATGGTACTGATGGCGGTGTTCTTGGGCTGCCTGGAATACACGCTGGAGGAAGGGCCGCGCTGGGGCTGGTTCGACGACGGCACCATCCGCCTGACCGGCTGGATTTCCGCCCTTGCCGGCGCCACCTTCCTGTGGCGCAGCCTGACCTTCGCCCGCCCGGTCGTCGATCTCGGTGCGCTGAAAATCCGCAACTTTGCGCTGGGCTGCTTCTTCTCGTTCGTCACCGGCGTCGGCATTTTCGCGACGATTTATTTGACGCCGCTGTTCCTCGGCACCGTGCGCGGGTTCAGTGCGTGGCAGATCGGACTCGCCGTGTTTTCCACCGGCCTGTTCCAGGTCTCCGCGATCCCGTTCTACACGTACCTCGCTCGCCGCATCGACATCCGCTGGTTGATGATGTTCGGCATGGGCTGCTTCGCGCTGAGTATGTGGCAGTTTGCGCCGATCACGTCCGATTGGGGCGCGCCGGAGTTGCTGCTGCCGCAGGCGTTGCGCGGGTTCGCGCAGCAATTCGCGGTCGCTCCGACGGTCACGCTTGCGCTCGGAGCCTTGGCGCCGGAGCGGCTGCGGCTGGCTTCCGGCCTGTTCAACCTGATGCGCAACCTCGGCGGCGCCATCGGCATCGCCGCCTGCGGCACCATCATCAACGACCGCACGAATTTGCATTTTTTGCGGCTCGCGGAGCATCTGAACAGCGGTAACGCCGCGATGACCGATCTGGTCGCCCGCGCCGCCGCCGCCAACACGGGCGCGTTCGGCGGCGACGCAGTTCATGGCCATGCGGCGGCCCTGCGACAGCTTTGGGCGCTGACGCTGCACGAGGCGCAGACGATGACGTTTGGCGACACGTTCGTAGCCATCTGCGTCTGCTTTGTCGTAGCCACCGCCATGGTGCCGCTGATGCGCAAGATTTCCGCCCCGCCCGCGCCCACGGCGGACGCGCACTGAACCTCGGCGGCGCGCCTAATTCCGGGAAATCACTCGTGGGGAGGCCGGGTCCCACCGCGCCAGCACGCGGCTGCCGGCGGCGAATTGCTCGGCATGCTCACTCGGCAGATCGGCCCACAGCCCCTGCCCCTCGCTCAACCCCGGAATCGTTAGCCGAATCCGTGTCAGCGAGCCGAAGAACGTCGTGTCGCCCACATCCGCCGCCACCGCGTCCGGCGGAATATGCCCGTTCATCTTCTCCAGGCGCACATGCTCCGGCCGCAGGAAAAGATCGACCTTGTGGCCGCCGACATGCTGCCGCGCGCCGTGCGCCTGCAACACCAGATCGCCGACCCGCACCGCCCCGTCCTCGGTGACACCCGACAGCACCGCCGCCGCCCCGATGAAGCGCGCCACGAACCCGTCGGCCGGCTCGCGGTAGATCTGCGCGGGCGAGGCGACCTGCAACAACCGCCCCTCGTTCATCACGGCGACGCGGTCGGAGATCGACAGCGCCTCCTCCTGGTCGTGCGTCACCAGCACCGTCGTCACGCCCGTCTCCCGCTGGATGCGGCGGATTTCGTCGCGCAACTGGGCGCGCACCTTGGCGTCCAGCGCCGACAGCGGCTCGTCCAGCAGCAGCACTTGCGGTTGCACCGCGAGTGCGCGGGCCAGCGCCACCCGCTGCTGCTGCCCACCGGACATCTGGTGCGGGAATTTGTCCCGGTGGGAGGCCAGCCCCACCATCTCCAGCAGCCGGTCGGCGCGTTTGATCTGCTCGGCCATCGGCACGCCGCCGACACGCGGGCCGAACCGCACATTGTCCCGCGCCGTCATGTTCGGGAACAGGCTGTAGGACTGGAACACCATCCCCATCCGGCGCGCGGAGGGGGGCAACGCCGTCACGTCCGTGCCGCCCACGACGACCTCCCCGGCATCCGGCGTGATGAAGCCCGCGATGATGCGCAACAAGGTCGTCTTGCCGCAGCCGCTGGGGCCGAGCAGGCAGACCAACTCCCCGTCGCCCATCGTCAGGTCCAGCTTCGCCAGCACCGTCCGCCCTGCGTAGGACTTGCTGACGCCGCGCGCTTCCACAGTTGCCATGTCAGGCCGTCCCCTTCGATATGCCGACGCCCCTGCCGAGGATCAGGACGCCGAGCATGGCGCCCCAGGTAATCAGAAAACTCAGTGTGGACAACGCCGCCGCCTCGGTCGGAGCGTTCTGGCCCACCTCATTGATCAGCACCGCGAACGTGTGAAACAGCAAGACGTTGGCGAAGGTGAACTCGCCCATCACCACCGTGAAGGTCAGCAACAGGCTGCCGATCAGCGCCGGCCGCAGATTGGGCAGCAGCACCATGCGGATGATCTGGCCGAGGCTGGCGCCCAGGCTCTGCCCGGCCTCGATCAGCGTGCTCAAATCCAGCGCGCGGATGCCGACGTCGATGGCGCGGTAGGCGTAGGGCAGGGCGAGGAAGAAATACGGGATCGTCAGATAGAACGGGGTCCCGATCAGCCATTCCGGCCCGGTGAACAGAGCCGACAGCCCGGCGACCAAGGCGATGGCAGGGACCACGAACGGCAGCGCTGCGATGAATTCGAACAGCGGGCGCAGGCGCGGAGCGTACAAATTCATAAAGATCATCGCCGGCGTCAGCAGCACCACCATCAGCGCGCAGGTGGCGAACGCCAGTTCCAGCGTCACCAGCAGGCTCGGCCCCAGATTCGGCCGCGCCAGCAGGGTCCGGTAGGCCGAAAACCCGTAATGGCCGCGCCCTTCCCATAGGCTGAACGCCACCGTCATGGCCAGCGGCACGATGAAAAACACCGCCGCCAGCAGCAGCACGGTCCAGCCAGGGGCGCCGAGGGTGCGTTTCATCGCAGTTTCTGCCAGCGGCTGGCGCGGCAGGAGAACGCGGCACTGACGATCAGCACCAGCACCATTACGACGATCATGCCGACGGACAAGGCGGCCCCGGTCTGCGGGCTGCTGGAGACGTCGCCCGACAGCACGTTGGCGATCTCCGTCGTCAGCAGCGCGATGTTGCCGGAGGTGAGTGCATAGGCGGTGGCGTAGGCGGAGAATGCCGAGCCGAACAGCAGGATGAACGAGGAGATCAGCGACGGCATCAACACCGGCAAGCCGACCATGCGCCAGTACTGACCCGTCGTG
>CAJCJG010000013.1 GCA_903970625.1 Solirubrobacterales bacterium 70-9 | reverse complement strand
CCGGTTCGCGGCATAAGAGACGAAGGCCCGGCGCCGCGCACGCGTCAACCCGACATAGGCGAGCCGCCGCTCTTCCTCCAGCCCCTTCGTCCCGCTCTCGTCCATCGTGCGCTGCGAGGGGAACAGGCCCTCTTCCCAGCCGGGCAGGAACACGGTCTCGAACTCCAGGCCCTTGGCTGCATGGAGGGTCATCATCGAGATCTTATCGGAGTCGGAATTCTCTTCGTTTTCCATGACCAGCGAGACGTGATCCAGGAAGCCGGCGAGCGTTTCGAACTCGGCCACCGCGCGCACCAGTTCTTTGAGGTTTTCCAACCGCCCCGGCGCCTCTGGCGATTTGTCCTGCCGCCACATCTCCACGTAGCCGCTTTCGTCCAGCATCGTGGTCAAGATTTTGACGTGGCCGTCGCGCTCCAGAGCCTCGCGCCACCGCGCAAAACCGTTCAGCAGCGCAAGCATCGCCTCGCGGGATTTCCCCTTCAGGCCGCCATCGCCGGCGAGCGTCATGGCTGCTGCCGACAGCGGAATGCTTTGCGCGCGCGCAATCTCGTGCATGTTGCGCAGCGCGGTCTCGCCGATACCGCGACGGGGCAAATTCACGATCCGCTCGAACGCCAGATCGTCGGCCGGCTGGTGCATCACCCGCATATAGGCAACCGCGTCGCGGATCTCGGCGCGTTCGTAGAAGCGCAGGCCGCCGAGGATGCGGTACGGGATGCCGACGGTGATGAACCGCTCCTCGAACTGCCGCGTCTGCGCGATGGTGCGCACGAGGATTGCCATGTCGATCAGTTTATGCCCGTCGCGCCGGAGGGTTTCCACCCGCTCGGCCACCATCCGCGCTTCTTCCGGCGAATCCCACAGCCCGACGATGGCCACCTTGTCGCCTGCCGCATCGTTGCCGCCGGGCCGGAGCGTCTTGCCGAGCCGGCCTTCGTTATGGGCGATCAGCCCGGCGGCGGCGGCCAGGATCGGCGCGGTGGAGCGGTAGTTGCGTTCCAGCCGCACCACGCGGGCGCCGGGAAAATCCTTCTCGAAGCGCAGAATGTTTTCTACCTCCGCGCCGCGCCAGGAGTAGATCGACTGGTCGTCGTCGCCGACGCAGCAGATGTTCTTGTGCGACTGCGCCAACAGGCGCAGCCACAGATATTGCACGACGTTGGTGTCCTGATACTCGTCCACCAGGATGTAACGGAACGAGCGATGGTACTGCGCCAGCACGTCGGGGTGATTGCGCAGAATCTCCGTCATGTGCAGCAGCAGATCGCCGAAATCGGCGGCGTTCAGGGTTTTCAGGCGCTCCTGATAGGTGGCGTAGAGCGTGGTTGCCTCGCCGCCGGCAAAATCGGTGTCGTCGGCTGCCGTGATCCGGTTGGGTGGCAGCCCGCGATCCTTCCATCGCTGAATGTGCCCCATCAATGCCTGCGGCACCCACCGCTTGGTGTCGACCCGCGCGGCTTCCATGACCTGCTTGAGCAGCCGCAACTGGTCGTCGGCGTCGAGGATGTTGAAGCTGCTGGTCAGGCCGACGAGTTCGGCGTGGCGCCGCAACATCCGCGCGCACAGGGCATGGAACGTACCCAGCCACAGCCCTTCGGCAGGGCGCCCGATGATGGCCGCGACCCTTTCCCGCATTTCGCGGGCGGCCTTGTTGGTGAAGGTCACGGCCAGCACTTGGCTCGGGTAGGCGCGGCCCGTGAGCAGGATGTGGGCGAAACGGGTGGTCAGCACCCGCGTCTTGCCGGTGCCGGCGCCGGCGAGCACCAATAACGGCCCATCCAGCGTTTCCACGGCTTCGCGTTGTTCGGGGTTCAGTCGGGCGAGATAGTCGGTCATGCGGTGGGTATAGAGGGGGCAGGCAGAGGGGCCAACCGGCGCGGCTAGTGGCCGAAGGTCGGAAGCAGCCTTATCAGAGTGACGACGATCCCGCCCTGAACCAGAACCAAGCCGATCACCCATTTCAGGAGGTCTGCCTTGGATTCGGCGATGTCGGCCTTGACCGCCGCGATGTCCGCCTTTGTGGCCATTCCGTCCATCCTTGCGGAGAGCGCCTCCACTTTCGAGGCCACAGCGACCAAATCGGCCTTGCTCGCGAGCGTGTCCACTTTCGCGGCCAAATCGGCCTTGCTTGCGAGCGTGTCCACTTTCGCGGCCAAATCGGCCTTGCTTACGAGCGTGTCCACTTTCGCGGCCAAATCGGCCTTGCTTGCGAGCCCGTCCACTCTCGAGGCAAGCGTGCCGAGGTCGGCCTTGGTCGCGAGCGCCGCCAAATCGGCCTTGGTGGCGAACTTCGCCAAATCCGCCTTGGTCGCCAGCCCCACGAGATCGGCCTTCGTGGCCAGACTGGACAGATCAAACTCGCGCGTTTCGCGCATCACATCCGTCACCGTCTCCGCCTGGGAGTCGGTGAAGCCGGCTTGTTGCAGCCGCTTGACGATGCGGTGGGTGTCCAGGGAATGCGCGCTCACGCTGGCAATCTACGATGTCGCCCCGGCCGCTGCCAGTATCCGGCGCATTTTGTTGTGGCGACGCGGGGCGGGGCGGCATGATTCGGCGCGTCATGCTCCGCTTCGTCCTTCTGCTCGCAATCCTGTCGCTCGCGGCCTGCGGCTCCTCCCCCCGCACCGGCCCCAACCTGGCAGCGACGCACGAGTATCCCGGCCTGTCCTGCGCGCCGTTTGCCCGCGCTCTGACCGGCCTCGCGCTGAGCGGCGACGCGGCCGACTGGTGGGACCGTGCCTCCGGCCGCTATGCCCGCGTCAGCGTCCCGGCGGTCGGCGGCGTGCTGGTATTCCGCCGCTCGTCGCGCCTGCCGTCCGGCCACGTCTCGGTGGTGTCGCGGCTGCTCGACGAGCGGCACATCCATGTCATCCAGGCCAACTGGGTGCCGGGCCAACTGGACGAGGATCAATTGATCGTCGATGTCTCGCCGGGCAACGACTGGTCATCCGTCCGGGTCTGGTATCCGCCCACCGACCAGATGGGTACGCACGAGTATGCGACGTACGGATTTATCGTGCCGCCGGCACCCCTTCGGCACGACGCCTTGGCGGCACGCGCAGAACCGGCCGCGCGGGCGGCGCGCGGTGGTTGACGTGTAACACTGGTCTTCGCGCCCGATCCGCGCTACGCAGCGCCGGGATACATTGCTTGCACCGCCGCGGCGGGCGGGCCATGTCAAATGCTCCGGGCCACGCAGTCCCGGGATGGAGGGCGTAATGGGTAGTTTCAGCATCTGGCATTGGCTGGTCGTGCTGCTGGTCGTCCTGCTGCTGTTCGGCGGCGGCAAGGTCAGCGGCCTGATGGGCGACTTCGCCAAAGGCATCAAGTCGTTCAAGAAGAACATGGCTGAGGACGACGACGCCTCGATGGAAGCAAGCGCTGGCAAGCCGACAGGGACGATCTCCCCCCCCGGCTCCGCCGCCGGCACCAGCCAGACGACGGCCGCACACCACAGCTAAAGCCTGCGCCAATCTGAGGACGGACACCAGCGCCGCCGCGACCGTCGCGGCGGCGCTAAACCGATTCGGTGAGGCAATCGGTGTCGCCACACACAACATCTTGTGGCCCGGCCAGAAGTTGTCCACAAGTTTTCTCACCCGACCTGCGTTCTGTCATTGAGTGTGAACCCCCCGGCCAGTACAGTATCTTGTAGTACAGGACCGGGGAGACCACGAGATGGAGTGGAACGACGAGACAATCGCGCGGCTCCGCACGCTCTGGAACGAGGGGCTGTCCACCGCCGAGATCGGCCGGCGGATGGGCGTTTCCAAGAACGCGGTTGTCGGCAAGGCCCACCGGCTTGGACTTGCCGCTCGCCCGTCACCCATCCGCCGCGATGCCAGCGGAGCCTCCACACCCCGGCCGGCGGCACCGCGCCGCATCGTCGGCCCCACATTGCCGCCGCTCGGCGCGGCACTGGCGGTCGCCGAGGAGGTCAAGGTCGAGCGCCCGGAGCCGCGCATTGTCGCCAAAGCCCCGCTGGCCGAGCCGGCGGTGCCCAAGCCACCGGCGGCACACCCCATCTCCGCGCACGCCGCTCCAGTGCGGGCGATCGCATCCCCGCGCACGTCGCGGCTTGCCGCCTGCTGTTGGCCGATCGGCGAGCCGGGCACCAAAAGCTTCCGTTTCTGCGACGAGGAGGCATTAACCGGCAAGCCGTACTGCGGCGAACACGCGCAACTCGCCTACGTCAAGGTGCGCGACCGCCGCGAAGACGCCGCATAGCGGACGACTCCGTCGCGACATGTTGCAGGTTCGAGAAAGGCCGGTTATCGTTCCTTGGGGCGGCACGGCCAACCACAACGAAGCAAAAGCAGCCGCCCGAGGGAGCGCGCCGGCAAACTGGCGCTCGTTCACGAGGGCGTCCATTCGCATCGGTCCGTAGCCTGGCAAAAAGACCGGTCGGGACGTCCGCAGCAAGGGAAGGCGCGGCGTCGATGGCCAAAGGAACGGTCAAATGGTTCAACCCCACCAAGGGCTACGGATTCGTAGCCCCGGACAGCGGGGGTAAAGATGTATTTGTGCATATCAGTGCGGTGCAGAAAGCCGGCCTGCGCACCCTCAACGAAGGGCAAAAGCTTGGCTTCGATATCGAACAGCAGCAGAACGGCCGCGCGGCAGCGGTGAACCTCTCGGCGGGGGTTCCTGCCCGCCGCCGCCCCCGGCCAGCATGAGGGAACGGATTGCTCTGCGGAGCCTACGACTGGGGCGCGTCGTTCGCCGACGCAGGGAGTTTTGCTGCTTGACCATTCATTCCGCGTCCTCGCCGGGCGGCAACCTGCCCGCGCCACGCAGTGCGCTCGACGCAAACGATGTTCGCACCGCATATCGCCGTTGGGCGGGCGTTTACGACACCACGTTCGGCGGCATTTCCGCCTCTGGCCGGCGGGCAACGGTTCAGGTGATCAACGGCCTGCCTGGCCGGCGGGTGCTGGAAGCGGGCGTCGGGACCGGACTTGCGTTGCCGATGTATTCGTCCGGCAAGCGCGTGGTCGGCATCGACCTGTCCGCCGACATGCTGGAGCGGGCGCGCACTCGGGTCCGCGAGGGCCGCATCGCCACCGTCGAAGCGCTTCGGGAGATGGACGCCGAGGCGACCGACTTCGCGGACGGCGAGTTCGACATCGCGGTGGCGATGTTCGTGGCCTCAGTGGTGCCCAATCCGCTGCGGTTGCTGGCCGAGATGCGGCGCGTCGTCCGGCCCGGCGGCTATCTGCTGTTCGTGAATCATTTTGCCGCCGAACGTGGGCTCCGCTGGTGGTTCGAGCGCACCATCGCCCCCGCCTCCCGCGCGCTTGGCTGGCATCCGGACTTCAAGTTCGCGGCCCTGTTCACACAAGAGGAATTGGCCATCAGCGAGCGGCGCCCGATGCCGCCGTTCGGGCTGTTCACGCTGGTCCGCCTGCCGCGCTAACCGCCGCATCGGGAACGCTTGTTGCGGTGCAATGCGATCGGCGCAAAGGGCCTTGATCTAGCGGAACGCCTCCTGTAGCCCACATGGCCAAGGCGAGCGTTTGGCTTGCGCAGGGTCAGCGGGAAGAAATCGGCGATGCACTTCATTCGGCGGCTTGGAGCCGCGTTCGCCCTGGTAGCGGGCGCACTGGTTGGTGTTGCGGAGACCGGCATCATCGCGCCGGCCCTGGCCCAGCAGCCGACGCCGTGGCAGGTCGGCATGCAGCCAGCGGGCAGCCCGGTGGCACAGCAAATCCACAGCCTTCATACTTTGGTGCTGTGGATCATCACCGCCGTGACGATCTTCGTCGGCGCCCTGATCGTCTATGTGCTGTATCGCTTCAGCGCCAAGCGCAACCCGGTGCCGAGCCAGCTCAGCCATCACACCGGCCTGGAAGTCGCTTGGACGCTGCTGCCGGTGCTGATCCTGGTGGTGATCGCGATCCCGAGCTTCCGCCTCGTCTATTACGAGGACCGCACGGCCAACGCCGATATGACGATCAAGGTCACGGGCCATCAATGGTATTGGGAATATAGCTATCCCGACCACGGCAACGTCGATTTCTCCAGCTACTACATCAAGGACGACGATGCGACGCCGCACATCCGGCTGCTGGACGTGGACAATCCGCTGGTGCTGCCGGCCGGAAAAAACATCCGGATCCTCACCACGAGCGGCGACGTGATCCACAGCTTCTTCATCCCGAGCCTGGGCGTGCAACGCTACGCCATCCCCGGCCGGACGATCGAAACCTGGGTGCGGATCGACAAGCCGGGCCAGTATTACGGCGAGTGTAACCAGATCTGCGGCACCAACCACAGTTTTATGCCGATCTCGATCAAGGCCGTGACGCCCGAGGACTTCGCCACCTGGGTCGAACAGGCCAAGACCAAGTTCGCGTCCGATGCGCCCGCGCCGATGCCGGTGCCCGCCGGCCGTGTCGCCATCGCTCAAGCTCAGCCTATTCCGGCGCCCTTGCCCGTAGGAGACGCACAATGAGTGTCACCACCCATGGCTACGCGCAGCACGACGACCATGGCGGCCACGGCCATTCGCCGACCTTCGTGCAACGCTGGCTGTTCAGCACCAACCACAAGGACATTGGCACGCTGTACCTGATCTTCGCGGTGTTCGCGGGGACCATCGGCGGCCTGATCTCGATCCTGATGCGGCTGGAACTGTTTCAGCCGGGTATGAAGATGGGGCTGTTCGCGTCCGGCCAGTCGTGGAACGCGGCGGTGACGGCGCACGGGCTGCTGATGATCTTCTTCACCGTCATGCCGGCGATGATCGGCGGCTTCGGCAACTGGTTCGTGCCGTTGATGATCGGCGCGCCGGACATGGCGTTCCCGCGCCTGAACAATATCAGCTTCTGGCTGCTGGTGCCGGCGTTCCTGCTGATCATGGCCGGCCTGTTCACCGGCGACGGTGCCGGCTCCGGCTGGACGCTGTATCCGCCATTGTCCAACGCCACCTACAGCGGCGGTCCGGCGATGGATTTCACGCTGTTCGCTCTGCACCTCGCGGGCATATCGTCCCTTTTGGGCGCGATCAACTTCATCACGACGATCTTCAACATGCGGGCACCCGGCATGGGCCTGCACAAGATGCCGCTGTTCGTCTGGTCGATGCTGGTCACGGCGTTCCTTCTGTTGCTGTCGATCCCCGTGCTGGCCGGCGCGATCACCATGCTGATCACCGACCGTAATTTCGGCACCTCGTTCTTCAATCCGGAAGGCGGCGGCGACCCGGTGCTGTACCAGCATCTGTTCTGGTTCTTCGGCCATCCCGAAGTCTACATCATGATCCTGCCGGGCTTCGGAATCGTCAGCCACGTCATCTCGACGTTCTCGAAGAAGCCGATCTTCGGTTATCTCGGCATGGCCTACGCGATGGTGGCCATCGGGGTCGTGGGCTTCGTGGTGTGGGCGCATCACATGTTCATCTCGGGCATGACGGTCGATACCCGCGCCTATTTCATGGCGGCGACCTTCATCATTGCCGTGCCGACGGGGATAAAAGTGTTCTCGTGGATCGCCACCATGTGGGGCGGCTCCATCGAGTTGGCGGTGCCGATGCTATGGTCGGTCGGGTTCTTGTTCCTGTTCACCGTCGGCGGCGTGACCGGCGTGGTGCTGGCCAATGCGGGCCTGGATCAGTCGCTGCACAACACCTACTACGTGGTCGCGCACTTCCACTACGTGTTGTCCCTCGGCGCGGTGTTCTCGATCTTCGCCGGCTTCTACTACTGGATCGGCAAGATGAGCGGCCGGCAATATCCGGAGTTCTGGGGCAAGGTGCATTTCTGGCTGACCTTCGTCGGCGTCAACCTGACCTTCTTCCCGATGCACTTCCTCGGCCTCGCCGGCATGCCGCGCCGCTACGTGGACTATCCGGAGGCTTTCCGGGGCTGGAACGAGGTGGCTACCATCGGCTCGCTGATCAGCGGCGTGGGCCTGCTGGTGTTCTTCTACGTGGTGTTCCGCATCTTCACCTCGTCCGAAAAACTCGCCCCCAACTACTGGGGCGAGGGGGCGACGACGCTGGAATGGACCGTCTCCTCCCCGCCGCCGTTCCACACGTTCGAGGAACTGCCCCGTATTCGCTGATCGCATCCGCTAACCGCTCCGGCCGCAAGGTCGGGGCCGACTGGACCGCATGATGACCGACATCGCCGCCGTGCCGACCCCCGCGATCGCGACCTCGTCGGCGGGCGACTGGCTGACGTTGCTGAAGCCGCGTGTGGTGGTGCTGGTGGTGTTTACGGGGCTGGTCGGTCTGCTGGTGGCACCGGGCCATCTGCATCCGGTTCTGGCGTTCACCGCCGTGCTGTGCATTGCCGTAGCGGCGGGCGCGGCCGGTGCGATCAACATGTGGTACGACCGCGATATCGACGCGCTGATGCGCCGCACGTCCCGCCGCCCGATCCCGGCCGGGCGGATCGATGCCGGCGAGGCGCTGGGCTTCGGCGTGGCCCTGGCCGTCGGGTCCGTCCTCGTGATGTGGCTCGTGACCAACACCCTCGCCGCCACGATCCTGGCCGTCTCCATCGGCTTCTACGTGTTCGTGTACACGATGTGGCTGAAGCGGCGGACGCCCCAAAACATCGTCATCGGCGGCGCCGCCGGCGCCTTCCCCGCGCTGATCGGCTGGGCCGCCGTGACCGGGGACATCCAGACGTTGCCGGTGCTGCTGTTCCTGATCGTGTTCGCCTGGACCCCGCCGCATTTCTGGGCGCTGTCGTTGTGGGCCTCGGCCGATTATGAGCGAGTCGGCGTGCCGATGCTGCCGGTGGTGGCCGGTGCGCGCAGCACGCGCCGGCACATCCTTGCTTACACGGTCGTGCTCGTCGCCCTCTCGCTGTCGCCGTGGGCATTGCATCTGACCGGGACGACCTATGGCCTGTCCGCTGCGGTCCTGGGCGCCGGGTTCCTGATCGGCGCCGTGCTGGTGCTGCGCGACCGGCAGGATGCGACCGGCGTCAGCCTGACCAACGACCAGCCCGCTAAGAAGCTGTTCCGCTTCTCGCTGTATTACCTGTTCGTCCTGTTCGCCGCGCTCGCGGTGGACCGGCTGGTCGGTTAGGCCGGTGGCATCCAAGCCGCCCGTGGCGGAACCGGAG
Source organism: Solirubrobacterales bacterium 70-9 (assembly GCA_903970625.1). Taxonomy (GTDB): domain Bacteria; phylum Pseudomonadota; class Alphaproteobacteria; order Acetobacterales; family Acetobacteraceae; genus CAJCJG01. The sequence goes on along the minus strand of CAJCJG010000013.1, from coordinate 2,143 downwards.
AGCGACGCCGCGCTGATACGCCGCCGCCGGGGCCGCAACATCGCCACCCTGGTCGTCCTCGTCGCGCTCGTGGTGCTGTTCTACGCCATCGCCATGGTCAAGATGGCGCAAACCGGCAGCCTCACATGAGGGGCGGCTGGCGCAACAGGGTGCTCGCGGGCGGCCTCGCAGCCGTCGTCGCCGGCATGGTCGGCATGTCCTTCGCCGCCGTGCCGCTCTACCGTATGTTTTGTGCCGCCACCGGCTACGGCGGGACGCCGCAGATCGGACCCGAGCACAGCGCCGGGACCGTCGAGCGCACCATCACCGTCCGCTTCAACGCCGACACCGACACCGGCATGCCGTGGGAATTCCATCCGGAGCAGAAGCAGGTGACGCTGAAGCTCGGCGAGGAGCAGGTGGCGTTCTACCAGGCCCGAAACGAGGCGACGACGCCGATCACCGGCATCGCGATCTACAACGTCACGCCCGACAAGGTTGGGCTGTATTTCCATAAGACCGCCTGCTTCTGCTTCAACCAGCAGACGCTGGCGCCCGGGCAGTCGATGCAGTTCCCGGTCAGTTTTTGGGTCGACCCCGCCATCGCGACGGATCCGAGCACGGCGGACGTGACCACCATCACGCTGTCGTACACGTTCTTCCACTCGCTGAACGACGCGTCCCGCAGCGGCAAGCTGGCCAGCGCCGGCCCGCATGTTGGGCCGCTGACACAGTGACGACGCAGCGTTTCCCGCACCGCAGCATGTCACGGCGTTTGCCCTTGATGTATCGGGCGATTCGGGGATGATGCGGCGATCTTTCCGACCCTTATCTTTCGCATTGGGCATGGCATGAGCACTGACACGCACGGCTCCACGCTCCCGACCGGTTCGGGATTGAAGCAGCCGTACCATCTGGTGGATCCCAGCCCATGGCCGCTCTGCGGCGCCCTCGGCGGCGGCCTGATTGTGCTCGGCATCATCTTCGCGGCGCACTACAACAACTACATCATCCTCGGCATCGGCATCGCCGTCGTGATCGCCACGATGTTCTTCTGGTGGCGCGACGTGCTGAAGGAGAGTGCGGCGGCCGGCGTGCATTCCCCGGTCGTCCGTCTCGGCCTGCGCTACGGCATGATGATGTTCATTGCCAGCGAGGTGATGTTCTTCGTCGCCTTCTTCTGGGCGTATTTCAATTTCGCGCTGTATCCGGACCACATGTCCGGCGTCGATGCCGCCAAGGCGGTCTGGCCGCCCGCCGGCGTGACCACGTTCGACCCATTCCATCTGCCGTTCCTGAACACGATGATCCTGCTGCTGTCCGGCTGTACGGTGACGTGGGCGCACCATTCGCTGATCGAGCGCGACCGGCGCGGACTGCTGATCGCGCTGGCCTGCACGGTGCTGCTGGGCCTGAGTTTCACGATGTTCCAGGCCATCGAGTACTCGGACGCGCCATTCAAGTTCGTGGGCGGCGGCGTCTATCCCTCCACGTTCTTCCTCGCCACCGGCTTCCACGGCTTCCATGTGATCGTCGGCACGATCTTCCTGGCGGTGTGCTGGGTGCGGGCGCGCGGCGACGCGTTCACGCCGGAGCGGCATTTCGGGTTCGAGGCGGCGGCTTGGTACTGGCACTTCGTGGACGTGGTGTGGCTGTTCCTGTTCATCTGCATCTATCTGTTCGGCGCCGGCGCCACCGAATAGCCGGGCGCGGCGGCACGGGGCGGTGACGGCCAGCCGCCGCCTGATCGTGCCCGCCGTCAGCACGGCGGCGATGCTGGTGCTGTTGCTGGGCCTGGGGACGTGGCAGGTTCAGCGGCTCGCGTGGAAGACCGCCCTGCTGGCGCAGCTCGACGCGGCCGAATTGGCTGCGCCCATCCCACTCGGCGACGCGCCGATCCCGTTCGCCAAGGTCGCGGCCACCGGTCATCTGCGCCCCGATCTGGCCGCCCGATATGGCGCCGACGTGCGCGACACCGCCGCCGGGCCGGTTTCCGGCGCGGAACTGATCGTCCCGCTGGAACGGGCGGGGCTGCCGCCGTTGCTGGTGGTGCTCGGCTGGGTAGCGGATCGCGCGCCGCTGCCGGCGCTGCCGCAGGAGACAACCATCGCCGGTTATGTCCGCCCGGCCGAGCGCGGCCGCTGGTTCTCGCCCGCCGACGATG
>CAJCJG010000012.1 GCA_903970625.1 Solirubrobacterales bacterium 70-9 | reverse complement strand
GAGCGCGTCGTCCCACCCGTCCGCCAGCCGGTCGGCGATGGCGAGGATCGCAGCGGCGAGGTCGGCGGCGGCGGTGGGGCAGCCGCGCTGGTCGGCAACCACCCGCAAATGGTTCGTCTTCCGGGCCGCATTCAGCATGGTCAGGACAAAGTTCTTGCCGCTATCGGCATAGACCCAGGAGGTCCGCACCACGATCGCACGGGCGCCGGAGGCGGCGACCGCCTGCTCGCCGGCCAGCTTGGTGGCGCCGTACACGCCGGTCGGGCTGGTCGGGTCGGTCTCGACGTAGTGCGCGCCTTTCAGGCCGTCGAACACATAGTCGGTCGAAATATGGATCAGCGGAATGCCGGACTCGGCGGCGTAGGCGGCGAGGCGGGCGGGGCCGGTGTGGTTGGCGCGGTCGGCCGCCTCCGGCTCGCTTTCCGCCTTGTCCACGGCCGTGTAGGCGGCGGCGTTGACGATCATGCGGGGCGCCGAAACCCGCAGAAACCCGTCGAGCCGCTCGGGGACATCGAAATCGAAGTCGGGCCGACCGACGCGCACGATCGGCCGCCCGGCCGCCGCCGCCTCCAGCGCGCGGGCGACCTGCCCGGTTCCGCCCGTCACCAGAATGGGGCCGCTGGCCACAGGCCTAGACATGAAACCAGTGCTCGCAATCGGCCAGCGGCGGCAGGATTTTGTCTTTCTCGGACAACACCGCCGCCGCTCCGGCAACCGGCCACGGCAGCGCGAGGGAGGCATCGTTCCAGACCACACCGCGCTCGGCCGCGCGGTCGTAGTCAGCCGTCACCTTGTAGATCACCTCGGTGTCGGGTTCGAGCGTGCAGAACCCGTGCAGGAAGCCGCCGGGCACCCACAACTGGTTCCAGTTCTCCGCACTCAGCACGGCGGCGGCATGTTTGCCGAACGTCGGCGAGCCATGGCGGATGTCCACCGCCACGTCCCAGATTGCGCCGCGCACGCAGCGCACCAGCTTGCCCTGCACGCTGGGGGCGATCTGGCAGTGCAGACCGCGCACGGTGCCCGTTTGCGCCGACAGGCTGTGGTTGTCCTGCACGAACGGGCCGGCCACGCCCGCAGCCGCGAGGCGGCCGGCGTTGAACGTCTCCGAGAAGAAGCCCCGCGAATCGCCGAAGCGCGGCGGCGTGAACAGGATCACATCGGGGATATCGAGTTTTTCGACCTTCATGGTTTCGGTCCCGTCAGGCGTGCAGGCCGTCGGCCAATTCCGCCAGCACCCGGCCCAATTCGGTCTTGCCCATCGCCCGCGCCTGCGCGCGCAGTGTGGCCGCGTCGATCCAGCCCATGCGGAACGCCACTTCCTCCGGGCAGCCGACCAGCATTCCCTGGCGCGACTGGATCGTCTGCACGAATGTCGCCGCCTGCAACAGACTGTCGGGCGTGCCGGCATCCAGCCACGCGCAGCCGCGACCCAGCTTTTCGACGTGCAGCGAGCCTTCCTCCAGATACATCCTGTTGAGGTCGGTGATCTCCAGCTCGCCGCGCGGGGAGGGCTTGACGCGGGCGGCCAGTTCGCCGACCCGCTCGTCGTAGAAATACAGGCCGATCACCGCCCAGTTCGACTGCGGCGCCGCCGGTTTTTCGACGATCTCGGCCGCCCGGCCATCCGGCATCATGCTGACGACGCCGTACCGCTCCGGGTCGCGCACCTGATAGGCGAACACCGTCGCCCCGACCGGCCGCGCCGTCGCCTCCCGCAGCAGCACCGACAGATGATCGGCGAAAATGAGGTTGTCCCCCAGCACCAGCGCGCAAGGCTCGCCGGCCAGCCAGTCGCGGCCGATCAGGAACGCCTGCGCCAGCCCGTCCGGCGTCGGCTGTTCGCGATAGGTGAAGGTCACGCCGAACCGCACGCCGTCGCCGAGCAGACGGCGGAACTGCGGGAGATCCGCGGGCGTGGAAATCACCAGAATGTCACGGATGCCGGCCAGCATCAGCACCGACAGCGGATAATAAATCATCGGCTTGTCATAAACCGGCAGCAACTGCTTGGACGACGCAATGGTCATCGGATGCAGCCGCGTGCCGGAGCCGCCGGCCAGGACGATGCCCTTCTTCATGCGGCAGCGCTCTTCGTGCCGAGCCGTTCGCCGGCATAGCGCGCTGCGCGAATACCCTCCCACCACGGGCGGTTGGCCAGATACCAGTCGATGGTGCGGGCAAGGCCCCGGTCGAAATCGTGCGGTGCCTTCCACGCGAGCGACGCCTCGGTGCGCGAAGGGTCGATCTCGTAGCGGAAATCGTGGCCCGGTCGGTCGGCGACGTAGGTGATCAGCCGCTCGCGCGGGCCGGCCGGGTCCGGCACGCGGGCATCGAGCGCCGCGCAGATGGCGCGCACGACCTGCAAGTTGCTGCGCGGCTGGCGGGCGCCGACGGCGTAGGTTCCGCCCGGCTCGCCGCGCGTGACCACTTCCAGCAGGGCCTCGGCATGGTCGTCCACGAAAATCCAGTCGCGCTGGTTGGCGCCGTCGCCATAAACGGGCAGGCTCTTGCCCTCCAACGCGTTCAGCGTGACCAGCGGAATCAATTTTTCAGGAAACTGCCACGGGCCGTAATTGTTGGTGGTGTTGCTCACCAGCGTGGGCAGGCCGTACGTGTGATGCCACGCCCGCACCAGGTGGTCGGACGCGGCTTTGCTGGCCGAATACGGGCTGCGCGGGTCGTAGGGTGTGGTCTCGGTGAACGGCGCGTCGCCATCGCCGAGCGCCCCGAACACTTCGTCGGTCGAGACATGGTGGAAGCGGAACGCCGCCCGCCGCGCCGCCGGCAGCGCCGCCCAATAGCCCCGCACGGCCTCCAGCAGCACGTAGGTGCCGACCACGTTGGTCTGGATGAACACGCCCGGCCCATCGATCGACCGATCCACGTGGCTTTCGGCCGCCAGGTGCATCACCGCGTCGGGCTGGTGGGTGGCCAATACCTCCCGCATCGCGCTTGTATCGCAAATGTCGGCCTGGATCAGCGTGTGCCGGTGGTGGCCGCGTGCGTCCTCCAGCGCATCCTCGCTGGCGGCATAGGTGAGTTTGTCCACATTGACGACGCTGTGGTCCGTGGCCCCGATCAAGCGGCGGATGACCGCAGACCCGATGAACCCGCATCCACCGGTCAGCAACAGCCGCATGAAGGCCTCTCACGCCAGCTCGGTCTCGCTGCTGGCTTCGTTGCTTCGAATCGTAACGCCAACGGCACCTTGGCAGCATGTGCCTGCGCGAGCAATCCCAATGAGCACCGTTGCCGAATACATGTGAATGATTGTTGTTAACGAAATCTGAACCCTCCTGTTTGACGAATAGTCGCCAGCCATGACACTTCTCGTCCATCATCCCGGAGGTTCAAGCGGCCCAGCGCCGGCCGCCGGCCTAACTCAGACGGGGTCTTCCAGCCATGTTACCGGGGATGAGCGGCGCCGTGGAGGCGAGCATCAGGAAGGTGCTCACGCCGTCGGTCACGGCACTGGCGGCGGCGCATTTCGAGCAAGTGAACTACCATTTGATGTCGGGGCGCGACGAGCAGGCGCAGGCCATCGGCATCCAACTGATCGCCGGCCCCGATCTGATGGTGGCGGTGACGGACCCGGAGCGGCCGGTCGGCGACATTCGCGTCCAGACCGGCGGCACCGGCAACCTGCTGTATCTGGACAACCGTCAGTGGCAGGGCTCGCTGACGGCGAGCATACGGCTGCTCGGCAACGACAGCGCGGTGCTGTTCAACGACATCGGCGACGGCGGCTACGTGATGCTGCACGATCTGTTCATGCGCTCGCACCGGCAGTTCCTGTTCTGGGGCCAGGGTGCCACGGCGGTCGGATGCAGCATCGAGCTGGAAGGCCAGGATTTGGGGGTAGCCATCGGCGACGACGCGCTTATTTCGAATGGCGTGTGGATACGAAACTACAATATGCACGCGCTGCACGATCTGCGCAGCGGCGAAGCGATCGGGCGCAAGCCGGCCAGCACCGTGCTGGAACGCCATGTGTGGCTCGGCCAGGACGCGCTGCTGCTCAATTGCGGCCGTGTCGGAACCGGGGCGGTGGTGGGGGCACGGTCGCTGGTGACGCGGCCGGTGCCGCCGTGCGTGATCGTCGCCGGCAACCCCGCCGAAATACGGCGCGAAGCCGTCAGTTGGGGCCGCGACACCTACCGCATGAGCGATATCGAGCGCGCCGCCGTCGGCTGGCCGGCGATGCCAGGCGGGTAGCCGAGACGACGTGGCCGCTAACCCGTGCGCCGCCGCGATGAATCGTTGCATACGGGCAAGGCGAAAGCCGAAGCTGCGAGGGAGGCCGGCTCACACCCCACACCGACCCACAGCGGGTCTATCGCCAGGAGTGACCTTTGCAACCGACACGATACATTCCGCACATCGACCTGCTGACCCAATCCATGCGCATCACGCGGGAGCGGTTGAACAGCCGCTCCAAGATCGCCATCGACGCGAAGTTGCTGCGGTTGATCCTGCAAAACCTGATCAGCCTGATGCCGTTCTCCGAGTCGTTCTATCGCCAGACTTACACCGACCTCGCCGAAGCGGCGGCGGCGGGGCATATTCCGGACCTGCACCGGCACTACATCGAAACCGGATTTTTCGAAGGCCGCCTCGGCGCGCCGCCGGAGGTGGACGACGCGTTCTACCTCGCAACCTATCCCGACGTAGCCACGGCGATCGAGCGCGGCGAGGTCGATTCGGCCACCAAGCACTACATGGGCTCCGGCGTCGCCGAAGGCCGGATTCCGTCGGCGGCATTGAAGCCGGAAGTCGAGGTCTGGATGAACCTGCTGCGCGTCGGCCTGTTGGCGGAGGCTTGACGGGCGTCGGCAGCGTAAGGTGCGCCCGCGCGAACCTGGGCGGTTGGAGCTGAAGGCGGCATGCGCGAAGAACTGATGCGGGTCCACCGGACCCTATGTTCGCCGTTCGTCGACGAGGAGATGTTCCGCATCGCCCTCGGTGGCGGGCGCGGCGACCTGAGCACGGTCGGGCGCTACCTGAAAATGCCGGTACTCAAGCGACCCAACCTGTCGCCGTATTTCGACCGCGAGTTCTACGCCGCCACCAACCCGGAGACGCTGGAGCAGAAGCAGGACGGGCTACTGCATTTCATCGAGACGGGGTTCCGCAATCTGCATTCGCCGCACCCGCTGGTGGACCTGCCGTTCATCGTGTCGGAACAGCAAGACTGCCTCGGCGACCCGCCCAGTTTCGCGTTGTTGATGGACACGCTGGAATACGATCTGGTGAAGCCCAGCCCGTATTTCGACCCGGCCTGGTATGCGCAGCAACTCGGCGCCAACGATGCGGCACAGGGGTTGTTGCGGCATTTCCTGACGGTGGGGCTCAGGGACGGACGGCAATCGAACAAATGGCTCGACCCGGGCTGGTACGCGGAGCAATTCGCCGACGTGCCGAAGGACCGCTACGCCGCGTTGCGCCATTTTCTCGTCGTCGGCGACGCGTTGGCCCGCCCCGCCGGGCCGTCGTTCGACGGGCGGCTGTATTTGCGCCGCTACGTCGATGTCGCGGATGCCGGCTGGCCGCCGCTGCGCCACTACCTCAGCAACGGGCGCCAGGAAGGGCGGCAGGTGCCGAGCGAGAAGGCGGCGCCGCTCGCGCTGGGGCCGGCGCGGCCGGGCGAGGAGGTCGCCGTTGCGGACGCCATGCCGGTGACGGCAGAGGCGACGCAAAGCGCCTTCGGCGGCATGCGCACGCTGCTGGCCGAGGCCCAGCAAGCCCGGAAGGACTCGGTGCGCGCCCGCCGCGCGCCGGTGATCGTCTCCCACGCCCCACTGGACGACATCGACGTGATCGCGCTGCCGGCGGCCGACAGCCCACGGCTTTCGATCGTCATTCCGGCCTTCAACGAATTGGACCACACCGTCGCCTGCCTGCTGGCGATCAGCGCCGACCCGCCTGCGCTGCCGTTCGAGGTGGTGCTGGCCGACGACGCCTCGACCGACGAGGGCATGGCGCGGTTGGGGGACGTGACGAATCTGGTCGTCGTACGGCAAGCGACGAATGTCGGCTTCGTGCGCAACTGCAACGCCGCGTTCGCGCGCTGCCGGGGCGAGTACGTGCTGTTGCTGAACAACGATGCGCAGGTGCTGCCCGGCGCCGTGGACCGGCTGGTGGCGGTGCTGGACGCGGACGCGACGGTGGCCGCCGTCGGGCCGAAGCTGATCTACCCCAACGGCCGCTTGCAGGAAGCCGGCTGCTACATCCGCCCGAACGGCGAGAGCGAGATGATCGGGCTGTTCGCCGATCCCACCGAAGGCGGCTATTGCCGGGACCGCGACGTGACGTACTGCTCCGGCGCCGTGCTGATGCTGCGCCGCGCGGCGGTCGGCGACACGCTGTTCGACGAAGCGTTCGCGCCCGCCTATTGCGAGGACGCCGATCTGTGCCTGCGGCTGATCGCCGCCGGCCATCGCGTCCGCTACGTCCACGACGCAGTGGCGGTGCATTGGCTGAGCGTCTCGACCAACCGGCAGTCGCAGGACCGCAAGCTGCGCAACATCGCCCGCAACCAGCAAACGCTGTGCGAGCGATGGGGCGATCTGCTGGCGAAGCTGGACGCGGTGCGGCCGATCGCGTTCTACCTGCCGCAATTCCACGCCAATGCGCAGAACGATCTGTGGTGGGGCACCGGCTTCACCGAGTGGACCAACGTGGTCAAGGCGCGGCCGAGCTACGAGGGCCATTACCAGCCCCATCTGCCGGCCGACCTCGGGTTCTACGACCTACGCACGGCCGAGGCGCTGCGGCGGCAGGCGGCGCTGGCGGCGCGCTACGGCCTCGCGGGCTTCTGCGTCTATTACTACAATTTCGGCAGCCAGCGGGTGCTCGGCGCGCCGCTGGACGTGGTGCGGGCGAACCCGGACATGCCGTTCCACTGGTGCCTGTGCTGGGCCAACGAGAACTGGACCAAGCACTGGGACGGCGGCGAGCGAGAGATTCTGCTGGAACAGAAATACGATGCCGAGACGCTGGCCGGCATCGTCGCCGACGTCGTCGCGCAGGCGGCCGACCCGCGCTATCTGCGCGTGGACGGCAAGCCGCTGTTCCTGGTCTATCGGCCGCTGCAACTGCCCGACCCGAAAGATTTCGCCGCCGCTTGCCGCGCCGCCTTCGCACAAGCCGGCTTCCCCGGCGTGCAACTGGTGTATGTCGAAAGCATGGAAGCGGTGGACCAGCGGCTGCGCCCGGTCGATCTGGGGTTCGACGCCTGCGTCGAGTTCCCGCCGCATGGCCGCGCCGTCCCGGCCGACACGACGGCCACCATCGTCAAGCGAAACTGGGCGGGCTATCGCTACGACTACCCGCAAACCGTGCTGGCGTTCTGCAAGCGGGAGAGCGTGCCCTACACCCGCTATCCGGCGGTGTTCCCGAGTTGGGACAACACGCCGCGCCAGCCCGTCATGGGCACCAGCTTCGACGGCACCTCGCCGGAAGCGTTCCGCGTCTATGTCGAGGAGAAGATCGACGAGGTGCGCCGCTTCCTGATGGGCGACGAGCGGCTGCTGTTCGTCAACGCCTGGAACGAGTGGGCCGAGGGCGCGCATCTGGAGCCGGACACCGGCTTCGGCCATCGCTGGCTGGAAGCCATGCGCGACGCCGTGAGCGCGAGGCGATGGGCCTGATGGCGAACCTCGACGATCTCGACATCACCTTCATCGGCCACCCGTTCGCGCCCATCGGCATGGGCGAGCAGATGCGCAGCCATGTCAGCGCCTGCTCCGCGTTGCGGCTGCATCATCGCGTGTTCGACATCTTCCGCTACGCCCAGCGCCGGGATGCGGCCCATTTCGCCGTCGTCGAGGATCGGGAGCGGCGCAACGTCGCGGGCGGCATCCGCATCTTCCACGTCAACGGCGACGAAGTGGAAGCCGTGATCGCCGCGTTCGAGGGCATGGGCGGCGATTTCGCGGCTGGCCACAACGTCATCGTGCCGGCCTGGGAGTTGCCGAGCTACCCGCGCGAGTGGGCACGGCAACTGGCGCGGTTCGACGAGGTGTGGGCGCTGTCCGGCTTCATTCGCGATGGCCTCGCGGCCGCCGGCCTGGACGCCACGCCGATCGGGCAATCGGTGGAAACCGATCCGCTCGCGTTCCTGCCGCGCAGGTACTTCGGCATCCGCGAATCGTCCTTCGTGCTGCTGCATTTCCTCGATCTGAGTTCCTACGCCGCGCGCAAGAACCCGCAGGCGGTGCTGGACCTCGCGCGCAGGTTGTGGGCGGAGCAGCCGTTCCGCGACCTGCAACTGGTGCTGAAGGTCAAGAACGGCGAGCAGGGCGCCGAGGAGTGGGCGGCGGGCTTCAAGGGCGATTCCCGCGTCACCGTCATCGACACGCCGCTCGACAGTCTTGGCGTGCGCAGTCTGGTCAATGCCTGCGACTGTTTCGTGTCGCTGCACCGGTCGGAAGGGTTCGGGCGCGGGCTGGGGGAGGCGATGGCGCTGGGCAAGCTGGCAATGGGCACCGCCTGGTCCGGCAATCTGGATTTTATGACCGAGCGGAATTCGCTGCTGGTCCGGCATCGCCTGGTGGGATTGACGCGCGACGAATACCCGCATTGGCAAGGTCAAAGCTGGGCTGAGGCGGACGTGGCGCATGCCGCGGATCTGCTGCGCCCGTTCCTCGACGACCCGACACGGGGACGCGCGCTGGCGTTGCAGGGCCAGCGCGACGTCCTGCGGACCCACGGCCATCGCGCCGTGGGGTTGCGCATTCTGACGCGCTTGCAGCAGATCGCGGCGACCAGCGTGAAATTCGGTGCCGCCGCCGATCCCGCCAAAAGCACGCCTGCCCGCCGCGGGCGAGGGCGCGCGGCGGTGACGGCGGCGGTAGCTTAGTTTACCAGTGGCGGCGCCAGTAGCCGCCGCCCCAGCCGAACCCGATGCCGACGCCAACCGGCGGGCCATAATAGTACGGCGGCGGATAATAGGCGGGATAGGCGTAGCCATAGGCCGGCGGCGCATAGGCGACAGGCGGCGCCGCATAGCCTGCGGAATTGGCGGTCAGGTCGGGCACCTTCTCGCCGGCGGCGGCCATGCATTGGGCGAACACGACGTCGTAACGCTGCTGCAACCCGGCCGACGACGCCTGCGCGTTGTCCGCACCGATCGCGCTGCCGGCCAGCAGGCCGGCAGCGCCACCCACGGCAGCG
>CAJCJG010000011.1 GCA_903970625.1 Solirubrobacterales bacterium 70-9 | reverse complement strand
GCCCTTCGCCCTCCAGCCGATCCAGCGTGTCGCCGTCGGCGAAGTAGTTGCCGTCGCCGTGTGCCATGGGCGCGCGGAAGACCTGATGGCGTTGGTAGTGCGCGGTGAATGCGGTGTCGGCGCGTTCGACGCGGAGGTGGCAGTCCATCGAGAGGAACCGCAGCGAGGCGTTGCGCAGCAGGGCGCCGGGCAGCAGGCCGGCCTCGACAAGAATCTGAAACCCGTTGCAAACGCCCAAAACATGCCCGCCGCGCTCGGCATGGGCACGAATGGCCCGCATCACCGGCGACTGCGCCGCCATCGCGCCGCAGCGCAGATAGTCGCCGTAGCTGAACCCGCCCGGAATGGCGATCAGGTCCAGCCCGCCGAGGTCGGTTTCCCGATGCCAGATCATGCGCGGCTTGTGTCCGGAGGAGCGTTCCAGCGCGATGGCAAGGTCGCGCTCGCGGTTGATGCCGGGAAAAACGACGATGCCGGCGCGCATCAGGCCAACTCCACCCGAAAACTCTCGATCACCGTATTGGCCAGCAGCTTTTTCGCCATCTCTTCAGCCTGACTACGGGCCGCGGCCGGGTCGGTCTCGGCCAGCTCCAATTCGATGATTTTCCCCGCACGCACTTCGCCCACGCCCGCGAAGCCGAGGCCCTTCAGGGCTTGGCCGATGGCGCGACCCTGCGGATCGAGCACGCCGGGCTTGAGGGTGACGGTGACGGTGGCTTTCACTGCATCGTCTCCGGCCCCTTCAAATCCCGCATCCCGGCCTCCGGCAGAATCCCCAGCCGCTTGGCGACCTCCTGATACGCCTCCTCCACCTTGCCCAGATCGCGGCGGAAGCGGTCCTTGTCCATCTTCTCGTTGGTCTTGGTGTCCCACAGGCGGCAATTGTCCGGGCTGATCTCGTCGGCCAGAACGATCCGCATTTCCTCGTTCTCCCACAGCCGGCCGAATTCCACCTTGAAATCGACCAGCGTGATGCCGACGCCGAGGAACAGGCCGGTCAGGAAATCGTTGATGCGCAGCGTCAGCGCCACGACATCGTCCAGATCCTGCGTGTTGGCCCAGCCGAACGCGGTGATGTGCTCCTCGCTGACCATCGGGTCGCCGAGCTGGTCGTTCTTATAATAGTACTCGATGATGCTGCGCGGCAGCCGCGTGCCCTCGGGGATGCCCAGCCGGGTCGAAAGGCTGCCGGCCGCCACGTTGCGCACCACCACTTCGATCGGCACGATCTCGACTTCGCGAATCAATTGCTCGCGCATGTTCAGCCGGCGGACGAAGTGTGTCGGCACACCGATTTCGCCTAGCCGCAGCATCAAATACTCGCTGATGCGGTTGTTCAGCACACCCTTGCCGGTAATCACACCCTTCTTGTTGCCATTGGACGCGGTGGCATCGTCCTTGAAATACTGCACGAGGGTGCCGGGCTCCGGGCCCTCGAACAGAATTTTGGCTTTCCCCTCGTAGAGTTGGCGGCGGCGGGCCATGAACGGGTTCCTGTCGCGAATCCTCGGGGGTCGCCCCGAAACGTCGCAGGGTCGGCGCGACGACATGCCGCGCCACCGCGAGCCGGCGACGCGCCGGGCATATAGCAGCCCTGTGGCCCGCGTGCCACGCCCCCCGGTTGCAGACCCGGTGGCCGGCAGGCGCACGGCGCGCAATGCCGGCCGGCGCGCGATTCGTTGGCATGTCGCGTACGAACCGGGCGATCACGGCGGCGTGTCCGCCCGAAAAATTGGCAAAGTCACACATTCGGGCAGCACATGGCTGGCCTGTCATTTGCGTAGAGACGAATTGCCTGACCGTGCGTCGCGCGGTCCCCTGGCCACGAAGATGGGAGGTCCCCGCATGACCGCTTCTGCTGGCACGAGCATCACAGCCGAGCCGTATCCGTTCGTCCTCGACCCGGCCCATTGCGCCCTGGTCATCATCGACATGCAGCGTGATTTCCTCGAACCGGGCGGGTTTGCCTCCGCACTTGGCAACGATGTCGCCATGCTGCGCCGCACGGTGGAGCCGAACCGCAAGCTTCTGGCCGCATGGCGCGCCGCCGGCCTGCTGGCGATCCACACCCGCGAGGGCCATCGCCCGGACCTCGCCGACCTGCCGCCGGCCAAGAAGGTGCGCGGCCACGGCGCCATCACCATCGGCGACGAGGGGCCGATGGGCCGTATCCTGGTGCGCGGCGAGGCGGGCCACGACATCATCCCGGAATTGTATCCGGCACCGGGCGAGCCGGTGATCGACAAGCCGGGCAAGGGCGCGTTCTTCGCCACCGACTTGCACGCCATCCTGCAAAATCGGGGCATCACGCAACTGGTGGTCACGGGCGTGACCACGGAAGTCTGCGTCAACACCACCGTCCGCGAGGCCAACGACCGCGGCTACGACTGCCTCGTGCTGGAGGATTGCGTCGGCTCCTACTTCCAGGCGTTCCAGGACGCGGGGCTCGCCATGATCCGCGCGCAAGGCGGCATTTTCGGCTGGGTCGGCACGTCCTCCGATCTGATCGCGGCCATCGCGCCAATCGAACAAACCCCCGCCTTGAAAGGAGCCGCCTGATGAGCAGTGCCATGTCCGCCGCCCGCCGCCCCACTCTGTGGGTACCGGGCGACTGGAACGCCTTCTTCGGTTTCGGCACCAACATTCTGGTCAACGTGTTGACTTTGACCACGCTGCTCCGCTTCGTGCTCGGCATGCCGGACAGCCTCGTGTTCGGCCGCATCCTGCCGGCCACCGGGCTGATGCTGTTCCTGTCCACGATGTACTATGCGTGGCTGGCCTACCGCCTCGCGAAAAAGACCGGCCGCACTGATGTCTGCGCGCTCCCGTCCGGCACCAGCGTGCCGCACATGTTCGTCGTCGTGTTCGTCATCATGCTGCCGATCCTGGGCATGACGAAGGACCCGGTGCAGGCATGGGAAGCGGGCCTGACCTGGGTGTTCGTGCAAAGCTTCGTGCTGATGGCCGGCGGGTTTGCGGCGCCCTATATCCGCAAGATCACGCCCCGCGCGGCTTTGTTGGGGTCGCTAGCGGGCATCTCGATCACCTTCATCTCGATGCGCCCGGTCGAGCAGATGTTCACCACGCCGGTCATCGGCGTGACCTGCTTCGCCATCATCCTGGCAAGCTGGTTCGGCGGCGCTCGCTATTTCAAGGGCATCCCGGCCGGCCTCGTCGCCATCGCCGTCGGCACCGTGATCGCGTGGGTCTCCACTGCTGTCGGGCTGAATTATGGCGGCATGGCGGTCGGCAATATCAGTTCGGCGCTGACCACGTTTGGTTTCGAAATCCCGCTGCCGGCGGTGGACCACGTGTTCCACGGCTTCAAATATCTCGGCATCATCCTCGTCACCGCCATCCCGTTCGGCATCTACGATCTTGTCGAGGCGATGGACAATGTGGAAAGCGCCGGTGCGGCCGGGGACGCGTTCCCGACCACGCGGGTGCTGACAGCGGACGGCGTGATCAGCCTGATCGGCTGCCTGATGGGCAACCCGTTCATCAATGCCGTCTATATCGGCCATCCCGGCTGGAAGGCGATGGGCGGCCGGATGGGCTACTCGGCCGCCACCGGCATCATGATTTTGGTGCTGACATGGTTCGGCGTGATCGCGCTGATGCTGGCGGTGATCCCGGTGATCGCGATCCTGCCGATCCTGCTGTATATCGGCATGCTGATCGGTGCGCAGGCGTTCCAGGAAACGCCGCGCCGCCACGCGCCGGCCATCATCCTGGCACTCGTGCCGCAGATCGCCGCCTGGGGCAAAACCCAGATCGATGGCGCCCTGCACGCGGCTGGCACCGACGTATCGGTGGTCGGCTTCGACAAGCTGGGCAACCAGGGCGTGCTGTATCAGGGGCTTGAGGTGATCGGCGGCGGCGCGACCCTTGCCGGCGTCATCCTCGGGTCAATCACGGTGTTCATCATCGAGCGCGAGTTCGACAAGGCGGCCTATTTCGCGCTCGCCGGCATGGTGCTGACCTTCTTCGGCTTCATCCACGGCGAGGCGATCGGCGTCGGCCAGTCTATCACGGTGTCGGTCAGCTACCTGCTGGTGGCGGGCCTGCTCCTGTACGTGTCCAAATTTGGCACTTTCTCGCCCCCGGTGCCGGAACATCACCACGAAGAAGGGATCGACGCTCACGGGCTGCCGGCGGCGGCGGCGGAGTGACGCGAAGCGTTAGCGGGCAGCCACGGAATAGGCTGCCCGCCGACGATGCGGTTGATCGGATTGCTTTGCGTGTCCTATGTTGCCTAAACGAAGAACCTAGGCGGGTGGGATCGCCATGCGAAAATGGAACTTGTTATTGTTGGGCTCACTTTTCGCGGTGGCCGTCGTCGCGGGCACAAATGCTTCCGTTATTTTCCACAAGCGCCACTCTCAGGCAGCGAACAGCGAAGCCGCCGTCGACTACTCCGCAGCAGCTTTCTCTGGTGGTCGGTCTACGGTCAGCATTTCATTTGAGTCAGGCAGTCAAGCTTTTGCTGATTCGGCGATTGCCGCCATCTTCACGCACTGGGATGAAAAACAGCTGCTGGATCGGGCCACGCCCCGGCTGCGCGCCAGGTTGCGGCCCGCGCAGGCCGAGTGGCTGTTCGGCGGCCTTGCTCGCCAACTTGGCCCGCTGACGGGATACCTGAACCCCGTTGGTGTCGCCTGCACGTTCGTCCCCGACGACCCGGTCGCCGTTGCGCCACCCGCCTATGAGTTTGACGTCCTTACCAGTTTCCGGGGCGGCAGCGCGAAAGTGGGGTTGACTGTGGTGATGATAGACGGTCGCTGGATGATCGACTATTTCCAGATCACGCCCGAGCGTTCGGACTGGTCGGACGATCCGATTTGAGGTCCGACCGCGTCGGCAGGATCAAAGTCAGTCGATCAAACCCGTTCGGGCATAAAGTTCAACCAGTGACAGGGACAATCCAATACTGGTCAGTTCCAGCGCGTCGCACATGATCGGCGCCGTGTTATTGGGCCATGTTTCATCCTCGGCCCGGCATAGGAGATTGACCGCGACCCGATCCGAGTGCAGGACAAGAATTTCGGTAACGCTGGGGATCGACATATACGTCCAGACATTGGCCCAGGTTCGCGCGACATCGTCCGGCGCCACGATATCCGCTATAAGCACTGGTTCCGGCAGGCCGTATTGATTGGCCCGGATCGGTGCGCGCGTAACCGCTAGGTCCGCGACCCGAAAATTGTCGTGCGGTCGATGGCTGGGAATAATGCCAACATTGCTGGCGAGCAGGCAGGACGACTTCCGCGCGTGCAGATGATTGCCGACCACGGCCGTCAGTTCGGCATGCAGCAGCCCATGCCCGTTCGTCCCCAAGGGGATGGTTCGCGGTTCGCCGTCCACAAGATCGTATCGCAACGGTCCAGGGTGGTCCCAAAGCAGGAACTCCTGCAACGTCATCCGGATCATGCTCCTACCAGCAAAAACAACTGCAATGCTAGGTAATACTGATTCTACCAGTCCACGAGAATTCGCCGGCGCTCAGGCAGCCGGCCCTGCCTCCCCAAACACCCGCAAAAACACCGCATCCAAATGTGCAAGATGCATCCGCGCATCCATCGCCGCGTCCAAATCCGTCGGCGCAATCCGCCCGGCGACTTCCGGGTCGGCGTCCAGATTCTCCCGGAACGTCTGGCCCTCCATCGTCCCCAGCTTCGTCCACGTCGCCATCGCGTTGCGCTGCACGATCCGATACGCATCTTCCCGCGAAATGCCGGCGCGGGCCAGCGCCAGCAGCACCTCGCCGGAATGCACCACGCCGCCGAGGCTTTCGAGATTTGCGGCCATCCGCTCCGGATAGATCACCCACTGCCGCACCAGCCCAGCCAGCCGCGCCAGGGCAAAATCCAGCGTCACCGTCGCGTCCGGCGCAATCGCGCGTTCGACCGACGAATGGCTGATGTCCCGCTCGTGCCACAGCACGACGTTCTCCAGCGCCGGCACCACTGCCGCCCGCACCACCCGCGCGAGACCGGACAGATTCTCCGACAGCACCGGGTTGCGCTTGTGCGGCATCGCGGACGAACCCTTCTGGCCCGGATGAAAAAACTCCTCCGCCTCCCGCACTTCCGAACGCTGCAAATGCCGCACCTCCGTCGCCAGCCGCTCGATCCCGGTCGCCACCACGCCGAGCGCACAGAAGAACGCCGCCTGCCGGTCACGCGGGATCACTTGGGTCGAGACCGGCTCCACGGCCAACCCCAGCTTGTCCGCGACGTACGCTTCCACGCGCGGATCGACATGGGCGAACGTCCCGACCGCGCCGCTCAGCGCCGCGACCGCGATTTCCTTGCGGGCAACAACCAGCCGCTCCCGGTTGCGGGCAAACTCGGCGTAGTGGCCGGCCAACTTCAGCCCGAAACTGGTCGGCTCGGCATGGATGCCGTGGCTGCGGCCGATGGTCAGGGTAAATTTGTGCTCGAACGCCCGCGCCTTCAGCGCGGCCAAAACCTCGTCCACATCGGCCAGCAGCAAATCTGCCGCCTGCGTCAGTTGCACGGAAAGGCAGGTGTCCAGCACGTCGCTGCTGGTCAGGCCCAGATGCACGAACCGGCTGTCCGGCCCGACCGATTCGGCTAGCCACGTCAGGAACGCGATCACGTCGTGCCGCGTTTCCCGCTCGATCTCGTCGATCCGCTGCAAATCTGCCGGCCCGATGGCTGCGAGCTTGGCACCGCCCTTATCCCGAATCGTGCGCGCGGCTTCGGGCGGAATGGCCCCGACCTGTGCCATCGCCTCGGCCGCCAACGCCTCGATCTCGAACCAGATGCGAAAGCGGTTTTCCGGCGCCCAGATGGCGGCCATCGCCGGGCGGGTGTAGCGGGGGACCATGCCTGCTCCAATTTCTCGCGGATTGACCATCTACGGCGGCGCCCGTTCCGCCGCAACATAAGGACCACGGATGTTGCTGAGCGAACTCGCGGCCTTGTTACAGGTCGTGCTGATCGACCTGACGCTGGCCGGCGACAATGCGGTCGTGATCGGGCTGGCCGTGACGGGGCTGCCCGCGAAGCAGCGGCGGCTCGCCATCCTGATCGGCGTCGGCGGTGCCGCCATCCTGCGCATCGGCTTCGGCGCCATCACGCTGCAATTGCTACAGATCGTCGGCCTGCTGCTGGCCGGCGGCGTGCTGCTGCTGTGGGTATGCTGGAAAATGTTCCGCGAGTTGCGCCGGCCGGCGCATGGCGCGCGCGCGAAGGGTGCCGTGTCGCTGCGCGACGCGATTGTCCAGATCATCCTCGCCGATGTGTCGATGAGCCTGGACAACGTGCTGGCCGTTGCCGGCGCGGCTGAGGGCCATCTGTGGGTGCTAGTGCTGGGCCTGGCGCTGTCGGTCGTGCTGATGGGGGTGGCCGCGAATTTCGTCGCGCGGTTGCTGGAAAAATATCGCTGGATTGCCTGGATCGGCCTGCTGATCGTGCTGTTCGTCGCGCTGCGGCTGATCTGGGACGGCGGCTGGGATGTGGTGAATCACATGGGCGCCCGATAGCGCGCGGTTGCCAGCGATACCGGCTCAGCCCAAGATAACGGCAAACAAAGGGGGGCGCCGCCGGTGAATTTTCTCAGCAATTTGACCGGCTCTTTCGCGCTCCAGGCGGCTGGGAACGCGACCGTCGCGATGATCGAGGCGGCGTATCGGCACCACGGACTCGACTGGCGCTACATCAATTGCGAGGTGCGGCCGGAGGCGCTCGGCGACGCCGTGCGGGGTGCGCGGGCGATGGGCTGGGCCGGCTTCAACTGCTCGCTGCCGCACAAGGTCGCGGTGATTTCCCTGCTCGACGGCCTCGGCGAGTCGGCTTCGGTCATGGGCGCCGTCAACTGCGCGGTGCGGCGCGACGGCCGCTTCATCGGCGAGAACACCGACGGCAAGGGATTTCTGAAATCGCTGGCCGAAGTGATCGACCCGGCCGGCAAGCGCGTGCTGGTGTTCGGCGCAGGCGGCGCGGCGCGGGCGGTGACGGTGGAACTGGCGCTGGCCGGCGCCGCCGCTATCACCATCGTCAACCGGGCGCGCGAGCGCGGGGCGGACCTCGTGCGGCTGTTGAACGACCACACGGCGGCGCGCACGGACCTTTCCGCATGGGACAGCACGGCCCGAGTCCCGGACGGCGTGGACATTCTGGTGAACTGCACCTCGATCGGCCTGTTCCCGAACGTGGAGGCGGCGCTCGATCTCGACACTGCGTCGTTGCGGCCGGGCCTTGTCGTTGCCGACATCGTGCCGAGCCCGCCTCGCACGGAGCTGATCCAGGCGGCCGAAGCGCGCGGCTGCATCGTCGTCGATGGCCTCGGCATGCTGGTCAACCAGGGCGTCATCAGCATCAAATACTGGACCGGCATCGATGCCGACGCCACCGTGATGCGCCGGACGGTCGAGGCGATCTACGGTTAGGGCTCGTGTGGAAATAACTGAGTCATTTTGTCACCCCGGCCTTCGCCGGAATGACGACCATGGAGCGTTTATTCTCAAACAAGCGCTTAGGCCGCCAGCAAGGCTGGCGCCAGTTCGTCCGCATCCGGCGCGACCCAGTAGCGGAGCAATCCCGCGATACGGACGTCCAGCCGCCGTGCGCCGTCGGTTCGCAGCATGGCGGCACCGTCTGTCCAATGCAGCCCGGCTTCCTCGGCCAGCCAGCCATCGCCGAGCGCCTCGGCCGCCACCGCCGCCCCATCCAGCGTCATCCGCGTCACGCCCACGCCCAACGAGCGGGTGTCGATGACGCCGGGAATTACAAAGGCGGGCACGGCTGTCCGCGAGCGCAGGCAGACCTGCGTGGCATTGGCCGGCAGATCGAACTCCAGCGTGCCGCTTTCGATCGTCGGCCGGATCACCCGGCCCTCTACGGTCACGCGCAGATCGGCCTCGTCCGTCAGTGTCCAGCCGATCTGCTCGGCCCGCGCCGCCAGCTTGGCCCGTGCCGAATCGAGCCGCGCGCCTTCCCACACCAGCGGGGCGCAAGCGGCCGTCTCCCACACGCTGCGGGAAAAGTCCGGGTGGGCCATGATGGTGGCACCGCCATTTTCGAACGCGGCGCGGTTGCCGGTGTCCAGGAAACTTTCGGCTGGCACGCCCTCGGCGAGCAGCACGTCGTGGCGGTCGAGTTCGACGTGCCAATAGGTGATGTCGGCCACCGCCTCCTGCACGATGGTCGCCCCGTTCAGCAGGTCGCGGGCACGCACGAGCATGCCGTCGAGGAACAGCGCGTGATCCGGCGACAGCAGCAGGTCGTGGCTCGGTCGGCCCGGCCCAATCGCGTCGGCGCGCACGCGGATGGGGTTCACGTCCCATGGGCGCGGATGGCGCGCGGGGGTCAGGCGGCGATGGCCGATCCATGTCACCGGCGCGAGCCGCCCGCCGTCCCGCGCGGTCACGACCCGGTCACCGACCCGCAGCAATTCCACGGGAACGGCGCCCCGCCGCGTCAGGATGCGGGTGCCGGTCGCGAAGCAGGAGACGGACTCGCTGCCGAGGGAGATGGAAACGGGCGCCGTGAGGTTGAACGAGAGGCCGACCGGGACATCGGCACCCAGGGTGAGCAGAAACCAGGACGTGCTCTTGGCAAACGTCACGCTGTCCAGATCGCTCACAAGATTCGCGCCGGTGTCGCTGATGGTCAGGGTGCTGGTGGAACTGTTCAGGCCGCCCTGATTGCCCTCGGTCAGCGAGTAGCCCGCGTTCGGGTGCGACAGCGTGATCGTCAGCGTGTAGTTCGTGGCGGCGTCGAGGTTGGTCAGGCCGAGGTTCAGGAACGGCGCGGATTGTTGGTTGGTGTTGTCCGGTGTCGTGGTGTCGGTCAAGCCGGTCAGTGTGATCGACATTGCTGCGTCCCCTGGAGAGCCTATGCCGCGATTGGGTCATGCAAAAATGAACGCCGGATGAAATCGCGTCCCGCGCATTTGCGGTTTGGCGCGGGCTCGATCCAGTAGCGGAGCAGATCGGCGAGCCCGAGTTCCAGACGGCGGGCGCCGTCCACCCCGACTTCGCGCGCGCCGTTTGGGTCAACGACTCCTGCGCCCGGCTGGTGTGGGAGGGCGCGCCGGTGCAGGCCGTGCGGGACCGGCTCGCGCACTGCGCCAAAGACC
>CAJCJG010000010.1 GCA_903970625.1 Solirubrobacterales bacterium 70-9 | reverse complement strand
TTGAATCGTCCGGAAAAGAAAGCGTGCATGAGCGAATTTCTCGCCAATACGGCCATGTGGGGGTCCTCTCATTTTCCGTGCAATGACATACGGTAGCATTTGGCTGTAATTGCAGGACTGGCTGCCGATTCTCTTTTCCTATTCAATGACTTGCTGATTGCCTTTTGCCGGGGTGTATTGTGCGGCCCTCAGGGAGGTGCGCAATGGACAGCTGGCACGCGACATTTCTGGGTCTTCGGCACCTGCCGCGCGAAGTGACGGGCTTCGAGATTGAGGTGTTCTTCCAGTTCTCGGCCGAGGAGGCGCGGATCATTGAGGAACGCCGGCGGCCGGAACTCAAGCTCGGGCTTGCTTTGCAGATTGGGTTTCTGCGCATGAGCGGCAGACTCCTCGATGCGGTGCGGATGGTGCCACCGCTACTATGGCGGCACCTGGGCGAACGATTCAGCGTTGCCGCGCCCGATTTGGCCTCGCTGCGCGCGATGTACCGGCGCGCCCCGACGTTGATCGAACATCAGCAGCTTGCCTGTGAAGTGCTTGGATTTCAGTGGCTCACCGGCCATCACCGCCGTGCCCTCGTGCGAGTGCTGCGCCAGGAGCTTTCCCGCACGGACGATCGCGAGCGGCTGCTCGGGTTTGCGCGCCGCTGGCTCTATGAGCACCAACTCCTGATCGTCCATGAACGGCTGCTGCGCTCGATGATTGCGGCCGCCCGGCGACAGCATGAGGCGCAGCTCGCACAGCAGATCGACCACGCAGTCGAGCCGAGTTTGATGATGCGGTGGCGCATGGCGCTCACCGCGCCGCATGGTGCAGGCTCGAGCCTGCAGACCTGGCTGTGGTCGCCGCCCGCCAAGCACTCCTCACGCCAGATCGAGGAGATGATCGAGCGCATCGAGTCTTTGTACGAGTTGCGTATGCACGAACGCATGGGCGATTTTCCTGACGATCTGTTGCGCCGCTACGCCCGCCGGCTGGCCGGTCGGCCGCCCTCAGCCGGAGCGCTGATTCACGAGCCAGCGCGCAGTGTCGAGACCGCCTGCTTCCTGCGATATTGCTTGTTGCTCGCCACCGATCGGCTGCTGATGATGGTCCGCCGCCAGGTCGCGGACCTGTGGCGCCGAGCGGCAACCGGGGCTCTCGCCACCCACAGTGATTGGGCCGTTTTGTACCAGGAACTCCTCGCCGAGGTTGGCCGGATTCTCGCAGACCCGGCGGCCGGTGATGGTCAGATCCGGGAGCATCTGCACTCGCTTCTCGCAGCGCATCGAGCGCGCCGACCGGCGAGCCGCGCCGAACTCATCCGCGGCCGCCTTATCGATGGCGTACGTCCCGTACGCTCATTGCTGAGCGCATTGGTGCGGCTGCCTTGGGCTGCGATGGATAATCATCCGGTGCTCGACGGCTTGCGAAGGCTCCAAGGCCTCTATGCGCACGAGCAGCGCCATCTGCCGGTTGGCACGCAGATCTTCCTCGGCCGCGTCTGGCAGGAGGCCCTCAACGGCGCCGACCGCGAACGGGCGTTCTGCGCCTTCGAAGTCGCGACTTTACTCGCCCTGCGGCGCGCCCTTCGCAATGGGACCGTCTGGATCGACCACAGCCTCGCGTTTCGCAGTCGGGAGCGGTTGTTCATCCCGTCCGGGCGCTGGGCTGCGCAGCGCCGCCCGTATTTCCGCCGCTTGGGGCTCCCGACGGATTCGGCAGTGTTTCTTGAACCCCTCGTGGAGCGCGCCGAGATCGGGATGGCGGCAGTGGCCGCCGCCGCGAAGGCCGGCACGCTGCGCGTCGATGACGAGTTACACCTTACGCCGCTCGCCGCGGAGGAGGAGGACCCGGAGGTAGCGAAGCTGCGCACCGCTCTTGATCGGCGGATCGGTGAAGCGCAGCTGCCCGAGCTGATTCTTAGCGTCGACGCCGACGTGCGATTCAGCTGGATTATGCTCGGCCGTGAGCCCCGATCAACCCATGAGCTGCTCATGGTCTATGCCGGGATCCTGGGCCACGGTACGGCACTGTCGGCCGCCGAGACCGCTCGCATGATCCCGCAAGTGTCGGCTCCTGCCGTCCGGCAGGCGATGCGCTGGGCAGCAGACGAACGACGGCTCGCCGAGGCATGTGGTGCCGTGCTCGCGTTCATGCATCGCCATGCCGTCGCGACCACGTGGGGCCGATCCGATCTGGCTTCCTCCGACATGATGAGCCTCGAGACCACCAAACGCGTCTGGCAGGCACGGCTCGACCCGCGTCGGCAGACCCCTTCGATGGGCCTGTATTCGCACGTCCGCGATCGCTGGGGGATCTTTCATGCACAACCCCTGATCTTGAACGATCAGCGCCAAGCGGGTGCGGCCATCGAGGGCGTCGTCCGGCACGAGGAACTGGACATCACCCAACTCGCCGTCGATACCCACGGCCACACCGATTTCGCGATGGCGCTCGCAAAGCTCTTAGGGTTTGATTTGTGCCCGCGATTGAAAGCACTCAAAGATCGGCACCTATTCCTGCCACGAGGCACAGCGATCCCCGCGAGCGTCCAGGAGATCTGTCGTGCGAGCGTTGATCTCGAGCGCATTCGCTCGCA
Organism: Solirubrobacterales bacterium 70-9; assembly: GCA_903970625.1. Classification (GTDB taxonomy): domain Bacteria; phylum Pseudomonadota; class Alphaproteobacteria; order Acetobacterales; family Acetobacteraceae; genus CAJCJG01. Next base: position 963 of record CAJCJG010000010.1, on the reverse strand, counting down.
TTGGGAACAGATCGTGCACCTCGTTGCCTCCGTGCATTCCGGGCACACCAGCGCAACCCACGTCACGGCCCGATTCGGATCGGCCTCCCGCGGCGATCCGCTCTACGAGGCCATCGTCCATCTTGGCCGGTTGCTACGGACCGTGTTCCTGTGCGATTACTTTCTCAATGACGTCTTTCGTCGGGAGTTGCTACGCGTCCTCAACCGCGGCGAGGCCGTCAATGCCCTGAAGCGCGCGATCTACACAGGACGCATCGCCAGCCGTCAGGCCAAACAGTCCGAGGAGATGCAGGCAGTTGCCGATGCCTTAAGCTTGCTTGCCAATATCGTCATGGCCTGGAACACCGCCCAGATGCAACAAGTCCTCGATCACTGGGCCCAACGTCGCGGCGGTGCCGTCCCGCCCGAGCTCATCGGACGCATCGCGCCCACCCGAACGGAGGGAATCAACCTGCGTGGGATATTCCGATTCCCGGTCGAGCGCTATGTCGACAAAATTCTACCGTCTGTCGCTGCCAAGACAACCACGACGGGAAGCGCGTGAGGAGGCAGAACAGAGCCGCGATTTCGCTCATAAATCAGGATCAGAACCCTCCTCAGAATCAGACACTTGCACGCCGGACCCCCGTGGCGCTCGGGAAATATACCCTCCCGCTACCGTATGTTATTGCACGGAAAATGAGAGGACCCCGAAAACACGGGCCGCACCATCAACGAGGTCAACATCGTGAGGTCCATTCGCACGTTGGGTGGCCGGGACGGACAGGATGGCGGGTACCGGGTGCGGGTCGATTCCCTGCCGGCGGATGCGACCGACGTGGCCGTCCTGCTTCAGAGCCAAGGTCAGGCGTCCATCATCGGGGCGGCCACAGTGACGTTGCGCGCCGACACGCGTGTCGCCCGATCGAGCGGCGCGCCGTGACCGATCCCGTTATCCGGCCGGTGCGCCGGGTAACACCGGCA
>CAJCJG010000009.1 GCA_903970625.1 Solirubrobacterales bacterium 70-9 | reverse complement strand
GGGGCGCGCCGCGCGAGCAAGTTCGGCGATGGCGGCAATGCCGCCGCTGGCCGGGTAAGGGGAGACCGATCCGGTGCCGAGATCGACCCAGGCCGGCACGCCTCCCTCGCGCGGCGCGGTCCAGAACTCCGCCGCCGACCAGAACGCCGGTTCGTCGGTCAGGCCGGCCCAGGCCAGATGCAGCGGAATCCGCACCGCGTCCCAGGAGAAGCGGGCCGGCCACCCGGCCGCAGGCGCCATCGTATCGAGCGAGCCGTTGTCGATCTGCACCCAGTCGGGGGGCAGCCGCCAGCGGCCGAACCGCGCCCGCCGCAGGATGCGCAGCCCGTCGCTTCGCAATGCCTCCCAGGCCGGGTTCGGCGCGGCCAGCGCCAGCGCCGTGAGGGCGGGAAACACGTAGTAGGACGGATTGACGACGACACGCCCCGGATGTTCGAAGCCGAACGCGGCCGGCAGCAGCACGCGGGCGCCATCCACTTCGTGGACACAAAAGGCCAGGATATCGCCGCCGATGGCGCTGCCGGCTGTCGTATAGCTTTCGTCGTCCCACCGCCGGCCAGCGCGCAGCAGCGCCAGGGCGATCAGCAGATCGCCGTCCGTGGCGTTGTTGCGATCGTCCACCGGGGTCGCCGCACCGGGCCGGTAGCGCCATGCGTGCAGCGAGTCGGTCGGCCGCCGCAATTCAGTTCGCGTCCAGGCCAGCAGGCGATCGAACATCTCGCGGTCGGCGAAATGCTCGGCAAACAACAGCCCGTAGCCTTGGCCTTCGCTGTGGGTCACGCCGCCGTTGCCGGTGTCGATCACCCGCCCCTCCGGGGCGATGAAGCGGGCGGCAAACGCCCGCCAATCGTCCCGCGATCCCTCGTCCGGCCCGACGGGTTCCAGCCCCGGCGCATCGCCATTGCCAATGCGCACCATCGCCGCGATGGACACGGGGGCAACGGTGAGCAATCCCAACAAGGCACGCCGCCGCATCCGCCCGTCGGCATCGCCATGCGCGCAATGGGGAGGCGAGGGGTCGGCCATCGGTTCGGGACCTCGCAGAAATCAGCCGTCAGGGAATAGAAAACGAGCCGTATTTGTTATTATTGGAACGAATCGTCTTTAGCCGATGCGCCCGCCGCTGCCAACCAAAATTGGCCGTGAACCGAAACTTACCGGATGCCAGTCGATGTCGGCACGGCACCACGGTTGGCGTGCCAATCCGGCTCGGCTAGAGTGCGCACGACCCAAGGAGTCTAGCACCAGAATGCGGCGGTTCAAGCGACGCCCAGCCGCGCCGCCAACGCGGATCGACCGCTATATGTTCCGCCAGTTGCTGGTGGCCCTGGTGGCGTCGTCGGGCGGGTTGGTGGCACTGATCTGGCTCACCCAGTCGCTCCGCTTCGTCGAGCTGGTGGTGAACCGGGGCCTGACGTTCGAGGTTTTCCTGCAACTGACATCGCTGCTAATCCCGAGCTTCGTCGCGGTCATCCTGCCGATCACGACCTTCGTCGTGGTCCAGTTCGTCTATCAGCGGCTCGTCGGCGACCGGGAACTGACGGTCATGCGCGCGGCCGGCCTGTCGCCCTTGATGCTCGCGCGGCCGGCGCTGGCGCTGTCCGCGCTGGTGATGGTGGCCTGCTTCGTGCTGAACCTGTACATCGTGCCCACCAGCCTCACCGCGTTTCGCGAGTTCCAGTTCGAAATCCGCAACCGCATCGTGGCTTTCCTGTTGCAGGAGGGCGTGTTCACCCCCGTCTCGGACGACATGACGGTCTATGTCCGCAAGCGCGACACCGACGGAACGCTGCACGGCATTTTGGTGGACGACGCGCGCCAGCCGAACAGCCATGCCACAATCCTGGCCGAACGCGGCCGGCTGGTGGAATCGGCCGGCGTGCCGCAAGTGCTGCTGATCAACGGCAGCCGGCAGGAACTCGACCGCCAGAATGGGCGGCTCGACGTACTGACCTTCGCCGAGAACACGATCGACCTCGCCCAGGAGGGCAAGGGGGAGGAAGCCCGATTGCGCGACCCGACCGAGATGACGCTGAGCGAATTGCTGAACCCGCCGCCGGGCGCGCTGGGGGAACGCGATCTCGGCAAGGCGGTGGTCGAGGCGCATCGACGGCTTGCCGGCCCGTTCACGGCGGTCAGCTTCGCGCTGGTTGGCCTCGTCGCAGTCCTGACCGGCTCGTTCCGCCGCCACGGCGGCATCCTGCGCCCGTTGTTCGGCGTGCTGGCCGTGGTGGCGCTGTTGGCGCTCGGCCTGGCCGTCGGCAACCTTGCCAGCCGCGATGTCCGGCTGGTGCCGCTGATATGGGTGCAAGCGATCGCACCCGGCCTGATTGCCGCGTGGGTGCTGTTCGGCCCGCAGATGATGCTGCCGCGCGGCCTGTTCCGCCGCGCCGGGACGGCCTGAGGCCCATGCAAGCCGCGAAAACCGCGCGCACCCCGGTGCCGGATTGATGCTGTTCGCGTGGACCCTGTCCTTCTACATCGCGCGCGTGTTCGTGCTCGCGGTTCTCGCGATGCTCGCCGCCCTGTCGGCGCTCGTGGCGCTGTTCGACTTCATCGAACTGCTGCGCCGCTCCGTCACCAAGCCGGACGCCACATTCGGGATTGTCAGCGAAATCGCCGCCATGCGGCTGCCGTGGGTCGCGATGCAAATCCTGCCGTTCGCCGTCCTGCTCGGCGGCATCATCGCATTCTGGCGGCTGACCCGCTCCTCGGAACTGGTGGTCGCGCGCGCGGCCGGCGTCTCCGCGTGGCAGTTCCTCAGTGCCCCGGTCATCTGCGCCATCGCCCTCGGCGCCATCGCCACCGCCGGCATCAGCCCGATCTCGGCGGTGATGCGTGCGCGCGCCGAAGTGATGGAGGACAATTACCTGCGCACCGGGGGCGGCCCGCTGGCGCTCAACGGCGGCCAATTGTGGCTGCGGCAGGCCGACCGCACGCTGGATCCGCAAGGTGTGGCCATCGTCCACGCCCGCGCGGTGGAGGCACACGAGGTCGAAATCTTCGCCCGCGACGTGACGGTCTTCCGGTTGGACAACAGCGACCGCCTGCTGCAACGCATCGATGCCCCCAACGCCGTTCTCGGCGACGGCGAGTGGGCGTTCTTCGATGCCCGCACCGTCACCGCCGGCCACCTGCCATCGGCCACGGCACGGCTGAATTTTCCGACCGACCTGACCGTGTCCCGCGTTCAGGAAAGCTTCTCCCCGCCCGACACGTTTTCGGTCTGGGCGCTGCCGGGCTTCATCGCGCTGCTCGACCGCTCCGGCTTTTCCTCGATCCGCCATCGGCTGCATTTCCAGGCGCTGCTGGCGCTGCCGCTGCTGGCGGGGACCATGTGCCTCCTGGCGGCGGCCTTTTCGATGCGGCCGCAGCGACGCGGCGGGGTCGCCCAGATGATCGGCAGCGGCGTGGCCGCAGGCTTTTCGCTGTTCCTGATCTCCAAGCTCGCCGAGGAATTCGGCCAGTCCGGTGCCGTGCCGCCGTCGCTGGCCGCCTGGGCGCCGGCGGCGGCCGGCCTGATGCTGTCGGTGGCCCTGCTCCTGCATCTGGAAGACGGCTGAGATGAATCTAGGCTCCCCTCGCCGCCGCCATCGCTGGAAGGGGCGCGCGGCGCTGCTGCTGGCAACGGGTCTGACATTGCTCGCCGCCGCCGGCGCGCATGCCCAGTTTGCAGCGCTCCATGCCGGCGCCTCCGAGCCGGTGTCCAAGGACCAGCCGGTTTTCTACCAGTCGGACAGCGCGGACTACGACCGCGACAACGGCCTCGTCACTCTGGCCGGCCATGTCGAGATCTGGCAGGGCGCCCGCGATCTGCGTGCCGACAAAGTCACCTACGACCGCAACACCGGCGTCGTCGCCGCCAGCGGCCATGTCGTCCTGCTCGACCCGGATGGGCAGGTCGTGTTCGGCGACTACGCCGAACTGACGCAGGGCATGAAGGACGGCGTCATCAGCAACATGCGCGCGCAACTGGCCGAGAACGGCCACCTCGCCGCCAATGGCGCCCGCCGGATCGACGCCCGCGTCAACGAACTCAGTCGCGCCATCTACTCCACCTGCGACGCCTGCAAGGACAACCCTAACGCCTCGCGCCTGTGGGACATCCGCGCCCGCTCGGCGGTGCAGGACCTGGACAACAAGCGTATCGAATACACCGACGCGGTCGTGGACATGTACGGCATCCCGATCATGTACCTGCCGTATTTCTCCCACCCCGACCCGTCGCAGCGGCGCGCCAGCGGCTTTCTGGTGCCTTCCCTCGGCATCAGCAAATATCTCGGCGAATACGTCCAGATTCCCTATTTCTGGGTGATCGACGACTCGACCGACGCGACGGTGGCACCGATCCTGGCCACCAAGGACGGCCCGGCGGTCGATGCGCAATTCCGCCACGCCTTCAACGATGGCACCGTCACCGTCAACGCCTCGGCCGCCTATTCGCGGGAAGGCACCACCAAGAGCCCGCAGGGCGACATCTTCGCCAAGGGCCTGTTCACCATCGACGACGAATGGCGCTGGGGGTTCGACGTCCAGCGCGCCAGTTCCGACATCTACATGCGCGACTTCCACGTCAGCGGCACGCAGGACGTGCTGACCAGCACGCTCTATCTCGAAGGCTTCGGCCAGGGCTCATACACGCGGCTGGACGCGCGGTCCTACCAGGGGCTCACCAGCGCCACCGTCGCCGCACAAATCCCGTTCGTTCTGCCGCGCTACGAATACAGCCTCGTGGGCGAGCCTGATGCGCTGGGCGGCCGCGGCTCGATCGACGTCGGCGCCTTCAACGTGGTCCGCCAGGTCGGCCCCAGCACTCAGCGCGTCAGCTTCAGCGGCAACTGGGAGCGTCCGGTCAACGGCGCCTTTGGCGACCTGTGGAAGCTGGTTCTGCATCTGGACAGCGCCGGCTACTCGGTGCGCCAGTTGGACCAAAGCCCGTCGTTCGGCCAGCAGAACACGGCACAGACCGGGCAGGCGATGCCGAGCGTCTCGCTGGACCTGCACTGGCCGTTCGAGCGCGACGCCGGCTCCTGGGGCACGCAAGTGATCGAGCCGATCGTGCAACTGATCGCCGCCCCCAACGGCAGCTCCTACGGCCTGGGCAAGCCGCTGACCACCAGCGGCACCCTGGCCACACTGATCCCCAACGAGGACAGCCTGGATTTCGAATTCACCGATGCAACCCTGTTCAGCCTCAATCGCTTCTATGGCATCGACCGGCTGGAGGGCGGCATGCGGGCCAATGTCGGGTTGCATGCGAACTGGTTCTTCCCGAAGGGCCAGCAGATCGAGGCACAGATCGGCCAGGGCTACCGCGCCCGGCCGGACAACGCCTTTCTGCCCGGCTCCGGCCTGGACGGCACCGTCACCGACATCGTCGGCCACGTCACCTACATGCCCAGTTCCTGGTTCGACATCACCACGCGCGAGCGGTTCGATCACAAGACGATGAACGTCCGCTTCGCCGACACGGTGGCGACCGGCGGTCCGTCCTGGCTTCGCCTCAGCGCCGGGTATCTTTACACGACCGATTCGCCGTTCGCGCTCTACGACACCGTGCCGACCACGCTGCTCGACACCACGCCACGCGACGAAGTCACGCTCGGCGCGTCCACCACGTACGGTCACTGGCGCGCCCATGTCAGCGCCCGGCGCGACCTGCGGCTGGCCAAGATGGTCAGCCTCGCCGTCGGTGCCGCCTACGAGGACGAATGCTACGTCTTCGACGTGGAGTTCGGCCGGCGCTATACCTCGCTCGACGGGGACAACGGCGCCAGTACGCTGCTGTTCCAGATCACCTTCAAGACCGTCGGCTCGTTCGGCATCAGCAGCCTCTAGCCGCCGCCCCGCGCGCCCAGGAGTTTCGCCAGACCATGTTTTCCCGCTTCGTTTTGAGGGCTGTCATCGTGGGTGTGGCGTCGGCCGCCGCCCTGCCCGCCCTCGCCGTCACGCCGCCGCCCCCCCCTCCGGCGGCGGACGCGGCGAAAATCGTCGCCATCGTCAACGGCGACGTGATCTCCCGCGAGGACGTGAACAACCGCCGGCGCCTGTTCGCACTGTCCACCGGCCTGCCGTCCAGCCAGGACGTGCTCGACCATCTGACGCCGCAGATCACCCACCAATTGATCGACGAGCGGCTGCGCCTACAGGAGACGGAGCGCCGCCGCATCGTCGTGACCGACCAGGAAATCGCCAAGGCCATCGGCGAGGTCGAGGCCCGCAACGGCATGCCCCCCGGCACGCTGCGGAACCGGCTGTCGGCCGACAATGTCGAGTTCCGCACGCTGGTCGATCAGATGCGCGTTCAGATCGGCTGGACCCGCGTGCTGCGCGAGGTGCTGGGCGCGCAATCGACGGTGACACCGGCCGACATCGCCGAGCAGCAACGCTTGCTGAAGGAGCAGGTGGGGCAGACCGAGTATCGCGTCGGCGAAATCTTCATCCCGGCCGAAACCCCGGCCGCGCTGACCGAGGCGCAGAAATTCGCCGACACCGTGATCCAGCAATTGCGCGCCGGCGCCCCGTTCCCGGTGGTCGCGGCCCAGTTCAGCCAGAGCCAGACCGCCTTGCTGGGCGGCGACCTCGGCTGGGTGCAGCCGAGCCAGCTCGACCCGGCCGAGCTGCGCGTGCTCAGCGTCATGCCGATCGGCGCCGTCAGCAACCCATTGCGGGTGCCCGGCGGCTTCTCGATCGTCTCGCTGCACGGCAAGCGCGAGATCGGCAAGGATCCCGCCACGGTGGTCAAGGTCCGGCAGGCGTTCTTCCCGTTCACCGCCCGGCTCGACCCGGCCAACCCCACCGACCAGCAGAAACAGACGCTGGAGGCCGCCCGCCGCCTGTCCGCCTCGGCCAAGGACTGTCCGACAATCGAAGCCGCCGGCAAGGCCACCGGCAGCAACCGCCCGATCGACCCCGGCGAGGTCCGGCTGGAGTCGGTGCCCGGCGCGGGTCTGCGCCAGGTGCTGTCCACGCTGCCGGTCGGAACGGCGAGCCAGCCGCTGGTGGCCGAAGACGGCATTCTCGTCGTCATGGTGTGCAGTCGCGAAGACAAGAATTTCGGCCTTCCCTCCACCGAGGAATTGACAAGCCGCATCCTGAACGACCGGGTGGAACTCGCGTCCCGCCAGTTGATGCGCGACCTGCAACGCCGCGCCCTGCTCGACGTGCGCACTTGAGCGGCGACCGTCGGCCGCCGTTGCGCGAGGTCATCGCGCGGCACGGATTGGATGCGCGCCGAAAGCTCGGCCAGCATTTCCTGCTCGACGCCAATCTGGTCGGCCGCATCGCGCGTCAGGCCGGCCCCCTCGCGGGGCGCCACGTCGTCGAGGTCGGCCCCGGCCCCGGCGGCCTGACCCGCGCCCTGCTGGCCACCGACGCGGCCAGCGTCACCGCCGTGGAAGTCGATCCCCGCGCCGTCGCCGCCATCAAGGAACTTGCCGCCAGCGACGCCCGGCTGCGCGTGGTGGAAGCCGACGCCCTGGAACTGGACCTGACCACGCTGGCCCCCGCCCCGCGCCACATCGTCGCCAACCTGCCCTACAACATCGCCTCGCCCCTGCTGGTCGGCTGGCTGAGCCAGGCGGCGGCGTGGGAGCGGCTGACGCTGATGTTCCAACTGGAAGTCGCCGAGCGCATCGCCGCCACGCCCGGCACACCGGCCTACGGGCGCCTGTCCGTTCTGGCACAATGGGTTTGCGCGACCGAATTGCGCCTGAAAATCCCTCCGACCGCATTCGTCCCGCCCCCCAACGTGTGGTCGGCGGTGGTCGTACTGACGCCCCATCCGACGCAGCCGGAGGCGGCCATGTTCACCGCCATGGAACGCCTGACCGCCGCCGCCTTCGGCCAACGCCGAAAAATGCTGCGCGGTGCGCTCCGCGCCCTCGGCGGCGAATCCCTGCTCAACCGCGCCGGCATCGCCCCGGACCGCCGGGGCGAGACCCTCACCGTGGCCGAGTTCGATACGTTGGCGCGGTTGACGCTCGCGTTCTAGCGATGCGGCTCAGGCTTGGGACGCGGAAAATTCAATTCAGTTTGAGTTCGCGCTTTTAGAGCATGACCGGATCATGTCTGGTCATATCCTGCGTGCCTGACGTATTCGGCGCACTCCGCTGGGCTGAATTGGTTCAGGAGTGATCCGATGCGGTTCCAGACGGCGGCGATGGAG
>CAJCJG010000008.1 GCA_903970625.1 Solirubrobacterales bacterium 70-9 | reverse complement strand
GGTCTTTGGCGCAGTGCGCGAGCCGGTCCCGCACGGCCTGCACCGGCGCGCCCTCCCACACCAGCCGGGCGCAGGAGTCGTTGACCCAAACGGCGCGCGCGAAGTCGGGGTGGACGGCGACGGGGGCGCCGCCATTGGCGAACGCGCCGCGATTGCCGGTGTCGAGATAGCTTTCGACCGGCAGCCCCTCCGCCAGCAGCACGTCGTGCATGTCGAGTTCCACATGGTGGTAGGCGATGTCGGCCACGTCCTCCTGCACGATGGTGGCGCCGTTCAGCAGATCGCGGGCGCGGATCAGGATGCCGTCCACGAACACGGCATGGTCGGGCGACAGCAACAGGTCGCGGCGCGGTTCGTCCGGCCCGAAGGCCCCGGCGCGAATGCGAATGGGGTTCACGTCCCACGGGCGCGGGTGCCGGGCTGGCGACAGGCGGCGGTGGCCGACCCAGCGCACCGGCGCAATCCGCCCGCCATCCCGCGCGGTGACGACCCGGTCGCCCTTCCGCAACGCCTCCACCGGCACGTCGCCGTGCGGCGTGCGGATCAGCGTTCCGGCGGCGAGGCAGAACACCTGTTCAGTGCCGAACGACTGCGCGCTCGGCGAGGTCATGGCGAAACTGAGCGTGGCCGGCCCGTGCAACTCCCACAGCGCGCCGAGCGCGAACGTGACGGTGTGCAGGTCGCTCGCCAGATTCGAACCGAGATCGGTGATCGTGACCGACGAACCCGTCTGCGCGCCGTAGTTGAGTGCCGAGAACAGGGCGCCGCTGCTGATCGAGACGGTCAGCGTGTAGCTCGTCGTGTTGGTCAGCCCGGAAAAGCTCAGGCCGGTGAACGGGATCGACGAGCCGATCAGCGAGTCGGGCGTGACGGTTGGGCCGAGGCCGTTGAGCGTGATGGTCATCGCACCCGCTTTTGCGCGCCGCGGGTTAACGGAGGGTTGCGGCGGCTACAGCAGCCCCTCCTGACGAAAGCTCAGCCACCGACCGTTGCCGACGATGACATGATCGTGCAGCACGATGCCGAGCGCGGTCGCCGCCGCCTTGATCTCCTGCGTCATCTCGATGTCGTCGCGCGACGGCGTCGGGTCGCCGCTGGGGTGGTTGTGGACGAGGATGAGGGCCGTTGCATGGACCTCCAGCGCGCGCTTGACCACTTCGCGCGGATAGACCGGCGTGTGGTTGACGGTTCCCCGCGCCTGCGCCTCGTCGGCCAGCAGGCGGTTGCGGTTGTCGAGGAACAGGATGCGGAAATGCTCCACCCGCTCCCGCGCCAGGGTGGCATTCAGGTAGGTCATCAGCCGGTCCCAGTTATTCAATACCGGCTGGTTCAGCACCTCCGCCCGGCCGAACCGCAGCGCCGCCGCGTGGACGGTCTTGATCGCGGCGGCCCCGGCCCGCCCAACGTTCTCGACGCCTTCGAGTTCCGCGCGCGGCGCCGCGATGACATTGGCAAAACTGCCGAAGCGCGCGACCAGCGCGCGGGCGATGGGTTTGGTGTCGCGCCGCAGGATCGCCAACGTCAGCAGCAACTCCAGCAATTCGTGGTCGGCGAGCGCATCTGGCCCGGCGTTCAACAGCCGCTCCCGCAGCCGGTCGCGATGCCCGTCCGACCCCGCCGGCGCCGTCGCCGCCTTGACGGCGAGCGGCGAGGCACCCGCGTCCAGCAGGCCCAACTGGTCGGCCATTCCCTTCGGGGAGCGCGGCATAACGCCAAGATTGCCACGCGATAGCAGGCAAGCCAAGACAATTACGAGACGTTATCGTCCGCCACATACCATTGCATCAGCACTTCCCGCCACCCGTCCGTCAGCGGCACCGCGCGCCGCGTCTGCACGTCGATCACCGCCAGCACCGAGCGGCTGCGCGCCGTCTCCTGGCCGACGACCAGCAGCCGCTGCCGCATATGCAGCGACTTGGTGCCGACGCGCGCGACCCAGGTTTCGATCGTGACCTCGCCCGGCCAGTTCATCTCGTGCAGGAAGTCGATCTCCAGCCGCGCGATCACCACCGCATGCGGGCCGCCCAGCAGGCCGAGCGGCACCAGCATCTCCACCCGCCCGGCCTCGAACATCTCGGCATACACGGCGTTGTTGATGTGGCCGAGCTTGTCGGTGTCGCAGAACCGCAGTTTTTGCGCGGTGACGATCGGCTCGCCCACCGGCCGGCCCTCAGATCGGGTACGGCGGCTTGTCGATCCCGGCCGGGGAGTGGGTGAAGACTTCCACCCCCTCCTCGGTCACGCCGACCATGTGCTCGAACTGCGCGGACAGGCTGCGGTCGCGCGTCACCGCCGTCCAGCCGTCGTCCAGCACTTTCACTTCCGGGCGGCCGGCGTTGACCATCGGTTCGATGGTGAAGAACATGCCCGGCTTCAACACGGGCCCGTCGCCCGCCTTGCCGAAATGCAGCACGTTCGGCGCTTCGTGGAATCGGCGGCCGATCCCATGGCCGCAGAAATCCCGCACCACCGAGAACCGATGGCCCTCCACAAAAGTCTGGATGGCGTGGCCGATGTCCCCGAGCGTGGCACCCGGACGGACCATCCGCACGCCGCGCTGCAACGCCTCGTAGGTCACGTCGATCAGGTTGCGCGCCTTGGTGCTGGGGGGGCCGGAGCAGAACATCCGGCTCGAATCGCCGTGCCAGCCGTCCAGCACAACTGTGATGTCGATGTTCAGCACGTCGCCCGGCTCCAGCCGCCGGTCCCCGGGGATGCCGTGGCAGACGACGTGGTTGATCGAGATGCAGGTGGATTTCGGGAAGCCGCGATAGTTCAACGGCGCGGGCACCGCGCCATGGGCGGCGATGAAGTCGTGGCAGAGCCGGTCCAGCGTGCCCGTGGTCACGCCCGGGCGGACATGCGGCGCGATCATGTCCAGCGTTTCGGCGGCCAGCCGTCCGGCGGCCCGCATGCCCGAAAAATCTTCCGGGCGGTGTATCGTGATCCGCCGCGCGTCCGTTCCGCCGTCCATCAATCCGCTCCGTGCGACGCTCTGGCCATGGCTGCGGACACACGCCACCCGTGTCCGCCCGCCGCCGTGACGCGAAGCGGTAACATGCGCAAGCCAAGTGCCCGGCGCAAGGGAAGCGGCGCTACGCGGGCGCAAACCCCATCTGCCGGCGGCCCAGCGGCGTCAAATCCGCCTCCGTCGCGCGGCCCACGAAATCCACCTCGTAATCCTCGGCGACGAAATCGGGCGAGCTTTTGCCGGCCAAGAACGCCGGTTTCTGAATATCCAGGAACGACCGGTTTTTCGCGCAGTCGGGGGCCGAGCCGATATAGATGACGCTGCTGTAGCCCGGCCCTCGGTTATGGTCTTCCACGGCATGCACCACGTCCGGATGCCACCATACCGTGTCGCCGGGCATCACTTTGGGTACCGGCACGAGAGCCTTCAGCAACGGCGCGTGCCATTGTTCCACCAGACGCAACGCGCGGCCAGCCTGCGCGCCGCACAGTTCCACGTCCGGCACGTCGTCCTGCAACGCGCGCAGCAGCACGTAGGCCATGATGTTAGCAATCGGCAGCAATTGCAGCGTGCCGTTGCCCGGCCCCTGCTCGGTCAGCGCGGTCCAGCCCTGGTAGGTGCGGAACATGCGGCAGACGGCGGGGGAGGGGATTTCGTAGGTGTCGATGCGCCCCTCGGCGTTCCATGGGTCGAAATCGCGCCAGTTGCCGTTGAACACGTCGCGGAACACATGGCGAAAGCCGGGGTCGAGCCAGCGTTCGACGGTGCCGCCATCGACATGCGGTGACAGGCCGAGGGTCGAGTCGCCCGGCTCGCGCTGGCGGATGCGGTCGGCGTAGCTGCAATCCACGTCCGGGTCGAAGAACAGGGTGTCCCCGGCCTTCCAACGCCACAGCCGGTTGAGCCAGCTTCGCGTGGCGGCCATGCTCTCGGCCTG
>CAJCJG010000007.1 GCA_903970625.1 Solirubrobacterales bacterium 70-9 | reverse complement strand
GCCAGTGCGACCAGCACGAGCGTTGCGCCCCGGCGTATGCTGTGTAACACGGCCGGGCGGCTCCCACCGTCGCCGGCTACTGCGTCGGGGCCACCCAGGTGCCTTGGGTGGACGCGGCGGCCGGGGTGCTAACCGGCGTCGCCGCCTGTGTCGGCGCCACCCATCCGGTGCTGCCGGAGGAGGCGGACTGGCTGCTGGGCGTGGATTGCAGCCGTGCAAGTAACGCCTCGGTCGGCGTTCCATCCACCGGCAGGCCGGTTGCCCGCTCGAAGCCACGGATCGCGCTTACGGTGTGCGGCCCGGCCGCGCCGTCGGCCACGTCGTTGAGATATCGCAGCCGAATGAGCTCGGACTGCACACTCCGGACGAGGGCGGGGTCCGGACCCCCGGAGTAGCCGGGCTGCGGCGCGGACGCGACCGGCGCATAGCCGGGCACCTGATCGCCCTTGGAATACATGCACTGTGAGAAGGAGTTATCGTATTGGTACTGGATGCCGACCTGCGCATTGGCGCTGCCGCCGGCCCCGAACGCCGTGCCAGTACCTGCGCCGATCGCCGCGCCTGCTGCCGCTCCGGCCCCGGCATTGCCGCCCAAACTACCCCCCACGGCGCCTAGGCCCGCGCCGAGCGCCGTGGCCAGCACGGTGGTTCCGATTGCCTGTTGGTTTGCGGCCTCAGCCTGTCCCTGCACCTGGCCGGCCGCAAAATTCTTGCAGACAGCTACATCGGTCTGAAACGCATCGAAGTTTTTCCCCGGTCCCGGCATGACAGCCACCGTCGGACCCATCGGGGTTTGCGCGCAACCGACGAGCAGCATGCTCGCGGCAAGCGGAACCAACGGCCAGGATGACACGACTGCACGCGCGGCCATATGACGATCCCCTCATCATTTCGTAATTAACGATTACGTTAGCGAGCATCGACACCAGACCGCAAGTAACAAGATTTTTGTACGAGTCGACGTGATTATTAAATTGAATAAAAAATAATCTCTTTAAGGTATAGTTTGTTATAACTGAGACGCAAGGATTTTTATTTCGGCTATTGACCATTAAAGAATAAGAAAAATTAAAATAACGTATAATGCGCGTATTTTATCAAATGGTCTTTGGCATAGAAAATATATTATAGATGGACTAGAGAATTTTGCGAGGTTATGAAGGGGTGACAATTCAACAAAATCTTTTGCGCCGGGCAGAATCCGGACCAAAAATTCCCGACGTTGGTCATGCCTGGGACCACCAGCCGGTAATCGACTTCAGCCCACTGCTTTTGCACGTTGTGCCTGGGCAGCGAAAGGAGGGGTCGCTGGGTCTGCGGCCCCCAGTGGCCAAGGGATCGCTCGTGGGTCACAGGCTTAGTTTTATGAGGCCTTGGGCCTAGAACTCGTCGCTTGCGGGATCGCGCGCGGGATGGCCATTCAGGGGCGGCATCAACGAGGTCCATTCCCATGACAGCACTGGCACACCGCCCCTGGGTTCCGGCGCATTGCGAGGATTTTGTCCAGACGCTGGCGGGCGAGACCAGCAGGCAGACCTCGGGCGCGATTGGCGATGCGATCGAGCGCGGCATTGCGCTGAACCGGGCCATCCACGAGGTCGATTGCATCAACCTCAACCCGGCCACCAACGTGATGAACCCGCGCGCCGAAGCGGCGCTCGCGTCCGGCCTCGGCTCCCGCCCGTCGCTCGGCTATCCGGGCGACAAGTACGAGATGGGGCTGGAGGGCATCGAACGGATCGAGGTCATCGCGGCCGAGCTTGCCGCCGAGATCTTTTCCGCTCGTTACGCGGAGATCCGCGTCGCCTCCGGCGCCATCGCCAATCTCTACGCGTTTATGATGGCGGCCAAGCCGGGCGATCGCATCATCGTGCCGCCGCCTGCGATCGGGGGGCATGTCACGCACCACACGGCGGGCTGTGCCGGGCGCTATGGGCTGGAGATCAACACCGCCGCCGTCGATGCGGATGGCTACACCGTCGATCTCGCGGCGCTGCGCACGCAAGCACACACGCTGCGCCCGAAGCTGATCACCATCGGCGGCAGCCTGAACCTGTTCCCGCATCCGGTTCGCGAAATCCGCGCCATCGCGGACGAGGTGGGCGCACTGCTGTTGTTCGACGCCGCCCACCTCTGCGGCATGATCGCGGGGCACGCCTGGCCCAATCCGCTCGACGAGGGGGCGCATCTGATGACGATGAGCACCTACAAGAGCCTCGGCGGCCCGGCATCGGGCCTGATCGTCACGAACGACGCTCAAATCGCCCAAAGACTCGACGCCATCGCGTTTCCGGGCCTGACGGCCAACTTCGATGCCGCCAAGTCGGCGGCGCTCGCCATCACGCTGCTCGACTGGAAGGACCATGGCCGCAGCTACGCCGCCGCCATGGTCGCGACCGCCTGCGCGCTGGCCGACAATCTGGCCGAGCAGGGCATTCCGGTATTCGCGACCGGCAAGGGCATCACCACGTCGCACCAGTTCGCCATCGCGGCGGCATCGTTCGGCGGCGGCCAGTCGGCAGCCAAGAAGCTGCGACAGGCCAATATCCTCTCCTGCGGTATCGGCCTGCCGATCGCGGGCGTCGCGGGCGACATGAACGGGCTGCGGTTCGGCACGCCGGAAATCGTGCGCTGGGGCATGACGGTGGACGATATGCCGCGTCTGGCGTCCCTCATCGCACGCGGGCTGCGCGGCAACGACCCGGGCGGGGACCTGGCCGCCGAGGTTACGGCATTCCGGCAGCAGTTTCGCGACCTGCATTTCGTGACCTGAGGCCCAGCGCCATCGCGATCGACCCGCCGCGCCCCCGCATGCCGCCGCTGAACGCCCTGAAAGCGTTCGAGGCGGCGGCGCGGCATGCGAGCTTCGCGCGGGCCGCCGACGAACTGGGCGTCACGCCGGCCGCTGTGTCCCACCAGATTAAGGCGCTGGAGGCGTGGCTCGGCGCGCCGCTGTTCGTCCGCCGGGCGCAGGGGCTGGGCCTGACGGACACCGGCCGCGCGACGCTGCCCGCGCTGTCGGCCGCGTTCGATGCGCTTGGCCGCGCGGTGCAGGACCTACGGCGCGCGTCGCCACGGGCGCACATGGCCATCGCCGCCTTGCCGGCGATCGCGCAGCTTTGGCTGGCGCCGAAACTGCCGGCGGCGCAGGCCGCGTTCCCCCGGTTGCGACCCTCGGTCCACGCGCTGGAAACTCCGCCCGATCTGCGGCGGGAGTTGTTCGACCTCGCGATCTTCTACGTCCGCGAGGCGCCGGCCGGCTGCCGCATGGTCCGCGTGTGCGACGACGTCATTTTCCCAGCCTGCGCGCCGCAGTTTGCGGGCCGGCTGGAGTCGCCTGCCGATCTGGCATCGGTGCCGCTGCTGCGCGATACGGCGTGGGCTGGCGACTGGCCCTGCTGGCTCGCCGCCGCGTCGCTGGACGGCGTGCCGACCGACGACGGGCCGGCCTTCTCGCTCTATAGCATGGCCGTGCAGGCGGCGCTCGACGGGACGGGGGTGCTGATGGCCCACGCGGCCCTGATCGCACCGCACCTTGCCTCGGGCACGCTGATCGCGCCCTTCCCGACGGTCGCGCGCAGCGGCCTGCATCTCGCCATCCTCGCCCCCGAGCGCCCGTCTCCCGAGGCTGCGCATCTGATCGAATGGCTTGTCGAGCACGGATAGTTCGGCCCGGAGCATTGCTTGACGGGGCCGGCAGCGGCTTTCAGAGTCGAGAACGACAGGACAAGGGATACGGCGCCATGTTCCATCTCGGCTGGTTCCTGCAAGGATCGAGCGTGCAGGCCTGGGGCGAAAGTTGGACCGGCACGATTGCGCGCGACTGGATGCAGCCGGAATTGTTCGTGGAGATGGCCCGCTCGCTGGAGCGCGCGTGCTTCGACTATCTGTTGCTGGAAGACAGTTCCTATATCGGCGAAAGCTACGCCAACTCGCGCGACATCTATCTGCGCCACGGCCTTGCGGTGCCGCGCCAGGACCCGTCGGTCGTCGCGGCGCTGATGACGGCGGCCACGACGCGCCTCGGCATCGTGCCGACCTTCGCGACCTTTGCCTATCCGCCGTATCTGCTGGCGCGGCTGATCGCCTCGCTCGATCAGGTTTCGGCCGGGCGCATCGGCTGGAACATGGTGACGGGAAGCTCGGAGTTCGCCGCCCG
This sequence comes from Solirubrobacterales bacterium 70-9, assembly GCA_903970625.1. Lineage (GTDB taxonomy): Bacteria > Pseudomonadota > Alphaproteobacteria > Acetobacterales > Acetobacteraceae > CAJCJG01. The sequence continues at coordinate 30,641 of CAJCJG010000007.1, read as the reverse complement.
CAATTTCGGGCTGGACGGCATGCCGGAGCACGATTTGCGCTACGACATGGCTGACGAATACATGGAAGTGGTCAACGGCCTCTGGGATTCGTGGGAGCCGGGCGCCATCGTCGCCGATGCCGAGGGCGGCGTGCTGATCGATCCCACCAAGGTCCGCGCGGTCGATTTCAAGGGCCGCTGGTACAGTTCGCGCGGGCCGCTGAACTCCGGGCCGTGTCCGCAGGGTCGCCCGGTGATCGCGCAGGCCGGCGGCTCGCCGCGCGGGCGGGAGTTTGCGTCGCGGCACGCGGACACGATCGTTGCGAGCCTCAAGGACATCTCCGCCATGCGCGCCTACCGCACCGACGTGCGGGCGCGGCGGGAGAAGCACGGCCTCGACCCCAACTCCTGCAAGGTGATGTTCATCATCTCGCCCATCGTCGCCGATTCCGAGGAGGAGGCGGCCCTGCGCTTTGCGCGCCGCAGCGCGCGGCAGGCGGAGCAGGTGGCGCAACGCCTCGCCTTCCTCGGCAAGATCACCAACATCGACTTCTCGGTGTTCGACCTCGACGAGCCGCTGCCGGAGGGGCTTTCGACCAACGGGCATCAACAATCGCTGGACGAGTTCCGCCGCCGGGCGGGCGGGCGCACGCTGCGGGCGGCGATGGCGGCCTACGACAGCGGCGGCGTCTCCGCCACGCTCGTTGGGACGCCGGATACGGTGGCGGCGCGTATGGCGGAAGTCATCGAAGAAGTGGGCGGCGACGGCTTCCTGTTCTCGCTGCCGGACGTGAGCCGGCGGATCATCGCCGAAATCGCCGACGGTTTGGTGCCTGCGCTGCAACGCCGTGGCCTGGTGCGCAGCGCCTACGCCTTCCCGCAATTCCGCGACAATCTGCTGGAGTATTAGGCCTCTCGGGTCAGCACCGTGCGCAGAAAGTGGCGCGTTCGCGTTTCCTGCGGCGTGTTCATGATCTCCGCGGGCGTGCCGATTTCGACGATGCGGCCTTCGTCCATGAACACGACGCGGTGCCCGACCTCCCGCGCGAACGCGAGTTCGTGCGTGACCACCAGCATCGTCATGCCGCTGGCGGCAAGGTCGCGCATCACTTTCAGCACCTCGCCGACCAGTTCGGCATCGAGCGCCGAGGTCGGTTCGTCGAACAGCATCAGCTTCGGCGCCATCGCCAGCGACCGGGCGATGGCGACCCGCTGCTGCTGGCCGCCGGAGAGTTCGGCGGGATAGGCGCCTGCCTTGTGCGACAGCCCGACGCGGTCGAGCAGCCGCATCGCCTCCGCCTTCGCCTCGGGCATTGTCCGCTTCAGCACCTGCACAGGGCCTTCGACGACGTTTTGCAGCGCCGTCATGTGCGGAAACAGGTTGAACCGCTGGAACACCATGCCCGTCACGCGCCGCTGGCGCGCGATCTCGGACTCGCCGAGCGGATGCAGCGCGCCGCCGACCAGCCGGTAGCCGGTGAGTTCGCCATCGACCCACAGCGCGCCTGCGTCGATGCGTTCGAGTTGATTGACGCAGCGCAGAAACGTGGTCTTGCCGGACCCGGACGGGCCGATGATGCACACCACCTCGCCGGCCGCCACGTCCAGCGTGACATCGGCCAGCGCCGCGTGCCCGCCGTAGGATTTGCCGACTTTTAGCGCGGCGACCAGGGGTTTGCTCACCTGCGCGCGCCGGGCGCGTGGCCGCGCCCGAACCGCCGCTCCAGCCCAGCCTGTCCGACCGTGGCGACCGAGACGACGACGAGATACCAGAACCCGGCGATCATCAGCAGCTCGATCACCTTGCCGCTGTTGTAGTAGATGTCCTGCACGTTGCGCAGCAGATCGCTGAAGCCGATGATGCTGGCGAGCGACGACGTTTTGAGCAGGCCGATGAACTCGTTGCCGAGCGGCGGAATCACGACGCGCATCGCCTGCGGCATGATGATCCGCCACAGCGCCTGCGTGTAGGACATGCCGATGGACTTTGCCGCCTCGTACTGGCCGCGATCGACGGCGAGCAGGCCGGAGCGCACGATTTCCGAGATATAGGCGCCTTCGTTCAGGCCGAGGCCGACCAGGGCGGCGAACACCGGGGTGATGACATCGACGGTGCGAATCTGCCACAGGCCGTGGATACCGAGCCGGGGAAACACCAGCGCCAGATTGAACCAGATCAGCAATTGCAGGATCACCGGCGTGCCACGGAAGAACCACGCATAGAACATCGCCACGCCCCGCAGCACGGGGTTCGGTGAGCCGCGCCCGACGGCGCACAGAACGCCCAGCACGATGCCGAGCGCCATGCTGGCGATGGAGATCCAGATCGTGTTGAGCAGGCCGTACATGATCGTCGGCCAGAACAGGAATTCGCCGCTGGTGCCCCAGTCGATATTGCCGCGCGCGAACGAGACGACGATGAAAACGACAAAGGCGAGGATCAGCGCCACCGCCGCCCAGCGGCCGTAATAACGCGGGCGGACGTGGCGGAGGCGGGCAATGTCCAGGCCCTCTGCCTCGTGGGCCGCCGCGTCGGCGGCCTCCGCGACGGCCGCGTCGGTCAGGGCGCGGGGCCCTGGTCGATGGTCGCGGTGGTGTAGCTGCTGAGGTCGAGCTTCCATTTCTTGATCAGCGTGGCGTAGGTGCCGTCGTCGATCAGCTTCTTCAGCGCGAAGGTGAACGCCGCCTGCAACTCCGGCTCGTCCTTGCGGAAGCCGATCCCCATTAACGTCGAGGAGAACGGCTCGCCGAGCGCGTGGTAGCCGTGATCGTCCATCTCGACGATGGTCGGCACCGCCTCCAGCCCCTGCACGGCGCCGGCGGCGCGATCCTGCTTGAGGTTGCTGAGCTGCTGGCCGAGATCGGTGTCGGTGATGATGGTCATGGGCGGCTTGCCGGCGGCGACGCAGTTCTTGTCGCTCCACGCCTTCGTCGTGTCGGGGAAGTTGGTGCCGCGGCTGGTGGTGATCGTCTTGCCGCAGAGGTCGGTCACGGTTTTGATGTCGGTGGCCGTGTTCGGCACATAGAACTGGCCGCCGGCACGCAAATAGTCGATGAACGTGAACGTGCCGCGCCGCTTCGGCAGGTCGTACACGCCGCTCATCAGCATGTCGGTGCGTCCGGATTGCAGCGACGGCATCATCTGCTCGAACGCGCCGTCCTGCCAGTCGAGCTTGACGCCGAGGACTTTCGCCATCGCGTCGCCGAGGTCGATGTCGAAGCCGATCAGCGCGTTGGTCTTGGTGTCCCGCAGTTCGAGAGGCGGATAGTCGGCGTTCAGGGCCACATGCACGACCTTGCTGGCTTCGATGTCGGGCGGCAGTTTTTGGGCGTGCCCGGCGTTCGGGGCGAGAAGGCACCCCGCCAAGCCCAACGTGGCGATCCCGATGCGATTCATGCGTGGCCCTCCTGGTTTGCCAAAACTTAGCAATCGACGGGCCACGCGGCCGTGTCAGGCTTTCGGGCGGGCCACCTGCGGCACCGGCGCCGTCCAATACGGCAGCCGTTCGCGGCGTGGCGCCCATTCGCCCCGGTCGATCAGCCCCTGGATGTGCGCGGCGATGTCGGCCATCGGCGCGAACCACACCTGCCCCTTGCCGATCATGTGTTCGATCAGCCGCACCATCGCGTCCGCCCGCGCCAGCCGGCCCGAGACGAACGGGTGCCAGATCGCCGCCCACAGCCCGCCATGTGCCCAGGCGGAGTCGAACTCGGCCTGGAACACTTCCATCGCCCGCTGCGGCGACTGGATGGTCTGGGCCATGTTGAAGTCCTTCATGTGGACATATTGCGGCCAGTCGTCGAGCGGGTAGTCGGACGGCAGTTCCACCAGTCTGCCGGCGTCGTTCTCGATCAGATAGGGCACGTCGTCGCCGTGCAGCGAGGCGTCGTAGGCAAAGCCGTGCTCGATCAACAGATCGAGGGTTGAGGCCGAGAACGCGCCGGACGGGCAGCGATAGCCCTTCGGCCGCGCACCGGTCAGTTTCTCGATGCAGTCGATCCCGCGGGCCATCACGCGCGCCTCGTCGTCCCGCGTCAGTTGGTTCGGGCGCTCGTGCAGATAGCCGTGATGGCCGATCTCGTGGCCGGCCTCGACCAGGCTTTCCATCACGGCGGGATAGGTTTCGATGCACCAGCCGGGCACGTACAGCGTCTGCCGCATGCCGAAGTGCCGCCAGATCTTGATCAGCCGAGGCACGGCGATGCGCGGGCCGTAGCGCAGCGCGGAGGAAGCCGTAACCCGGCGGCCGGCATCCTCTGGGTAATAGAGATGGATCAGACTCTCGGCGTCGAGGTCGAACGAGAAGCAGACGGCGCAGCGCGCGCCATTTGGCCAGGGCGGCGGATTGTCGATCAATTGCAGGGGCATCTGGCGCGTACTCCCGGCCGCAGCTTGCCGGGACGACATTCGCGAGGCAAAGCTGTAGCGTCAACTGCAAACATCGGGCAGAAGCGGTGGCGCGTTGCCCAAGTTCTGGACGCCGCCGCCCCGCTTTTCACCATACCGACGAGGCCAGTCATGGACGGTCCCCTCACCGCGATGCATCTCCCGCCACCCGTCCGGCCGGACCCGGCGCGGCCGCAGAGCGAGCGCGAGTTGCGCGAGGATCTGGCGGCGGCGTATCGGCTGATCGCGCATTTCGGCATGACCGATCTGATCTACACCCATCTGTCGATGCGGCTGCCGGGCGACGGCCATCGCTTCCTGGTCAATCCGTATGGGATGCTGTTCGAGGAGATCACCGCGTCCTCGCTGGTGGTCGTCGATGCCGACGGGTTGCCCACCCAGCCCTCGACATGGCCGGTCAACCCGGCGGGCTTCGTGATCCATTCCGCCATCCATCGCGGCCGGCACGACGCCGCTTGCGTGATGCACACCCACACGCTGGCCGGCATGGCGGTGGCGGCGCAGCGGGACGGGCTGCTGCCGCTGAACCAGATCAGCATCGAACTGCACGGTCTGGTGGCAGCGCACGACTACGAAGGCGTCGCGGCGGACGACAATCTGGACGAGCGGGAGCGGCTGGTGCGCGACCTCGGCGACAGGCCGTGCATGGTGCTCCGCAACCACGGGCTGCTGACGGTGGGCCGCAGCGTCGCCGAAGCGTTCTACTACATGTATTATCTGGAGCAGTCGTGCCGCATCCAGGTCGCGGCGCAATCCACCGGCGTGCCACTCTCGTTTCCCCCGGAGACGGTGATCGCGCGGACGGTGGCGCAGGCGGCGTCGGATGCGACCAAAGGATGGCGGCCGTGGCAGGCGCTGCGCCGCAAGCTGGATCGCGAGCAGCCTGATTACCGGGACTGAGCGTTTGTTTGAGACCAGACACGCCACATTCGTCATTCCGGCGAAGGCCGGAATCCATGGGCCGCGCGCTGCGACTTTCGTGCGGCTCTGGACCCCGGCTGTCGCCGGGGTGACGGCGTATGGCTATTGGTGGTCGTAGCTGTCGCCCTTGGTGACGTAGGGCACAATTTCGATCGCGCCGTCGCCGCCGACGGTAAAGCTGCGTACGCCGGCATAGGAGATGCCGTTCGTCTCCAGCAGCGTTTGCGCCGCCTGTTCCAGCCCGGTCGGCACGTACATGAAAAAATGCCGCACCCCGGTCGGCGTGTCGTCGTCGGTGGCGGCCGACGCGGCGCGCAAATGTGCAACAGCGGCCGCATCGACGGTCATTTCGACCTCGCCGATCTCGCGCGTGCGGCCCTGGGCATCGACGATGACGATGTCGGGAAAATGCTCGGCACCGTCGAGCGGGATGCCACGCCGGCGCTGTGGCACGTTGGTCAGTGTCACGTAGTCCGCCGGCCACGTCGTCTGGCCCGGAAAGGGAAACCGGGTTCGGGCAATGTGGGCCACCACGCTATCGTGCGGATCGGGGGGCATTGCGGCGCTCAGATCGGGTCGCGCGCCAGCGGCGCGGTGGAACAATGGATGCCGCCGCCGCCCAGTTCGACGCATTCGTACTCGATGGGCAGCACGGTGATCTGGTTGTGGTCCAGCGCATCCGCGAGGCGGGGCGTGCGCTGCGTGTGCATGATGATCCGGCCGGGCGCGACCGCGAGGCAATTGAGCGAAAACGCATTGTCGTCCGGCGGCAGGTCGATCATCCGGATGCGGCGGCGCTTCAGTTCCTCGATGAACACGTAGGGCAGTTCGTTGACGTTGACGATGGCCGTGTCGCCGTCGATCATCACGAAGCTGCCGTCGATATGGATGCGGTAGCCCGGCATCGGCACCTTGATCAGCGAGACTCCCAGTGTCTCTAGCAGCATTTCCACTTGCCGCACGCCCTCCGGATTGCAGGCGACGCTGACGGAGCAGACGGCGGTCTTGTCGTCGAGCATCGCGAAACCGCCGCCCTCGAACACCGCGCCACCGTGCAGCGTGCTCAGGATCGGGCAGCCGGCGCGGGCGAGCGCGCGCGTCACCGGCAGTTCCTCGCCGCGCCGCACGCGCCGGGCGAGGCGGGTGACGATGGCGCCGCCCTTGACGCCGATCACGCTGTCGCGGGTGAAAATCTGTTTCATGCGGCCCGGCGCGGCCTGGTCCACATAGACGATCTCGACGCCTTCGCTGCGCAGCAGCGCCGCGAGCGCATCGTGCGCCGCCTGCATCGCCGGCAGGTCGGGCAGCGTGCGGCCCATCCAGTACCAGCCTTTCTCGGGGTCGCCGAACCCGCCGATCTCCGGCATCGGCTTGTCCTCGACCACGGACAATTCGTCGCCTGGGCGATGCATCAGCACGGCGCGCAGCTTGCCGACATCGTTGGTGCAGCCCCAGGGCCGGCCCCAAATCTCGGTCTGTTCGGAGGCGGACTCGAACACCGGCTCGGGCACGGAGCCGAACACGCGAAAGAACGTGTTCTCCCGATACTCGTGCTCGCTCATCGCCGGCGTGTGTGCCATCGGGGGCGGATCCTGGACTGACCAGGCCGACTATATCGAAGCGCCGGAGGCTGGCAACTTCCGGTGGCGCTCCGTCAGGCCAGTTCGCGCCAGCGATCCATCCACATGCCGGACACCTGGGTGGAGAATGGATCGGCCGTGTTCAGCCCCCGCTGCCGCTCGTACGCCACCCGCTGCTCCGCCGCCCACCGGTCCCAATCGACCCGGAACGACGGATCGGCGGCCTTGCGCATGACGATCACCCCTGAACCGCCCTGATCTCCGCTGGGAAGTTTCGGATCCTGATAGCGCAGATCGACGCTCCAGCGGATCTTGTCGGAGCGGTTCTCGCGCGAGCGATGCGGGATCAACTGATTCAGGAACAGCACCGACCCCATGCGCATGTCGCAACCGACCGGCTCGCCTTGCGGAAGTTCGTTGTCCTCGACATACAGATACCAGGAACCGGGGCTGCCGGCGGTGTTTTCCAGCCTGTGCCGGGCGACCTTGCCGGAGCGATGGCCGCCGCGCAGCACTTCCAGCCCGCCATTGACCGCGTTGGCGTCGATGAACGGGATCCACGCCGTCGGCTGCAACGTGCGCTCGGCGCCCGGCGCGAGATAGGCGGTGTCCTGATGCCACGGCACCGTCATCAGTTTGGTGTCCGGTGTCTTGGAGCGGATGTTCCACACCGGATGACCGGCAATGTCGGGGCCGATGAACTGCTCGATGATGTCCAGCAGGCGCGGCGCCGACCACAGGCGCGCCAGTTCCGGCCCGAGCCAGCCGTTGGTGTGGATCAGCACGGCCGCACCCTTGAATTCCTTCTCCAGCGCGGTGAGGCGATGGTAGAAATCCTGGTCCGCGTGCTTGTCGGCGATCTTGCCGGCCTTGTAGAGCCGGTCCGCGAGGTCATCGACGAGGCCGGAAATCTCGTCCATGACCGGCTGCAATTCCGACGGCGTGAACAGGTCCTCGACCATCAGGAATCCGTCTTCGTGGTACTGCTCGACCTGTTGCTGGCTCAGAGCCATGGCGATCCTCCTGTTTTTTTGACGACGACGACCGTCGCGAGAGCCGGGTGGCGGGGCAGGATCGCGTTACAGAGGCCGCCGGGGGTTTGTTCATGTATCGCAAACGCGGGACGGTGGTGGAGCTGAGGGGAATCGAACCCCTGACCTCCTCATTGCGAACGAGGCGCTCTCCCAACTGAGCTACAGCCCCGTCCCGCGCGCAGGGAGCGGGGTGTGGCGTACGCGGGGGGCACGCGTCAAGGGCCGGCTTGCGTCGGACGGTATTTAATTGCGATAACGTAACATTATGGGCGTGCCAAGGCGCCGGCATTTCCCAGGTCGAAAATTTTGGAGCGCATTTGCAAGGCGGCTGGATCGGCGGGGAGCGGGGGCCGCGCGCGCGGGGCGAGGCGGCGGGTACTGTGGGATTGCGATGGAATAAACGCTCCATGTTCGTCATTCCGGCGAAAGCCGGAATCCGGGAGCCGCCCGCTCCGACTTTCGCGCGGCCCTCCGCCTTCGCAGGTGCAAGCTCTGGACCCCGGCCTTCGCCGGGGTGACGAACTGAATCAGTTCTGTCCGCACGAGCCCTTCGGCTTCGATCTGCGGACGATGCTCCGGCCCCGGCTTCGGCAGTCCCGGCTTCGGGAGCCTGGGCCGGAATTTCGGCGGCTTGCTCGGCGGCTGCGGCTGCGGCTGCGGCGGCGGCTTGCCGCTCGGCGATGCGGGCCGCGAGGAGGGCGAAATCTTCGCCGATGCCGCGGAGCTGGTCCTCGATCCTGGCGATCAGCCAGCGCGGCAGGCACCAGCCGGCCCGCACCAGCAGCGCCTGGATCAGAAACTCGATCAAAATCCCGAGGCGCTCGGCCGGGGAAAGGTTTGGGGTGTTGTTCACGCAGACATGTTAGTATGTATGACGCGATCTGGGCAAGCGGAAAATCATGTCGGGACATAAAATCGCGCGCGGCGGCGGGGCGGGCGATGGGTTTGTTCGAAACTAAACGTCCGCCTCCGTCATTCCGGCGAAGGCGCATAGGCGCTGACATAAGACGAAACTGGTCCGCGCTCTTCTTCTCCCTCTCCGCCCCGTTGGGGCGGAGAGGGAGAAGAAAGCGCCTATGTCAGCGCCCATGGGCCTTCGCCGGGGTGACAGAACGAATCAGTCATTTCCACGCGAGATCCTAGCTCTCCAGCATCCGCCGCAGCAACTCCACGTCCTCGGCGAAGCCGTTGTCGCGCTCCATCAGTTCCGTCACGCGGGAGACCGCGTGCATCACCGTCGTGTGGTCGCGGTTGCCGAATTTGCGGCCGATTTCCGGCAGCGAGCGGCTGGTGAGTTGTTTGGCCAGATACATCGCCACCTGCCGCGGCCGGGCCACCGCGCGGGCACGGCGGGCCGAGGTCATGTCGCTCAGCTTGATGTTCCAATGCTCGGCGACGCGCTTCTGGATTTCCTCGATGGTCACGCGGCGATCGTGCGCCTTCAGCACGTCGTGCAGCACTTCCTGCGTGGCTTCCAGCGTGACCGGGCGGCTGAACAGGTTGGCATGGGCGATCAGGCGGTTCAGCGCGCCTTCCAACTCGCGGACGTTGGTGGTGATCTTCTGGGCCAGGAACTCCATCACGCGGCCCGGAACCGGAACGCCGGCGCGCGCCGCCTTGGCCTCCAGGATGGAAATGCGCAGTTCGTACGTGGTCGCGTGCAGGTCCGCGACCATGCCGCAGCCGAGACGGGTACGAACCCGCTCCTCCAGCCCGGACAGGTCGGAGGGCGACTTGTCGGCGGAGACGACGATCTGCTTGCCGGCATCGACCAACGCATTGAAGGTGTGAAAGAACTCCTCCTGCGTCGCGTCCTTGCCGATGAGAAATTGCAGATCGTCCACCATCAGCACGTCGAGGCTGCGAAGCTGCTCCTTGAACTCCATCGTCGCCTGGCTGCGAATGGCGGCGATGAAGCGATACATGAACCGCTCGGCGGACATGTAGGCGACCGAGACCGGCCGTGCGCCGCCCGTCAGTTCCCAGGCGATGGCGTGCATCAGATGGGTCTTGCCCAGGCCGACACCGCCATACAGGAACAGCGGGTTGAAGCCGGTGAAGGCCGGCTGCTCCGCCACACGGCGGGCGCAGGCGTAGGCGAACTCGTTCGGCTTGCCGACGACGAAGCTGTCGAACGTGAAACGCGGGTCGAGCGTGGCGCCCTCGCCGGCCCGATCATCGCTTCGGGGGGCGTCGCTGCGGGGAGCGGCCGGGACCGATGGCGCCGGAACGGCGGCCATCGCGGCGACGGTGAGTGCGCTGGTGGGTGAGATCGCGACCGATGGCGCCTCCTCGACCGGCGCCACGCTTTCGGCGAGCGCCAATTCGGTGGTGCCGCCGACGCGGATATCGACGCGGCGGATGCCCCGGTTTTCCGACTGCCAAAGCGCGTTCAGCCGGTCGCCGTAGTGGCTACGGACCCAGTCGCGCAGGAAGCGTGTCGGCAGGCGCACCGTGACCTCGTCGCCATCGACACCGCCGAACGACATTTGGCGCAGCCATGTGCGGTATTCGACGTCGCCAACCTCGGTTTGCAGGCGGCCGCGCACCCTGGCCCATTGCTGGGCAAATTGCGGCTCGTCGAGCGCCACCGAATCGTCCGCGCTGCTTCCGTCCTGCGTGCCCCCTTGCATCGAACGCACACCCCCCACCCTGGGCAGCCGACGACGGTGCTGCCAATGCGCTTTGCCCGCAATACCGCGCGAGCCACTGCTGGATCATTCACGAAGTGGCAGGGAAACCGTCCCGCCGTTGAATAATGACTACGGGGAAACCCGCCCCAAGGCAATCAAAATCTCTCGAACCGAATGCAATGGTAAAACACGCAAATAAACCAATTACTCCGCCGAAAATGAGGTCGGAGTAAATATTTGCGTTATTGGCTGTGTCTCAGATTCTCATCTCGCCGGGCGGTGGCCCAGCCTGCCTTGCCCGTCAGGGCCGGCGCCAAGCGGCCGTGCGACGCGGCCCGACCATGGACCGCGAGCACCAGACCATTCCGTTAGCCGGCGCTCAACGCCTTGATACGGGCCGACAGGCGCGACAGCTTGCGCGCCACGGTGTTGGGATGCGTCACGCCCTTGGTGGCGGCGCGCTGCATTTCCGGCTGGGCTGCCCGCAGCGCCTCGGCCGCAACGGCCTTGTCACCGCCGGCGATCGCGGTCTCGACCTTCTTGACGAAGGTTCGCATGCGCGACTTACGGGCCTGATTGCGCTCGGTGCGCACAGCGGTCTGGCGGATGCGTTTGGTCGCAGAGGGGTTGTTGGCCATTGCTCTCTTCAATCGGATCAAGTCGGGCAGATCAAGTCGGGTGGGATCAAGGCGGGCGCTATCGTGTCGGGCATGCCGGCTGCCCTGCAAAATGGCGAGGCCGCCTGCAACAGTGAGCGGCGGTCTTATTGGGGGCGGGCGGTGAAGTCAAGAAAGCCAAACGAGCGTGCGGCGCCGGAAGCGTGGCCGCCATGCGAGGCGCGGCATGCAGGCCACGCCCTTACCCGTTGACGCGACACGCCGAGGCACTCGGCAGGCAATCGCGCGCGGCCAAAAATCGACGACACCATTTTCCCCCCACTGTGACCGCGCGGTGACAGAGCCGTCATTCAACCCAGCCTGAAATTCGGTTTGCGCTTCTCTGCGAACGCAGCCATGCCCTCGCGCTGGTCATGCGTGCCGAACAGTGACAGGAACAGCGACCGTTCGGCGCGGATGCCTTCGCCGAGCGTGGTTTCGAACGCGCGATTGACCGCCTGCTTGGCCAGCACGACCGCGACCGGGCTCAGGCTCGCGATTTTGTCACCCATCTTGATGGCTTCCGCAACAAGCTCGGCCGCCGGGACCACGCGCGAGACAAGATTGCTGCGCTCGGCTTCGGCCGCGTCCATGAACCGGGCTGTGAGAATCTGGTCCATGGCCTTTGATTTGCCCACGGCGCGCGTCAATCGTTGCGAGCCGCCGGCGCCGGGAATGACGCCGAGATTGATCTCCGGCTGGCCGAACTTCGCGGTGTCGGCGGCGACGATGATGTCGCACATCATCGCCAATTCGCAGCCACCGCCGAGTGCGAAGCCCGCGACGGCGGCGATCACCGGCTTGCGCACACGCAAAATGGTTTCCCACCGCGCGATGAAATCGTCGAGCACCACGTCCGGGTACACGCGATCCTTCATCTGCTTGATGTCGGCGCCGGCGGCGAACGCTTTGTCCGAGCCGGTCAGCACGATGGCGCCGATGGCGGGATCGGCGTCGAACGCCAGCAACTGTGTGCCGAGTTCTTCCATCAGTTCGTCGCACAGCGCGTTGAGCACGGTGGGACGGTTCAGACGGATCAGGCCGACGCGGCCATGCGTTTCCACCAGGATGAATTCGGGCATTTTTGGGCGCTCCTCGGAACGGTGGTGGCTAGCGTTGCAGACGCGGACAGTAGAACGTGCTGCGCGCGGATTGGACGATGCGATGGATGCCGACGCAACGTGGCGGGCCGGGGCAGGTGGCGCACAATTCGCCCTCGCGCCCGTACACCTGCCATGCGTGCTGGAAATAGCCGAGTTCGCCGCCCGGCTGCACGTAGTCGCGCAACGACGACCCGCCGGCGGCGATGGCTTCGGTCAGTACCATTTTGATGGCGGGCACGAGGCGCGCGGCACGCGCACCCGCCACGCTGTCCGCACCGCGTTGCGGGCTGACACGGGCACGGAACAGCGCCTCGCACACATAGATGTTGCCCAGACCGGCAACGTTGCGCTGATCGAGCAGGGCCGCCTTGATCGGGGTGCGTTTGCCGCGCAGCATCTCCGACAGCACGGCGGCGTCGAACATATCGTCCAGCGGCTCCGGCCCGAGGCCGGCGAGCAGCCGGTGGGAATCTTCTGCGTCGGTGGCCACGAGATCGACCGAGCCGAAGCGCCGCGGATCGACGAAGCCGACGCGCCAGCCGTCGTCCGTGTGCAGCGACAGATGCTCGTGCAGGACCGGGACGCCTTCATCATCCGGCGCGATCAGCATGCGGCCGGACATGCCGAGATGCAGCAGCACGCTTTCGCCGCGATCCAGGCGCATCAGGATGTATTTGGCGCGGCGGCGAAAGCCGGTCACACGGGCGCCGGTCAGCATTTGGCCGAGGCCGGGGGGGAAGGGCCAGCGCAGGTCGGGGCGGCCGAGGCGGACACGGGCGATCACGCGCCCTTCCAGCCGCGCCCGCAGGCCGCGCATCACGGTTTCGACTTCTGGCAGTTCCGGCATGGCCGCCCGCAGGGTATAGGTGGCGGCCATGAGCGACAATACCGCCGATACGACGGATTTCGGCTACCGCCAGGTGCCGACGGGCGACAAGAAGCCGCTGGTGCGCGCGGTGTTCGAGAGCGTGGCGCCACGCTACGACCTGATGAACGACCTGATGTCGCTCGGCGTCCACCGCGTCTGGAAGCGGATTTTCGTGACCGCCTTGGACCCGAGGCCGGGGCGCAGGCTGCTCGATCTGGCGGGCGGGACGGGGGATATTTCGTTCGCGTGGTTGGCGCGGGGCGGCGGGCCGGCGATCCTGTCGGACATCAACCCGGCGATGCTGGCCGTGGGGCGAGACCGGGCCTTGCAGCGCGGGATCGCCGCCGATCTGTCGCTGGCGGTGATGGACGCGGAAAAGCTGCCGGTGCCGGACCGGTCGGTGAATCGCGTGTCGATCGCGTTCGGCTTGCGCAACTGCACCGACAAGCAGGCGGTGCTGGCGGAGGCGCGGCGGGTGCTGAAGCCGGGCGGGCGGTTTTTCTGCCTGGAGTTTTCGCGGGTGAACGTCGCGGCGCTGCGGCCGATCTACGATGCGTGGAGCTTCTCCGTGCTGCCCCGGCTTGGCCAGCGGATCGCGGGTGATGCGGATAGCTACCGCTATCTGGCCGAGAGCATTCGCACGTTTCCGGACCAGGCGACATTGGCCGGGATGCTGGAGACAGCGGGGCTGTCCCGCGTGACGGTGCAAAACCTGTCGGGCGGGATTGCGGCGATCCATGGCGGCTGGCGGCTGTGAGCCTGGCGGGCAAGCGGGTGCTGCTGATCGTCTCGGGCGGGATCGCCGCCTACAAGGCGCTGGAACTGGTGCGGCTGCTGCGCCGGGACGGCTGCGGCGTGACGGCCGTGCTGACGCAGGCGGCGGAGCAGTTCGTGACGCCGCTGTCGGTGCAGGCGCTGACGGAACATCGTGTCTATACAAACCTGTTCTCGCTGACCGACGAGAGCGAGATGGGGCATATCCAGTTGTCGCGGGCGGCCGATCTGGTGGTGGTGGCGCCCGCCACGGCGAACATTCTGGCGAAAATGGCGGCGGGGATCGCCGACGATCTGCCGACGACGCTGCTGCTCGCGACGGACAAGCGGGTCCTGGTGGCGCCGGCGATGAACGTGCGGATGTGGGAGCATGCGGCCACGGTCGCTAACATGGCGACGCTGATGGCGCGCGGCGTGGCCGTCGTCGGGCCGGACGAGGGGGCGATGGCCTGCAACGAGTATGGGTTCGGCCGGCTGGCCGAGCCGCCTTCGATTTTTGCGGCGATCCGGGGATCGCTTGCGCCTGGGCCGTTGGCCGGCAAGCACGCGCTGGTGACGAGCGGGCCGACGCACGAGCCGATCGATCCGGTGCGCTACATCGCCAACCGCAGCAGCGGGCGGCAGGGGCATGCGATCGCAGCGGCGTTGGCCGCGCTGGGCGCGCGGGTGACGCTGGTGAGCGGCCCGGTGAGCGTGGCCGATCCGGCGGGCGTGGAGGTGCGGCACGTCGAGACGGCCGAGCAGATGCTGGCGGCCTGCCGTTTGGCACTGCCGGCGGACGTCGGGGTGTTCGCCGCCGCAGTGGCCGATTGGCGGGTGGCGCACGCGGCCGACCTGAAGCTTAAGAAGACTCCCGCCGGGTCTCCGCCCGAACTGACGCTGACGCAAAATCCCGACATTCTGGCGACCATTGCGGCGGCGGGGCCGCTGCGGCCGACCCTGGTGGTGGGGTTCGCAGCCGAGACACACGATCTGCGCATGCATGCCGAGGACAAGCGCCGCCGCAAGAACTGCGACTGGATCGTCGCCAACGACGTCGGCGCCGGGACCGGTATCATGGGCGGGACGGAGAACGAGGTGGTGCTGTTCACCGAGGCCGGCGCCGAACCGTGGCCGCGCGCGGGCAAGGACGAAGTTGCGAGGCGGCTGGCGGGGCGGATTGCGGAGGCTTTGGGCGGTGGCGGTCCGACCAACACCGGGGTGGAAATTGCCGCGCGGACGCCTTAGCCTCTCGTGATGGACAAGATCGCAAGCGACGCTGCTGCTCCGGCGGAATGGATCGAGGCGCTTGCCGAGAGCGAGGCGGACATCTCGGCCGGCCGCACCGTGTCTTCGGAAGCGGGGTTCGCGCTCGCGCGGGCAAGCCTGGATCGCATGGAGGCGCGCCGCTCCGCCGGGGCGAATAAGCCTGCCAGCGGCGGCACGGCGCGTTGCGTCGGCGCATGACGCGTCGCTTATGCGCCCTACGGCGTGCAAATTCGTCATGCCCGCGAAGGCGGGCATCCACGCCGTGCCGCCAAACGGTGTCGGGGGTCTCGGAAAGGACGCCGCGAGCATGGCGGCGACCCTGCCGCGTGGATGCCCGCCTGCGCGGGCATGACGTGGGTTGCCTATGAGTTTGTCCTTCGCCCCCGTCCCTATCGACGTCGTCCGCCTCCCGCACGCCGAGGGCCTGCCGCTGCCGGCATACGCGACCGAGGGCGCGGCCGGCATGGATTTGTTGGCGGCGGTCGGCGAGCCCATGACCATCTTACCGGGCGCCCGTGTGCTGGTGCCGACGGGGCTGAAAATCGCGCTGCCGGCGGGGTATGAGTTGCAGGTGCGGCCACGCTCCGGCCTCGCGCTCAAGCACGGTATCGTGCTGCCCAACAGTCCAGGCACCGTGGACGAGGATTTTCGCGGCGAGTTGCAGGTGATCGTGATGAACGCGGGCGACGCGCCGTTCGTCGTCGAGCGGGGGATGCGGATCGCGCAGGCGGTGGTCTCGCCGGTGGTCCGCGCGGCGTGGCGGGAAGTGGACGTGCTGCCGGGCACGGCGCGGGGCGCGGGCGGGTTCGGCAGCACCGGAACGCGCTGAACCGGCCGGAAATTCAACGGGCTGTATCGCTTTGTGTCGTGCCTATGCGGTTTAACCGAACCGCCACAATTGGTTGGGTGACACGGGCATTGTGCTTGCGCTAACTGGCGCCGCCGGCGTGCTTCGGTGCCCGGTCCAGCCCCCCAACCGGGAACGCATGCGATGTCCAGTACCGTCCACCCGGCCCTGGCCCTCGGCCGGCGGCTGCCGAACGCCTGGGATCTGGCCGCCTTGCTGTGCGTGTTCGGCCTGATCATGGCCTTCGCGCAGGCCGCCCCCGGCACCTTCAAGCCGCTCGATGCGCCGGAGGCGCTGGCCGTCGATCTGTCGCCCACCAACCTGCCCGAATACGCGCTGCGCACGACCATGCGGATGTTCGCAGCCCTCGCCGCCTCGCTGCTGTTCACCTTTACCTACGCGCCGTTCGCTGCGCGCAGCCGCCGCGCCGGCATCGTGCTGATCCCGCTGCTCGACGTGCTGCAATCGGTGCCGATCCTGGGGTTCCTGTCCTTCACCACCGTGTTCTTCATGAGCCTGTTTCCCGGCCGCGTGCTGGGGCTGGAACTGGCGGCGATCTTCGCGATCTTCACGAGCCAAGCCTGGAACATGGCGTTCAGTTTCTATCAGTCGCTGGTGACGACGCCGAGCGATCTGGCCGAAGCGACGCAGAGTTTTCACCTGACGACGTGGCAGCGGTTCTGGCGCCTCGATGTGCCGTTCGCGATGCCGGGCCTCGTGTGGAACACGATGCTGTCGATGTCCGGCGGCTGGTTCTTCGTCGTTGCGTCCGAGGCGATCACGCTGGGCGACAAGACATTTACCCTGCCGGGCATCGGCTCCTACGTGGCGCTGGCGCTCGACAAGCGGGATCTCGGCGCTGTGCTTTGGGCGATCCTGGCGATGCTGGTGGTGATCCTGCTGTACGATCAGTTGCTGTTCCGCCCGCTGGTCGCGTGGTCGGCCAAATTCCGGTTCGAGTTCACCGCCAGTTCGACCGGCGAAGACCCGTGGGTGCTGAAATTGCTGCGGCGGACGCATGTGCTGCGTACTGCCGGCGGCGCCATCGGCGACGTGCTGAGTGCGGTGGGGACATGGCGGCTGGGCAAGCCGGTTCGTAAGAGTGTGCAGACCGTCAAGGCGCCGAACACGTTCGGCGATCTCGTGTTCTATGCCGTGGTCGCGCTCGCGGTGGCGGGTGCGGCCTGGAAAGTGGTGGAATATATCGCCGCCAACAATGTCGGCTGGGCCGATCTGGGCGAGGCGGTGGGGCTGGGCTGCATCACGCTGCTGCGCGTGGTGGTGCTGATCGCGCTGGCGAGCGTGGTTTGGGTGCCGATTGGCGTCTGGATCGGCCTGCGGCCGAACTGGGCGCGGCGGATTCAGGTGCTGGCGCAGTTTTTGGCGGCGTTTCCGGCCAATTTGCTGTTTCCGATCTTCGTCGTCGTCATCGTCAAATTCCATCTGAACGCCGACGTTTGGCTGACCCCGCTGATGATTCTCGGCACCCAATGGTACATCTTGTTCAATGTCGTGGCTGGCGCCTCCGCCTTTCCCGGCGACTTGCAGGAGGCAGCGAAGAACTTTCGCATCGGCGGCCTGCTGTGGTGGCGCAAGGTGATGCTGCCCGGCATTTTCCCGTATTTCGTCACCGGCGCCATCACCGCCTCCGGCGGCTCGTGGAACGCTTCCATCGTGTCCGAGGTTGCTTCCTGGGGCGACGACAAGCTCTCGGCGCACGGGCTTGGCGCTTACATCGCGCACGCGACGGACGCCGGGGATTTCCCGCGCATCGTGCTTGGCGTGGTGGTGATGTCCGCCTTCGTGCTCGGCTTCAACCGCGCGGTGTGGCGGCCGATGTACGGCTATGCCACGCGACGCCTGACCTTGTCCTGAGAGGGCCGCCCATGGACGCGATCACCGAAACCGTCGCCGCGACACCGCTGCTGGAAGTCCGCGCCTGCCGACAGTCCTACCACAAGGACAGCAGCGCGGATCTGCTGGTGCTGGACGATGTGAACGTGTCCATCGCCAACGGCGAGATCGTGGGGCTGCTCGGCCGCTCCGGCTCCGGCAAATCGACGCTGCTGCGGATCGTGGCGGGTCTGCTGACGCCGACCGCCGGGGATGTGCGCTGGCAGGGCAAGCCGGTAAGCGGGCCGACGCAGGGCGTGGCGATGGTGTTCCAGAGCTTTGCGCTGTTCCCGTGGCTGACGGTGCAGGAGAACGTGGAACTGGGGCTGGAGGCGCTGGGCACGCCGCGCGCCGAGCGCGACAAGCGGGCGGAGGAGGCGATCGACCTGATCGGCCTGGGTGGCTACGAGAGCGCCTACCCGAAGGAGCTTTCGGGCGGCATGCGGCAGCGCGTGGGGCTGGCGCGGGCGCTGGTGGTGCATCCCGACCTGCTGCTGATGGACGAGCCGTTCTCGGCGCTGGACGTGCTGACCGCCGAGACGCTGCGCACCGACCTGATCGATTTGTGGATGGAGGGCAAGCTGCCGATCAAGTCGGTGCTGATGGTCACGCACAACATCGAGGAAGCGGTGCTGATGTGCGATCGCATCCTGGTGTTCTCCTCCAACCCCGGCCGGGTGGCGAGCGAGTTACGGGTGCCGTTCGCGCATCCGCGCAACCGGCACGATGCGGCGTTCCGGCAGCTGGTGGACGATATCTATGCGCTGATGACGCGGCGGGCGACGGTGATCCCGAAGGCCACGACGGCGGCGACCCCGGCGGTGGATGTGACGTTCGCGACCCCGTTGCAGCCGGTCTCGACCAACCTGCTCGCCGGCCTGATCGAGACAATGGCGGGCCATCCGTACGACGGCCGCGCCGACCTGCCGGCGCTGGCGGCGGCGCTCCAACTGGAAGCGGACGAATTGCTGCCGATGGGCGAGGCGCTGCAATTGTTGGGGTTCGGCGTGCTGGAGGAGGGCGATCTTAAACTGTCCGAACCGGGAAAAGAATTCGCACACGCGGATACGGACGGCCGCAAGGCGCTGTTCGCTGCCGCCCTGCGTGCGCATGTGCCGCTGGTGGCCGCGATCCGCCGCACGCTGGACGAACGCTGGAACCATCGCGCTTCGGCCGTGCGGTTCCGCGACGAACTGGAGGATCACATGTCCCCCGACTATGCCGAGGACACGCTGCGCACCGCAATCGCCTGGGGCCGCTACGCCGAGCTCTACACCTACGACGAAGAAGCGGCGCAGTTCAGCCTGGAGGACATCGAGGCAGCGGCGTAGGCTTTGCCCCATGCCGCAACCCGATCATATTTCCGCCCTTGGCGTCCCCGATCCGGCAACGCTGGACGATGATCTGAAAGCGATCTGGGCGAAGTGCGTCGAAAAACTGGGTTTCGTGCCGAACGTCTATTCGGCGCTGAGTTTCCGGCCGCAGCGGCTGCGCAATTTCATGGCTGCCTACAACGAGATCATGCTTTCGCCGTCCGGCCTGTCGAAGCTGGAGCGGGAGATGGTGGCGGTGGTCGTGTCGTCGGCCAATCGTTGCTATTATTGTTTGGTGGCACACGGTGCGGCGGTGCGGAAACTGTCCGGTGATCCCGAACTGGGTGAGATGCTGGCGTTCAACTATCGCGTGGCGAAATTGCCGGTGCGGCAGCGTGTGATGCTGGATTTCGCCTGGAAGCTGACGACGGAACTCCATTTGATCGACGAGGCCGACCGCGAGGCGTTGCGGGCGCAGGGGCTGACCAACGAGGATATTTTCGACCTCGCCGAGACGGTGGCGCTGTTCAACCTGTCCAACCGCATGGCGGCGGCGACGGACATGATGCCGAACAAGGAGTATCATCGGGCGGATCGGTGATTGGGGGCGGCGATGAGCAGTGCGCTGAAGCCTTGGACGATTGAGACGTTCCTTGCTTGGGAGGAACGGCAGGAACTGCGTTACGAGTTCGACGGCATTCGCCCGATTGCGATGACGGGTGGGACGCAGGGGCATGATCTGATCCAAGGCAATATCGTGACCGCCCTGAACATCCGGCTGCGGGGCAAGCCTTGCCGGGTCCACGGCAGCAATATCAAGATCGAGGTCATGGGGAGCATTCGGTATCCCGATGCATTCGTGACCTGTGCGCCGCTCGTGCCGAGTAGCACAATGGCTGCCGAACCCGTCGTCATCTTCGAGGTGCTGAGCAAGTCCACCGCGCACACCGACCGGATGGCGAAGAATCGCGAGTACGCCGGCACCGCGTCGGTTCGTCGCTATGTTATGCTTGAGCAGACAGCCATCGAAGGCACGATGTTCACCCGTACCGCCGATGGTGACGACTGGATAGGCCATATTCTTGGGCCGGACGCAGTGCTGGATATGCCGGAAATCGGGATTTCGGTCCCGCTGGCCGAATTCTACGCCGGCATCGACCTCACGGGGGCTGCGGAGGCCGACGAAGATTGACGCCTACACGTTGAAACGGAACAGCAGCACGTCGCCATCCTTCACGACGTATTCCTTGCCCTCGACCCGCATCCTGCCCGCTTCCTTGGCGCCCGCCTCGCCCTTGTAGGTGGCGAAATCGTCGTAGCCGATGGTCTCGGAGGCGATGAAGCCGCGTTCGAAGTCGTTGTGGATGACGGCGGCGGCCTGTGGCGCCTTGGTGCCCCTCACGATGGTCCAGGCGCGCGTCTCCTTCGGGCCGACGGTGAAATAGGTGATCAGGCCCAGCAGCGCGTAACCGGCGCGGATCACGCGGTCGAGGCCGCTGTCGTGGAGGCCGAGACCTTCCAGGAACTCGCCGCGGTCCGCTTCCGGCAACTGGCTGACTTCGGCCTCGATGGCGGCGGAGACGACGACGCAGGCCGCACCTTCGGCCTTGGCCCGAGCCGCCACCCGTTCGGAGAAGGCGTTGCCGGTGGCAGCCGACGCTTCCTCGACATTGCAGACGTACAGGACGGGCTTGGAGGTCATCAGTTGCAGCCGCTTGGCGGCTTCCACGTCCGCCGGCTTGATCGCGGTGCGGGCGGGCTGGCCAGCTTGCAAGGCGGCGACGATGGGTTCGAGGATCGCGACCGTTGCCGCACTCTCCTTGTCGCCGCCACGGGCTTTCTTTTGCAAATTGATCAGCCGCTTTTCCGTGCTGTCCAGATCGGCCAGCATCAGTTCGGTTTCTACCGTCTCGGCATCGCGGATCGGATCGACGCTGCCTTCGACATGGGTGATGTCGGCATCCTCGAAGCAGCGCAGGACATGGACGATGGCGTCCACCTCGCGAATGTTGGCCAAAAACTGGTTGCCGAGACCCTCGCCCTTGCTGGCGCCGCGCACGAGGCCGGCGATGTCCACGAATTCCAGGCTCGTCGGCACAATCTTCGCGCTCTTGCCGATGGCGGCCAGCACGGCAAGGCGCGGGTCCGGCACCGCAACGCGGCCGACGTTCGGTTCGATGGTGCAGAAGGGGTAGTTCGCTGCCTGGGCTGCGGCGGTTGCCGTCAGCGCGTTGAACAGCGTGCTTTTGCCGACATTGGGCAGGCCGACGATGCCGCAGTTGAAGCCCATAACTATGAAACGTCCTGAGTGAGCAGCGCGACTTTGGTCATGAAATCCTCGGGCTTGCCGGCTGCCAGCAGCGCGGCGGAATCCGCCACTGCGTCCAGCGTCGGCACCAGCCACGCCACGTCCGCCTTGGCGAAATCGCCGAGTACGTAGCCGAGCACTCGCTCCTTCGATCCCGGATGCCCGATGCCGAGGCGGACGCGCCAGTAGTCCGGCGAGCCGAGCATCCTGTCCATCGAGCGCAGGCCGTTGTGGCCGGCGGCCCCGCCGCCGCGCTTGACGCGGATTTTGCCGGGGATCAGGTCCAGCTCGTCGTGGAACGCGGTGATGGCGGCCGGCTCCAGTTTGTAGAACGCGGCGGCCGGCTGCACGCTTTGGCCTGAATCGTTCATGTAGGTCATCGGCTTCAATGCCAGCACCTTCTCGCCGCCGACGGTGCCCTCCGCCACCAGCCCGCGAAATCGCTGCCGCCACGGGGAGAACCCGTGGCGGCTGGCGATGACGTCGAGCGCCATGAAGCCGATATTGTGGCGCTGGCGCGCCATGCCCGGCTCGGGGTTGCCGAGGCCGACCCAGAGCAGCATGGCGAATGGTCCGTGCCGGTTACTTTTTGGCCGCAGGCTTGGCAGGCGCCTTCGCCGGCGCTGCGGCTGCCTTGGCAGGGGCCGCTCCTTTGGCCGGAGCCGCCGCCTTCGCGGGGGCCGCACCCTTGGCCGGGGCTGCCGCCACCGCCGCCACCGGCGCGTTCGGATCGACCACCGGCTCCATGCTCTTGGTCGGCGGCGCGATGGTGGCGACGACGAAGTCGCGGTCGCCGATGATGGCTCGCACCCCGTCCGTCCCGCTCAGCGCCGACCAGCGCACCGTGTCGTTGATGTCGAGCGCACCGAGATCGGCGTCGAAATGCGGTGGCACGTTGTCCGGGTCCACGAGGCATTCGACCGTGTGGCGCACGACGTTCAGCACGCCGCCCCGCTTGAGGCCCGGCGAGGTGAGTTCGTTGTGAAAATGCACGGCGACGGCCACGCGGATTTTCTCGCCGGCGGCAAGGCGCTGGAAGTCCACATGCACCGGCTGGTCCGTGACCGGGTGGAACTGCACGTCGCGGATCAGGACGCGGGTGGCCGCGTCGCCGACCTTGACTTCGAACAGGCGCGAGCGCCAGCCGGTGTGGTGCAACTCGCGATAGACCGCGCGCGGGTCGAGCGCGATGTTGGTGGGGGGAAGGCGGGCACCGTAGATGACGGCGGGAACCTTCCCGCCACGCCGAGTCGCCCGTGCTGCCCCCTTACCTGCACGCGCGCGCGCCTCGGCCTCGATCGTTGTGTAGTTGGCCATGGTTCGCTCCAATAGGTACAACGCCGGCCTCCAGGGGTGCCCGCGCGGGCGCGGCGTATAGCAGAGGGGGGCGGGCATTGGAAGGGCGGGCGTGGACGCGGCTGCCGCATCCGATTCCCTACCAGGGCAGCAAGCGAGCGCTGGCACCGCTGATCGGGGCCCATGTCCCCAACCATATCGAGACGTGGTTCGAGCCGTTCGCCGGTTCCGCCGCGATGTCGTTGTGGGCGGCACATCACCGAAAGCCGCCGCGTATCGTGCTGGGCGACGTGCTGGCGCCGATGGGCGAGTTGTGGCGGGCGATCATCGACCGGCCGGACGCGACGGCGGCGCGCTACGGCGAGGTGTGGCGCGGCCAGGAGCAGGGCGGCCCGGGGTACTTCAACGCGGTGCGGGACCGCTACAACGCAGGCGGCGATCCGGTCGATCTGCTTTATATCGTCTGCCGCTGCGTCAAGAACGCGGTGCGGTTCAACAAGGCGGGGCATTTCACCCAAAGCGTGGACAAGCGGCGGCTGGGGATGGCGCCGGCAAAGATGGCCGCCGCGATTCATGGCTCATCGGCGTTGCTGCGGGGGCGGGCGGAGATTCGGGTCGGAGATTGGACACAGACGACGGCGGACGCCGGGCCGGCGGATTTTGTCTATATGGACCCACCCTACCTGGGGACGACGGTTGGCCGCGACCGGCGCTATGCCGAGCAACTCGGTCGTGAGCGGCTCGTGGGCGGTTTGCGTGCTTTGCTCGCGCGGCGGGTGCCGTTCGCGCTGTCCTACGACGGCTCGACCGGGGGACGGCACTACGGGCCACCGTTGCCAGAGGAACTCGGGCTAACCCGGCTGGCGCTGCACGCCGGCAAGAGCAGCCAGGCGACATTGGCGGGACGGAGCGAGGAGACGATCGAGTCGTTGTATTTGTCGCCGGGCCTTCTGGATGCAAAAGCCTAACCGACGGTCAGCCGCCACGGCTCTCCCGGTTCGCACCACATCGCCACCGCGTTCATCAGCCGCTCCTGCGGTTCCAGGCCCATGGCGGAGCGCAACGCGCGGAACAGGGCGCCGTGAGCGACCACCAGCACGGGTGCCGGCTGTTCCAAGGCGCGGTTGATCGCCGTGACCGCGCGGACACGCAATGCGGGAAAGGTTTCGGCACCTTCGGGGGTGAACTTTCCGTCGATCCAGTCCGGGAACCACGGCTGCATCGGCTTGCCCTCCTGCGACCCGAAGCTGACTTCGTGGAGATCGGCGTCGAATTGGACCGGTAGTCCCAACGCCGCGCCCACGATCTCCGCCGTGACGCGGGCGCGCGACAGTGGGGAGGCGACGATGGTGGCGATGCCGCGCCCGCGCAGGCGTTCGGCGGACGCGCGGGCCTGCGCGATCCCGGTGTCGTTCAACGGGATATCGACATTGCCTTGCGACAAGTCCTGGATATTCCAGTCCGTCTGGCCGTGGCGCAGATACCAGAACGGAACCGGGGTGATGGTGTCGGTCAGGCGAGGCCCTCCTGCGTCAGCGCCGCCTGGACCGCCGGGCGGGCCTTCATGCGGGCGAAATGGGCGGCGACGTTGGGCGGCAGTTCGATGCCGAAATTGCCGGACCACATGCAGACATAGAACAGCGCGCTGTCGGCTGCCGTGTAGGGGCCGACGAGCCAGTCGCGCCCGTCCAGCATCGCGTCCGCCCGCGTGAAGCCGCGCGCCACGATCTCGTGGCCGAGCGTCTTGAGCGGCTCCGCTTCTTCCGGCGTCTTGGCGCGCATGGCGCCGAACAGGCGGCCGAAGCCGGTCATGTGGATGGTGGCAACCACGTAGTCGAGAGCTTCAAGGGTGCGCGCCATTCCGTCCGCATCGGCCGGGAACAGCTTGGCGTCCGGCGCAGTGGTCGAGAGCCAATAGGCGATCGCCGGAAATTCGGTCAGAACGGTCTCGTCGTCGCGAACCAGCGTGGGTACTTTCGATTTCGGGTTGATCGGCGTCAGGTCACGGTCCGGCACCGGCACACGCAGGTTGGTCTGCACGAGGTCGTATGGCTTGCCGATTTCTTCCAGCAACACATGGATGCCCAGCGAACAGGCGCCCGGCGAATAATACAGTTTCATCCGATGTCTCCGTTGGGTCAGTCGAACAACGAACTGACCGAGCTTTCGTCCGAGATGCGCCGCATCGCCTCGGCCAGCAGCGGCGCGATCGTGCTTTGCCGGATGTTGGGGGCGACCCGCACCGCCTCGGTGGCCAAAATACTGTCGGTGATCGTCAGCATTTCGACCGGCGAGGAGGCAATGCGGGCGACGGCACCGCCGCTCAGGACGCCGTGGGTGACATAGACGCTGGCCGAGCGGGCGCCATTCTTGATCAGCGCCGCCGCCGCGTTGCAGAGCGTGCCGCCGGAATCGACGATGTCGTCCACCAGAATGCAGTCGCGCCCGTTCACGTCGCCGATGACGTTCATCACCTCGGAGATGCCGGCCCGCTCGCGGCGCTTGTCGATGATGGCCAAATCGCAGTTCAGCCGCGTGGCGATGGCGCGCGCCCGCAGCACGCCGCCCACGTCGGGCGAGACGATCATCACGTCGCGGCCCTTGAAGCGTTCGGCGATGTCGCGAGCGAAGAACGGGGCGGCGAACAGATTGTCCACCGGGATGTCGAAGAACCCCTGAATCTGGCCGGCGTGCAAATCCATGGTCAGCACGCGGTTGGCGCCGGCCTCGGTGATCAGGTTGGCAACCAGCTTGGCCGAGATCGGCGTGCGGGAGCCGCTTTTGCGGTCCTGCCGCGCGTAGCCGAAATACGGGATCACCGCCGTCAACCGGCGCGCCGAGGCGCGGCGCAGCGCGTCCAGCGTGATCAGCAGTTCCATCAGGTTGTCGTTGGCCGGATACGACGTGGACTGGATGACGAACACGTCCTCGCCGCGAATATTCTCGTGGATTTCCACGAAAATCTCCATGTCCGCGAAGCGCCGGACGGAGGCGCGGGTCAGCGGCAGATTGAGCGCGGCGGCCACTGCCTCGGCCAGCGGGCGGGTGCTGTTGCAGGCAACAATCTTCATGTGGTCCGATCCGTGAGGGTCGGTCCCGCACGAAACCGTTCGGGACGTGGTGAGGGCGAGGCCAGCGGGCGGGTTCTACCAACGGCGCGCGGCACTGTCCACGAACCGTCATGGTCGATAGTTCTTATTTGCCACTTATCGGCGGCGGCGGCTTATCGGCGGCCGGGCCGGGCTTCGGGGGGGCGCCATCCGCGCGGGCGCCGAACTGGTTCTGGATCACGTCGCGGATGCCGGCGGCCGCCTCCTGCGCCACCGCCAGCGCCGTGTCACCCCAATATCGGTCGAGCGAGCCGGGGGAGACCTCGTTCAGTTGCACCACACGGCCGGCCTCGCGCCCTTGCGCGTCGCTGACGATCCATTGGATTTCTATCCGCTCGCTGCCGGACGAGCCGGCGGCGGTCTTGACCTCGCCCTGCACGGTGAAGTCGGAGTCTGCGGCCGTGTCGCGCACCTGCTCGCCCATGTTCGGCATCTGCTGGCGCAGGTTGCGGGCCAGTTGGCGGTTGCCGTCGCCAGGAGCGCCAGTCACGTCGGGCACGAAGATGCGGGCCGGGCGGTTGACCAGGCTGTTGGGGTCGCTGAGGCGCAGTTCCGCCTCGATGCGGGTCAGCAGGGTCGCGACGGCGGGGGCGCCGGCTGCGGCGACCTGTTGCAGCGTGGGCGGGCCGGCATCGGACCATTGGGCGGCATCCACAGGGGCGGCCTCGGTGGAGCCCTTGGATTTGCCGTTCGGGTCCTGGACGGTGAACACCGGCACCACCTTGTCGCCGCGCAGCTCGGCCGTGATGGTCAGGCGCCAGTCGCCTTTGCGGGCAATGTCGGCGACGGCCGGCACCTCCTGCGCCTGCAAGGCTTCGACGACGGCCTTCCGATAGGCGGCGTCGGCTGCGTCGGTCAGCAGCGCGTTGGTCGGCAGCGGCACGGCGAGACGGGCGGGCGGGGGTTGCGCCAGCCGCGCCCCGACAATGCCGGGATTGCCGGCGAACGGGCGGGGCAGGCCGCCGCAGCCCGACAGAAATGCGAGGCAGCCGAGCAGGACGAGCCGGCTAGGACACCAGGACACAGCAAGCCACCAAGGCCACGATCGCGAAGACGACCATGTAGTAGAAATATTGCATGGCGGCATCTACAGCACGATGGCCGACATCTGGTGCCCAATCGGCCCGCCGCCGGCCAAGGTGCGGCGGCGATGGCTGAAAAACCGGTCTTCCAGTGCTGCCGTGTCGGCGGCCAGGATTTCCACGGTCCCCACCCCTGCCGCGCGAAGGCGCGCGGCGCAGTAGCCGGGAAGATCGAATTGCCAGCGGTCGGGCCTGCCGTCCGCGAAGAAGCGCGCGTCGGACGGGTCGCGCGCCAGCACCGCATCCCGCAGGTCTGCCGCGACTTCGTAGGAGGTTTGGCCGATGCAGGGGCCGATGACGGCATGCGTCTGCGCCGCACGGCCACCGAGGCGCGCCATGGCATCGAGCGTCGCCTCCAACACGCCGGCCACCGCGCCGCGCCAGCCCGCATGGGCGGCGCCGATCACGCCGGCCGCCGGGTCGGAGAACAGGACGGGGCCGCAATCGGCGGTGACGATGCCCAGCGCCACACCGGCGCGATCCGTGACCATCGCGTCCGCCACCGGTCCCTCGCCGGGACGCCATGGCTCGGCGACGATGGCGACGGCTGTGCCATGCACTTGTGTCACGCCGACCAAGCAGGTCGGCTCGGCGAGGAGCGCACGCGCGACGCGGGCGCGGTTTTCCAGCACGTTGTCGCGGGCGTCGTTGCCGGACAGGCTGCAATTGAGGCTGGCATACGGGCCTTCCGATACCCCTCCCCGGCGGGTGAAGAACCCGTGGGGGGTGGGAAGCGATCCGGTCAACGGCTCGGTCATTCGGCGAATCCGGGAGGGAGCACCGCAGGGTGGCAAACCGCCATCGCCTTGAACAGCCGGCCCATCTGGTCCGGCTCCGCGAGCCGCGCCGCCGCATCCCGCAGCGCCCCGGCGCGCGCGGGATTTTGCCGCGAAAGCGCCCCGGTGCGCTGGAACAGGCCGAGGCGGGCGAGGAATTTTCCCTGCGGCACCGGGCCGTGAACATGGGCGCCGGCCGCGCGCGCGGCGTCCGCGAGGCGGGCGAAATCGACATGGGCGGTCAGGTCGGCGGTGCCGGGTGCGGCCAGCGGATCGGCCGGCTTGCCGCCGCGCAACGCTTGCAGGCTGTCGCCGTGCGCGGAGGTTTCCGGGCCGTAATCGAGGAACAGGGCGGCACCGCCTTGGTCCGCGACTCGTGCGGCCAGAGCGGAGATAAGGGGCAGGGCGGCTTCGGGGTGTTCCATTACAGTGCCTTCCTGCGGCGCGACCCCTCCCCCAACGCCCTCCCACAAGGGGAGGGGGCATTTTGTCTCCACGAACCGGCCGTCCGCCACGAACCGTTCCCGCCAGCCATCGCGGAAAACGAATTGGCGGATCGGCAGCGCGTCCAGAAACTCGTTGGCCAGCAGCAACAGCGGGCCGGGCGGCAGGTTTTCGAGGCGGTCGTGCCATGTCGCCCCCGGCAATTTGGCGGCTTGCGCTGCCCGGAGCGGCGCGGAATTTTCGATCAGATGCAGGCGCAGGGCGTGGCCGAAGGCGGGGGCGGCTTGTGCGATGGCGCGCAGGGCGTCCGCCATCAGCGTGCCGCGACCGGGGCCGGCTTCGGCCAGCAGCACGGGGTCCGGCGTGCCCATCGCCTGCCAGACTTCCGCCGCCCAAAGCCCAAGCAACTCGCCGAAAATTTGCGAGATTTCGGGCGCGGTGGTGAAGTCGGCGAAGGGGTCGCAGGCCGCGTAGTAGGCCGCGTTGGCCCGGGCCATGAAATGGTCCAGCCGCTCCAACCCGGTCAGGCCGCCGCCGCGAGCGGGCGGGCGCGGGCGATCAGGACGATGCCGGCCACGAACATCGGCAGCGACAGCAATTGCCCCATCGTGGCGCCCGCGAACAGAAAACCCAGAAACGGGTCGGGCTGGCGGAACAGTTCGCCGGTGCTGCGCGCCACCGCGTAGCCGCACAGGAATACCCCCGTCAGCGTGCCGAAGCGGGCGCGGATGGCTTCCGAGCGGGCCAGAAACAGCATCAGGCAGAACAGCAGCACGCCTTCCATCAGCGCCTGATATATTTGACTGGGATGGCGGGGCACGTTGCCGGCGAGGTCGCCCGGAAAAATCATCGCCCACGGCAGCCAGTCCGGCGCTTCCCGCCCCCACAGCTCGCCGTTGATGAAGTTGGCGATGCGGCCGAGGAACAGGCCGACGGGGGCGGCCACCGCGATCCTGTCGGCCACGCCAAGGATGGAAAGGTTTTGGCGGCGGCAGAACAGGACGATGGCGACGGCCACGCCCAGCATGCCGCCGTGGAACGACATCCCGCCGCCCCAGACTTCCAGGATTTCCCACGGATGGCTGAGGAAGCGAGTCGGCTGGTAGAACAACACGTAGCCGAGCCGGCCGCCGAGCACGACGCCGAGCGTCGCCCAGGTCAAAAAATCGCTGACCTGATCGGGCGTGGCGACCGCCGGGCGGCGCTGGACCAAGCGGCGGACGAGCCATAGGCCGATCAGCAGGCCGGCGATGTACGCCAGCGCATACCAGCGGATCGCCAGGGGGCCGACGCGCAGCAGCACCGGGTCGAATTGCGGGAAGATCAGGACGGGGAGCATCGAAGCCGCTCAGCGATACGGGTCGGGCTGGCTCAAGAAATCCTGCACGTAGCGGCGTATCCCTTCCTCCAGCGGCGTGAACTGGCCCGCGTAGCCGGCGGCGCGGAGGCGGTCCATCGGCGCTTGCGTGAAGGACTGGTATTGCCCGCGCAGTTTTTGCGGCATGTCCACGAACTCGACTGCCCGCGCCGCCCCGGCGGCGTCGCAGATGGCGTGGGCGAGGTCGAGGTAGCTGCGGGCCGCGCCGGTGCCGAGGTTGAACAGGCCGCTGGCCGCAGGCGTCTCCAGCAGCCAGAGCAGGACGTTGACCACGTCGTCCACGTAGATGAAATCGCGCTGCTGCTGGCCGTCCGCCAGATCGGGGCGGTCGGACTTGAACAGCCGGGGCGGCTTGCCGGCGGCGACCTCGTCGTACTTCACCTTCACGACCGAGATCATCGCGCCTTTGTGGTACTCGTTCGGGCCATAGACGTTGAAGAATTTCAGGCCCGCCCATTGCGGCGGGCGTGTCCCGCCGCCTTTGATCAACCGCTTGACGTTCAAATCGAACGCATGTTTGGTCCAGCCGTAGAGGTTCAGTGGCCGCAGCCGCTCCAGCCCGTCCAGCCCGTCCTCGAACCCGTGTGCGCCGTCGCCGTAGGTTGCGGCGGAGGAGGCGTAGGCGAAGCGGACGCCGCGATCCGCGCACCAATGCCACAGCGTTTGCGACAATTCGACGTTGGTGGCCCAGGTCTCGTCGCCGTCCGTGGCCGTGGTGGCGCTGATGGCGCCGAGGTGGAACACCATCTCGATCGGCGGGTGGCTGGCCAGGAAGTCCGGCAAGTCTTCCGGCGGCAGGATGCGGGAGGGGGGATGGCTGCGCAGATTGCGCCACTTGCCGGCGTCCCGCAGCCGGTCCACCACGATGGTCTCATGCCCGCGTACGCTGAGCGCCGCGTGAAGAATTGAGCCGATGAAGCCGGCGCCGCCCGTGACCAGGATCATGCGGGGAGCGTATAGGGGGCGGCGGGCGCCGGTGGAAGCAGGATC
>CAJCJG010000006.1 GCA_903970625.1 Solirubrobacterales bacterium 70-9 | reverse complement strand
GAAAGTGCTGAATCTATGCGTGTCCTCGATTCGCGGAGCGGAGGACGACCATGGAAGATTCGGCGACAGATAACGACGCTTTGTTCGAAGCAACCGTCTTTCTTAGCTATTTCAATGACTTGCCGGACGCGCGTCAGCCGGGCAAGGTGGTGTATCCGCTCGATGAGGTGTGCACGGGCCGGAGGTAATCGCCACTCGAGGCCGATCGTAATCGCCACCTGAGGCCGGTTTAAACCGCCACCCGAGGCCGGTGAATTCGCCACCCCGCGGGTGGCGCGAGCCGCCGCTGACATCGAAGTAATCGCGACTACTGTCCGGCCTTTTTGGCGGGGTAGCAGTAGTGCCGAGACCGAGGGCGGAGATGCGGCGGATCAGGGAAGTGTTACGATTGCGTGCGGAGTTGGGACCCAACCTGAGTGCGATATCTGCGGGCGCCAATCTGGCGCGCTCGACGGTGCGGGCTTATCTCGATCGGGCGGCGGCGGCCGGGCTGGACGCCGCTGCCGCCGATGGGTTGTCGGAGGCGGCGCTGGAAGCAGCGCTTTTTCCGCCGCCATCGGCAGCCCAAGGGCGTGTATTGCCCGACTGGGCGGCGATCGACCAGGAACTGCGGCGCCACAAGCACGTCACCCGCAAGCTGCTCTGGATGGAGTACAAAGCAGCCGATCCGGACGGTTTGGGGTTCAGCCAGTTCAAGCTGCGGCTGAGCGAATGGCAGAAAGCCTCGGGCCGAGGCCTCTCGATGCGCCAGGTGCATCGCGCCGGCTAGGCGGTGCAGGTCGACTACGCCGGCGACACGGTCGCGGTCATGGACGACGGGACGGCGCGTGCGGCGCAGATCTTCGTGGCCTGCCTGCCGTGTTCGGGGCTGATTTACGCCGAGGCCAGTTGGACCCAGGCGACGGAGGACTGGCTGCGCGCGCATGTGCGCCTGTTCGCCTTCCTGGACGGCGTGCCGGCGAAGGTGGTGCCCGACAATCTGAAGGTCGGCGTCACCCACGCCTCGTATTACGACCCGGTGATCAACGCCAGCTATGCCGCGTTGATCAAGCATTATGGCACGGCGGTGGTTCCGGCCCGGTCACGCAAGCCGCGCGACAAGCCGGGCGTCGAAAATAGCGTCTTGCAGGCCTGTCGTTGGCTTCTGGCCCCGCTGCGGCATCGGCAATTCTTCGCGTTAAGCGAACTGAACCAGGCCATCGCGCTGCTGCTGGCCGAACTGAACGACAAGCCGATGGCGCCGCCGCGCGAGGGCAGCCGGCGCAGCCTGTTCGAATCGGTCGAACGCGCCGCCCTCGAGCGCTTGCCGGTCGAGCCCTACGTGATCGGCCACTGGGCGATCGGGGCAACCGTCAACCTCGACTACCACGTTGCGGTCGAACGGAACTTCTACTCGGTGCCCTATGCGCTGGTGCGCAAACGCGTCGATGTCTTCGTCACCCGAACCGCCGTGCAGATTTTCCACCGCGGCGAGCGGACGGCCAGCCATGCCCGCCACACCGGGCAAAACCACTGGAGCACGCTGGGCGAACACATGCCGCCCGCGCACAGCGCGGTGGCCAAGCGGACGCCGGACTGGGTACGCAGCCAGGCGGCCGCGGTTGGTGTGGCCACCGCGGCCTATGTCGAACGACTGCTGACCGGGCGCGATCATATCGAACAGGGTGTGCGCTCGTGCCTCGGCATTCTGCGGCTGGCGACCCGCTACCCGGTCGAACAACTGGAGGCCGCCTGCGTGCGGGCGATGGCGGCAGGTGCGAGTTCGTCGGGATTTGTCGAGCACCTGCTCAAGAGCGGACGGCCCCTCGTCGACCCCGTGGCCGAGGACGGCATCGGCCATCACGGCAACATTCGTGGCCCCGGCTACTACCACTGACGATCCCGCAACGAAGGAATGACACAAGATGCACCAGCCGACCATTGAGAAGCTGCACGCCCTGCGCCTGGGCGTCATGGCCAACGCGCTGACCGCGCAACTGCAACAGCCCGAGATCGACGCGATGCCGTTCGCCGAACGGTTGGGGTTGCTGGTCGATGTTCAGCACAGCGCGATGCTCACCGCGGCCTTGGCGCAGCGTCTGACCCGGGCGGGCATGCGCCAGTCCGCCTGCATGGAGAATCTCGACCTGCGCACGCCGCGCGGGCTGGATCGCTCGACCATGCAGGCCTTGGCCAGCGGTCTGTGGATCCGCCAGCACCGCAACGTTCTCATCAGCGGGGCGGCCGGGATCGGCAAAAGTTGGATTGCCTGCGCGCTCGGCAATCAGGCCGCCCGCGATGGCGTCTCGGTGCTCTACAAACGGCTGTCGCGGTTGCTGGACGAGCTGGCGATTGCCCGGCTGCATGGCCGTCAGGCTCGGTTGTTGAAAACCCTGGCGCGTACACGACTGCTGATCCTGGACGATTGGGCCATGGTCAAGCTGACCGCCGATCAGCGGCGTGACCTGATGGAGGTGATCGACGACCGCCACGACCGGGGATCAACCATCGTGGCGACGCAAATCCCCCAGGAACGCTGGCATGACCAGATTGGGGATCCGACCTATGCCGACGCGATCCTGGATCGGCTTGTCAACAACGCTTACCGCCTCGAACTCAAAGGCAAGTCGATGCGCGGCAACGGCGCCCACCGGGCGATGGCCGATCCGGCTGTGGATGAAATAGGCGAACAAAGTAAATAACTTAGAACTGTTATCCCCATTATTCACCCAATACACAGATGGCAAAAATTATAACATCAGTCACAACAAGGATATTCTAATTGACGGATTCTCTTCTTGCCAGATAAAGTTGTTCGTCAGCGGCAGTTCGGCCTCGCCTAACGGCTCGGTGCCTGCGGCCAGGGGTGGCGGTTTCAGCCGGCCTCAGGTGGCGATTACGATCGGCCTCCGGTGGCGAATTCGCCGGCCCGGGCATCGCAGACCGACGATCTAGTTCATTTTTGCTTGTTTTCCAGGTCGGTGATCCGCTTGCCGTAGTTATCGATTTTCGTCACTAATGTCCGGTTAAAAGCCAAACAAATCTAATTGGTTATCATCTTGTGCAGTATCGCATCTGTCGGTTGATTGAGAAAATGCCGTCTGTATCTCGATTTTTTCGAATACCGTCAC
>CAJCJG010000005.1 GCA_903970625.1 Solirubrobacterales bacterium 70-9 | reverse complement strand
CGCTCGCGCTGGCCATCGCCGGCGGCACGGCGGCCATCGCCTATCTCCATGCGACGCCGCCGGACGCCTGGCACCGACGGCGGTCGCTGCTGCAAGCCACCGCGCTCGCGCGGGACGTGCCGGGCGTCTGCGGCCTCGCCATCCAACAGGCCCGCGTTTACAACACCGGCGGCTACACCTACTGGCACCGCCACGCGCCGATCTACTTCGAGACCTGGGAGGAGTCCCAGGTGGTGGAGCACTCCGCCTTTCGCGCGCGCCTGGGCAGCGTTCTGGACAAGCGCGAGGTGCCGCAATTTCCGGGCAGCGCCCTGGCGGCAAACAGCGACAAATACAACGTCCTGATCGGCCCGCCCCGTGCGCGTCCCGAGGGTTTCGCGGAGGCAGGCTGCTTCGGGGCGGGCACCGAGGACGATCCCATGTTCTGCGTCGCGACCCGCCCCGGCGGCTGCCGCTGACCGCCGGCTACAATCTCGGCCGCCCCGCCCCCTCCAAAACCTCCGCCACCGCGTCACCCATCAATCTTGGCAGCCACGAGAGCAGTCCCCGCTTGCCCGGACGGAACGTTTGCGCGCGCGCCTTCTCGCCGCCCACGCGCCGCAGTTCGGCGTCCAGATCGCCCAGCCGGTCGATCAGGCCCAGCGCCAGCGCCCGATCCCCCAGCATCCACCCGCCGTCGAACACTTTTTCCTCGTCGGCCGGCAGTTTCTTGCCCCGCCGCGCGCGCACCCACGCTTTGAACCGCTCGTGCAACTGGCCCATCAGATCCTTCACGAACGCCAGATCCTCCGGCGTCTCCGGCAGGAACGGGTCGAGCCGCGCCTTGTTCGTCCCCGCCGTATAAAGCCGCCGCCGCACGCCCAGCCGAGCCAGCGCGCCGCCAAATCCGAACCCGCCGCCGACCACGCCGATGGAGCCGACCACGCTCATCGGATTGGCCACGATCTCGTCGCCCGCGCACGCCAGCCAATAGCCGCCGGAGGCGCCGACCTCGCCGATCACCGCCACCACGCGAACCTTCTTCGCCTCGGCCAGCCGGCGGATGCGCGCCGCGATCAGGTCCGACTGCACCGGCGACCCGCCGGGGCTGTCGATGTCCAGCAGCAGCGTGCCGCCCTCGCCAGCCGCGTCCACGGCAGACTCGATCAGCTTGCCGTAGGCGGAAATATTCAGCGCGCCCTCGCGCGTCGTCAGCGTGCCATGCAGTTGGAGGACCGGGACCGGGCGCTTGCGCCAGAACAGCAGCCGCATCAAACCACGTCCGCCGGCCGCAGACGGCAGGTGCTGGCGAGGCGCTCGTCCTCCAATTGCAGCGTCGCGTGCCCGATGCGGAACCGCGCGCTCAATTCCCGGCAGCACATCGGCAGAAAATCCTCGGCCGGCGGGGCGGCATGCACCAGATGCGCGGTCAAGGCGGTCTCCGTCGTGGACAGGCCCCAGATGTGCAGGTCGTGGACTTCCACAACGCCCGGCAGCGACCGCAGGAAGGCCGCCACGTCGTCGGTCGCGATCGTCTGCGGCACGCCGTCCATGGCCAGATTTGCCGCATCCCGCAGCACGCCCCACGTCGAGGCGGCGATGATCGCGACGATGATCAGGCTGGTCAGCGGATCGAGCCACGCATAGCCGGAAAAATGGATCGCCACCGCCGCCACCACGACGCCCACCGAAATCCCGGCGTCGCCCGCCATGTGCAGGAACGTCGCGCGAATGTTCAAATCGTTGCTGCCGCGCGAGAACATCCAGGCGGTGAAGCCGTTGATGGCGATGCCGGCCAGCGCCACCCAGATCACCAGAACGGTCTCCACCGGCGCGGGATCGGAAAACCGCCGCACCGCCTCCACCGCGATCGCGCCGACGCCCACCAGCAGCACCGCCGCGTTCAACAGCGCCGCCAGGATCGAGCCGCGCCCCCACCCGTAGGTCCGCCGGGCGGAGGGCGCGCGCCGCGCCAGCACCACCGCCGCCCATGCCAACACCAGCCCGAAAACGTCACCCGCATTGTGAACGGCATCCGCCATCAGCGCGGTGGAGTGCGCGACATACCCGACCGCCAGTTGCGCCAGCACCAGCGCTGTGTTCAGCGCTGTACCCAGCGCAAACGCCGTCCCGAAATTTTTTGGCGCATGGGAGTGCCCATGCCCGCCATGATCATGCCCCGAATGATCGTGATGGTCATGGTGGTCGTGGTCGTGTGCGCCGTGATCGTGCGGCATGCGCGCCGGCTCCGTGGTTCCCCGCATAGTCTAGCACGTCGCGCCCATGCGATAACGCCGCCCCTTGGAGCCACCGCCATGCGCCGCCTCCCGCTCGCCCTCGCCGCCCTGCTGCTGGCCGGCACTGCCCACGCTTCCGACCTGACGCTGCGCCGCGTCATGCTCTCCACCGGCGGCGTCGGCTATTTCGAATACGAGGCGGAAGCGGACGGCCCGGCCACGCTGGGCCTCGACGTGCCGCTGGCGCAGGTGGACGACGTCTTGGCCTCGCTGGTGGTGTTCGACAGTGCCGGCGGCGTCGGCGGCCTGGAATTGCCGGGGCTGGACGCCAACCACGCGGCGTTCGCGGATGTGCCGTTCGGCCCGCAATCGCTCGGCTCGGCGCTGGACTACCTGAACAGCCTGCAAGGCGTCGTGCTGGAGGTCAAAGGCCCTCGCCCGATGACCGGCCGCCTGCTGCGCGCCGAGCGGGTGCGCGAAGGCGCCGCAGCCACGACCGCCGCGCCCGACGCCGGCATCTGGCACACCCGCGTCACGCTGCTGACGGCCGGCGGCCTCGGCCAGTTCGTGCTGGAGGAGGCGGACAGCGTGCAGGTGGCCGACCCCGACCTGCGCGCCCGCATCGAGCGGGCGTTGGGCACCCTGCGCGGCGAGGCGGCGCACGATGCCCGCCATCTGTCGCTGCGCAGCGCCGGTGCCGGCCCACGAAAGGTCCGCGTCGGCTTCGTCGCCGGTGCGCCGCTGTGGAAGGCCACCTATCGCCTCGTCCTGCCCGCCAAGGAGGGCGACAAGGCCCGGCTGCAAGGCTGGGCGGTGCTGGAAAACGCCTCCGCCACCGACTGGACCAACGTCGATCTGTCGCTGCAATACGGCAACCCGGTGACGTTCCGGCAGGCGCTGTATCGCAGCTACTACGTGCAGCGGCCCGAAGTGCCGGTGGAAGTTTTGGGCCGCATTTTGCCGGGCGTGGACAGCGGCGCCCGCACGGTGGCGACGATGGCGCCCGCGCCGGCCGGTGGGGCGCGCATGATGGCCATGGCCAAGGCCGCACCGCCGCCACCCCCGGCGATGGCCGCCGATGCCGGCGAACCGATGGCCGCCCCCGAGGAGCAAGCCACCACCACCGAAGCCGCCGAAGCCACCGTCTTTCACCTTCCGACTCCCGTCGTCCTGCCCGCCGGCCACAGCGCCGCGGTGCCGATTCTGGACCGCGAAGTTCCCGCCGAACGCCTCGGAATCGTCCAGCAAGGCCGCCCGCATCCGCTCCAAGCCCTGCGCATCGTCAACGACAGCGGCAGCAGCCTGCCGGCCGGCGTGCTGACCCTCTACGACCCGCTGGAAGCCGCCACCTTCGCCGGCGACGCCCGCCTCGGCGGCCTGCCCAGCGGCGACAACCGCCTGCTGGAATTCGCCGAGGATTTGCGGACGAAAGTCGATTGGCAGACCGACGAAGGGACCACGCTGGTCGGCGTCACGGCGTCGCAAGGCGTGCTCCACATCCAGCGCCGCAACCGCTGGACCGCCCGCATCGCTTTGTCCGCCCCCGCCGCCGAGGGTCGCCATCTGCTCATCGAAATCCCGCGCTCGGCGGACGCCACCTTGCTGCCCGAGGGCGACATCAAGTCCACCGAGGAAACCGCCACCTCCTGGCGCCTCCCCCTCGCGCTGAAACCCGGCGAGCAACGCACTTTGATCGTCCGCGTGGACCGCCCGGAGCGCGAGGACGTGGAACTCTTGCAGGACAACGGCGTGGTGGCCGCGATCCTGAACGAACAGGCATTGACGCCACCGGCCCGCGCCGCCCTGCGCCACATCGAGGACTCGCGCGCCACGCTCGCCACCCGGCAGGCGGATCAGGCCCGCATCAAGGCCCAAATCGCCGAGACCGAACACGACGAAGACCGCCTCCGCCGCAACATCGCCACCGTCCCGGCGAGCGACGCCCTGCACGGCAAACTCGTGCGTGCCCTGGAAACCGACGAAGAAAAGCTTTCTTCCCTGACCGCCGCCGCCACGCAGGCGGAGGCCGCCACGATGCAGGCGCAGGCGGCATTGGAGGAGGCGGTGGGGTCGCTGCGGCTGGAGAGGTAAGAGGCCGTCAGGGCAACGGTATGCCGAAAAGCCGGGCATCCCATTCCAGCGGTTCGGGGACGCCCACCGAGATGCGCGCTGCGTCCGGATGCGCGGGATTGACCAAGTAGTTTGGCTAACGCGGTACAAGCGCGGAGGGTACGCGCAGAAGCGCGGTCCGCCCGCTCGTCGCCCAAACTCCTCCAGCCGCCGCCGCGTCCGCACTATCGGGCACCCGCCAATTCTTTGGCGGGGACGCGAACATATCCTCGACTGCGATTTCGTCGGGCACCACGGCTTCAACCAACAACGTATCCACGAAATTCCGCCGTTGTGCCAAGCGCTCCAACATAGCCAACGCAAGCGAACCGGCGGCATAAATGACTGGGACACCGACCGGGTTCCAGCGTCCGCCAAAAACGGCTGCTCCTCTGCCGTCCCACACCGGATGGGCGCGACTGCCCAACCGATACAGCCGCATCAGACCGGCAAGCCGTACTCGATATTGTGGAGAATGCGTTCGACCTGACGCGCGCCGAAATCCGTTGCGGCCACTTCAATTGGTGGCAGGTTGTCGAGCAGGGGATGCCTCTGGCCCAGCCATTCCCGAGCCTCCTCGGCGCTGCCAAGCACATGTTCAGCCAAAGCCGCCACGGTTGCCTGCCGCTCGGACTGCGGATCGGACGGAATGGGATTGCGTATATACATCCACGCTCTCGCTACCTTGGACCGAAACGAATGTAAGCGACATACGGACGACACTCAATGGTGCGTTCGTCAGAGCAACGGGCGGCATAGAATCTTGGCTGGGGCGGGAGGGATCGAACCTCCGAATGGCGGAATCAAAATCCGCTGCCTTACCGCTTGGCGACGTCCCAATCCTGCGGGGTGCTCATAGGTCGGCGAGCCCCGGTTCGTAAAGCCCCCCGCCCCAGCACCACCAGCCTGGGCGATCGATGCTCGCGGCGGCGGCTTCAGCCTGTGCAGGGGTCGCGAAAAGCGCAAAACAGGTGGCGCCGGAGCCACTCATGCGCGCGAGCAGGGCACCCGGCAGACCCCGCATGGTCTCCAGAACTGTCGCAATGCGGGGAGCGAGCGCGATGGCCGGGGCTTCAAGGTCGTTGTTCAGGGCAGATAGCGTGGTTGCCATGGCCGCGGCGTCCCGCCAAACCTCGGGGAGGATTGCAGCAGGCGAGTAAATCCCGGTCCTGGCACGGAAGACGGCGG
>CAJCJG010000004.1 GCA_903970625.1 Solirubrobacterales bacterium 70-9 | reverse complement strand
CGCCGCGCGCGCCGCCGCGCGCCCCGCCGCCCTGCCAATGTCCGCCGCCGCCGCGATAATGGCCGCCGCGCCCGTAGCCGCCGCCCCACATGCCGCCGTCCAGCGCCACGAAGGCGGGGTCGTAGTCGGCATAGCCTTGGCCGTAGTAGCCGTCGGCATAGGCCGGGCCGTAGCCGGGCGCGACAGCGACGCCCGGAGCATAACCCGCCGGCCCCTCGTAGGCGCAGGCGCCGAGCAGCAACGGGACAAGCAGGACAAATCTTGTGAAACGGGGACGCATGTTCTTGCCATGTGGCTCATTGACGACAATTGATGTGGCGAACGTCGCTCGGCGATCAAGCCGCAAGTCGGGTGAAAGAAATTTTAGCGAGTCGTGCGGAACTTTTCGCGCGCGCCGACTTTGGGCGACAGCTATTTTGAGCGTCCTCGCGCTGCCGTTACTTTGTAGTATCGGCCTGCCCGTCACGGAAACAGGGAAAGCTGCTCCGCAATGGGGCCGAGCGCCAGCGCCGGAAAGAACGTCAGCCCGCCGACGACCACGACGGTGCCGCCCAACAGGCCCATGAACAGGGCGCCGGTCGTGGGCAGCGTGCCCGCGTTCGCCGGGACGCGGCGTTTGGCGGCGAGCGACCCTGCGATGCACAGCACCGGCACGATGACGACGAAGCGGCCCACCAGCATCGCGGCGGCGAGCGACAAATTGTAGAACGGCGTGTTGGCGGACAGGCCGGCAAAGGCACTGCCGTTGGTCGCCGCACCGGACGTGAAGGCGTACAGCACCTCGGAAAATCCGTGGATGCCGTCGTTGCCCAGGCCCGCGAGACCCGCCGGCGCGACCGACGCGACGGCGGACAGGCCGAGGATCGCGGCGGGCACGGCCAGCAGCGCCAGCATGGTCATTTTGACCTCCGCCGCCTCGATCTTCTTGCCCAGATATTCCGGCGTGCGGCCGATCATCAGGCCGGCGACGAACACGGCGACGATGGCGAACAGCAGGATGCCGCACAGGCCGGAGCCGGGGCCGCCGACGATCACCTCGTCCAGCATCATGTTGGCCATCGCCACGAGACCGCCGAGCGGCATGAAACTGTCGAACATGGCCTCCACGGCACCGTCCGAGGACGCGGTGGTGACGGTGGCATAGAGCGAGGATTGGGCGACGCCGAAGCGGATTTCCTTGCCCTCCATATTGCCCGCCTGCTCGACGCCGAGGCTGGCGATGGCCGGATTGGGGTGGGATTCGGCGCCGTACATGACGAACAGGCCGATCAGGAACAGCGCGGCCATGACGCCGAACAGCGCCCAGCCCTGCTTACGGTCGCCGACCATGCGGCCGAACGTGCCGGTCAGCGCGATGCCGACGAAGAAAATGAGAAGCATCTGGATCAGGCCGGAAAACGCCGTCGGGTTCTCGAACGGATGGGCGGAATTGGCGTTGAAGAAGCCGCCGCCGTCGCCGCTCAACAGTTTGATGGCTTCCTGCGACGCAACCGGGCCGAGGGCGATCAGTTGCTTGCCGCCTTCAACCGTGGTCGCTTCGAGCGGGCCCGCAAAAGTCTGCGGCACGCCCTGCCAGACGAAGAACAGGGCGGCGAGAATGGACAGTGGCAGCAGCAGATAGAGCGTGGCGCGCGTCAGATCGACCCAGACATTGCCAACGGTGGCGCGGCCGTGCCGGGCGAAACCGCGCACCAGCGCGATGGCTACGGCAATGCCGGCGGCGCCGGACAGGAACGACTGCACCGTAATGCCGAGCATTTGGGTCAGATGCGACAGGGTTTGCTCGCCGGCGTACCCCTGCCAACTGGTGTTGGTGGCGAAGCTGACGGCGGTGTTCAGCGCGAGGTCCGGCGCCACGGGATCGAAGTGTTGCGGGTTCAGCGGCAGCCAGGCTTGCGCGCGTTGCAGGGAATAAAGGGCGGCGATGCCGAGGATGTGGAACAGCAGCAGGCCGGCGGCGTAGGAGACCCAGGTGTGCTCGGCCGTCTCGTCCACGCCGGCGACGCGGTAGAGCAGGCGCTCTAGCGGTCGCAACCATCTTCGGTCGCCTTGCATGACGCTGGCGATGTAGTCGCCCGCCGGGCGCACGAGGACCACGACGAGGACGAGGAAGACCGCGACCTGCGCGAGGCCGAACCCGGTCATGGCCGCCGCTCCGCCGCCGCGTCGCGGCGCGTGAGGGCCTCGCAGGCGTGGACGAAGGCGAACAGCCCGGCGAACGAGGCCGCCAGCAGTGCCAGCATCAGAAGATCGAACATGTGTTGCCGCCCTTGGAGAGAGGCCGACATCTGGCGCGCATCGCGGGGCGCGGCGCGATATGGGACCGATACAAGAAACGGGGGCGGCGCATAGGAATGGCGTAGCGGTGACGAAGGGCTGGAAGACGCTCGGCATTCGACTATTATCTCTGCATGGTCGATGTCGTGGAAAATGCCCCGCCGGATTGGCTGGCCGACTCGCTGGAGCGGAGCGAGGCGCAAATCGCTGCCGGTCAGACGGTGGCGCTTGAGCCGGTTCTTGATCGGTTGCGGGCGAGCATTGCCCGGATGAGGGCGAAGCGGTTGGACGCGGAGCAGACCGCAGCCCGAAAGGCGTGATCGCCCTTAGCCGCGAGGCAGAGGCGCAGGTGGATCGGCTGATCGCCCACTATGAGGCAAAGGAACGGCTTGAGGCGGCCGTCAATCTATTGGACGCGATTGATCGGGCGCGAGTGCGCATCGCGCAGATGCCCGAAGCGGGGCTGGAAGCCCCTCGTCCATACCCGCAACTCAAACGGCTTGACCGCCGATGGATCATCGAACGCCGCTACTGGATTTCCTACAGTTTGACGACGCCGCCCGTCATTTCCGGGGTTTATTACGCGACCGCTGACATACCGAATCGCGTTTAGCGATCTACCACAACAGGACATGGTGGCGCTGGCCGGGCCGAGGCACACTGCCGCCATGCTCCTCCCCCTCCCCAATCTCGCTGCCACCGAGGCGTTGGCGGCGCGCGTGGCGGCCCTCGCGCGCGCTGGCGATGCGATCCTGTTGTCGGGGCCGCTTGGCGCGGGCAAGTCGGCCTTCGCGCGGGCGTTTCTGCGCGCGGCTTCGGGCGATCCGGCGTTGGAGGTGCCCAGCCCGAGCTACACGCTGGTGCAATCCTATGACACGGCGCGGTTTCGC
Source organism: Solirubrobacterales bacterium 70-9 (assembly GCA_903970625.1). Taxonomy (GTDB): domain Bacteria; phylum Pseudomonadota; class Alphaproteobacteria; order Acetobacterales; family Acetobacteraceae; genus CAJCJG01. The sequence goes on along the minus strand of CAJCJG010000004.1, from coordinate 2,274 downwards.
GCGCATCATTTCGATCTGTGGCGACTCGATGGGCCGGGGGCGCTGGTGGAACTCGGGTGGGACGATTCTCGCGCCGATGTCGTGCTGGTGGAATGGCCGGATCGGCTCGGCGAGTTGCGGCCGGACGACGCGCTGAGCATCGCGTTCGCGCATGGCGCGGGTGACGCGCGGATAGCGACGGTCGCAGGGTGGCCGGACCGGATCGGGGCGCTCGCGTGACGCCGACTGCCGCCATGGTGCTGGCCGCCGGGCTGGGCACACGGATGCGGCCGTTGACGGAGCATACCGCCAAGCCGCTGCTGTCGCTGGGCGGGCGGACGCTGCTGGACCATGCGCTGAGCCGGCTGGCGGCGGCGGGCGTGACGAATGTGGTGGTCAACGCGCATTGGCAGGCCGGGCTGGTGGAACAGCATCTCGCGCGGCACTGGGACATGCCCCTTCCCCCCCTCCCCTTGTGGGAGGGGGCCGGGGGGGTCGGCCACGAATCCTTGCGGGCGCCACCCCTCCCCCAACCCCCTCCCACAGCAGGAGGGGGTTATTGTCCGAGCATCATCCTGCAACGGGAAGAAACGCTGCTGGACACGGGCGGCGCCGTACGGGCGGCGTTGCCGCATCTGGGGTCGGAGCCGTTTTTTGTCGTCAACGGAGACTCGTTCTGGCTTGACGGTCCCGGCGCGTCGGCGCTGGCCCGGCTGGGGGACGATTGCGACGATTCGGTGGACGCGGTGCTGCTGGTGCATCGCACGTTCCAGATTCCGGGCGAGGTTGGGCCGGGGGATTTCTTCCTCGATCCGCTCGGGCGGGTGCGGCGGCGGCGGTTCGGGGAGATCGCGCCGCATCTGTATGCCGGCGTGCAGTTGCTGCACCCGCGCCTGTTCGCCGACGCGCCGGGGGAGAGATTCAGCATCAACGTGCTGTGGGACCGCGCCATCGCGGCCGGGCGGATTCGCGGCGTGGTGCATGACGGGCTGTGGTTCCACCTCAGCACGCCGCCGGACCTGGCGGCGGCGGAGGCGATGTTGCTTGCGGGCGCGGTGGGAGAGACGCGATGAGGCTGCGGACGATCCCGCCGAACGTGCCGTTCCTCGACACCCTTGCGGCCCGGTGGCTGGCGGAGCACGCGGACCCTTCGCGCGGCCTCATCCTGCTCCCGACGCGAAGGGCCGCGCGGGCACTGGCGGAAGCGTTCTTGCGCGCGTCGGGCGGCAAGCCGCTGCTGCTGCCGCGCATCACGGCACTGGGGGCGCTGGACGAAGCGCCGCTGGCGCTGAGCGGCGCGCTCGATCTGCCGCCGGAGGTTCCGGCGCTGCGGCGCCTCGCCGAATTGTCCCGCCTCATCTTGGCGCTGCCAACGGAGCAGGGCGGCGCCGGATCGGCGGATCGCGCGTGGATGCTGGCCAAGGAGCTGGCGGCGCTGATGGACGAGGCGGAGCGGGCGGAACTGGATTTGCCGTCCGCGCTTGCGGGTGCTGCGGACGCGGCGCATGCGGCGCACTGGCAGGTCACGCTGACCTTCTTGCAGATCGTGACGCGGGCGTGGCCGGACTGGTTGTCGGAGAACGGGTTTGCCAATCCGGCCGCGCGGTCGGTGGCGCTGCTGCGGGCGCAGGCGCGGGCGTGGGAGGATGCTCCGCCCGCCGACCCGGTGTGGATCGCCGGCACGACGGCAGCGATCCCGGCGGTGGCGGCGCTGCTGCGGGCGGTCGCCGGCCTGCCGAACGGGCTGGTGGTACTGCCGGGGCTGGACACGGATTTGCCTGACGTGGCGTGGGAGGCGCTGCACGACAGCCATCCGCAGGCGGCGCTGCGGCATCTGCTGGCCGGTCTGGGTGCGGCGCGGGCCGACGTCGGCGTTTGGGGGACGGCGGGTGGGCGGGTTAAGACGCTGAATGCGGCCCTGCTGCCGGCCGAGGCGTTGGCGGCGTGGCGGACCCCTGCCGTGCCTGCATTGGCCGGCTTGTTCCGCTTGGCGCCGGCCGACGCGCAGGAAGAAGCGGCTGCCATCGCGATGGTCCTGCGCGATGCGCTGGAGACGCCAGGACATCGGGCCGCGTTGGTGACGCCGGATCGGGCGCTGGCCGGGCGCGTGGCGGCGGAATTGTTGCGCTGGGGCGTGGTCGCCGACGACAGCGCCGGGGAGCCATTGAAAGACTCGCCGCCTGCCGTGTTTCTGCGGCTGCTGGCGCGGGCGGTGGAGGCGAACCTTGCGCCGGTGGCGTTGCTGGCGCTGGCAAAACATCCGCTGGCGGCGGCCGGGCTGTCACCCGCCGCCTG
>CAJCJG010000003.1 GCA_903970625.1 Solirubrobacterales bacterium 70-9 | reverse complement strand
TGCGACGGTGTCGCCGGCGCCGACGCAAGCCGCGAGCCGAACCGTCGATGCCGCTTTTGCCGTTCGGGCTTGCCACCGCAGTGGCCTGTCACGCAACCTTGGCTAGCGGAAGGTTGCTTCGGCGGGTTGCACCCGCCCTACCTCAATGGCTTCCTCGTCACCCCCGCCTCCTCGTCACCCCCGCCCTCCTCGTCACCCCGGCGAAGGCCGGGGTCCAGGCCGACGCGAAAGTCGGAGCGTTTGGCCAGGAATCCGTCCTGCCGGTCCTCAACCCTTCGGCGCGTTGCCGCCATGCAACCGCCCGAACTGTCGCGCGGCCAGGAGCGCCATCGACAGCACGCCCAAGAACAGCGCGACCGCATCGCCCGTGTCCCTCGCATCGAACTCGCCGACGCGGCACACCAGGACGTAGCCAACGACAATGTTGAAAAACCCCCACAGCACATTGACGGTCGATGACGAAAGCCCTGTTCCGGGCGGCTTGGCGAACGGGCTTTGAAAGGGCCGCCCCGTCATCCCGCTGACGAAATGGGGGATTGCGTTCGCCAGGAAGGCGCCACCGAAAAAATAGGCGACAAGCACAAGCCACGTCATCTCAGATGCTCCTCGCCGGCAGAAGATCGACGATCTCCCGACTCGTGCCGGTCTCGCCCAGCCGTGGAAAAACATGTCCGATACTGTAGTCGTGCGCTTCGGGGCGCATGTCGGTCATCGCGTCGATGGCCAGGGTGACATTGAATCCCTGCTCGTAGGCCTGACGCGCCGTCGCCTCGACGCCGGTTCCGGTCGCCACGCCGGCGATCACCACTTGCGTCACGCCCAGCGCCTTGAGCCGGGCTTCGAGGTCGGTGCTGGCGAACGCGCCCCAGGTCCGTTTTGTCACGACGATGTCGCCGGCTTGCCGATCAAGCTCGGGAATAAGGTCGGTCCAGCCGTCCGGAGTGGCCATTCGCGCCGGCGGCTGTTCCGTTCGCCCGGGCGCCCGGCCGGCGACATTGACGAGCACCACCGGCAGGCCGCGCGCGCGAAACGCATCGGCCAGCGCCCGCGCATGCCCGACGACATCGGCGATGGGATGGATGGTCGGGAGGGCAACGATGCCCTTCTGCAAGTCGACGACGATCAGCGCCGTGTTCGGGTCGAGCGTACTCAGTGCCATGTCGTCTTCCCGCAAAGGTCCGGGCGAAGTCCCGCTGTAAGGTCTTTCTACATTATGCGACGTCGGCGTGGCCGGAACCATGGATGCGCCGCCCTTTGCGAAGCCGGTGGCGAAATAAACTCTGGCCCGCGTCGTTTTTCCCTTGCCCACCATACGTCATATATACTAACATGAAGATGTGAACAATCCCGCACCCCGCTCCCAGGACGAGCTTCTCACCGAACTGAGCCTCCGGCTCAGCGCGGGGGCGGATGCGTGCGAAAGCGCCGACCACGGGTGGCTGATCGGGCTGCTGATGGCGTTCATCGCCAACTGGATTAGGGAGATCGCCGAAAATCTTCGCAACCTCGCCGCCCTGATCCGGGACGGCAAACTGGTTCTGCAACCCCCGGCCCCCTGCCAAGGCACCAGCCGCCCGGCCGGCAAGCCGACCAAGCGGGCCAACCGGTCTCCCCGGATGCCGGGGCCGGCAACGGCTGCGACCGCGCAAAGCGTCCCGCTCGCGGAGCCGGAGACGGTGGCGATGCCGGCAGAGGCGCCGGAGCCGGTATCCCGAACACCGCGCCCCTCACCCGACATCCGTGAGTGGACCAAACCGCCGCCGCTGCGGTCACCGTCCCTTCGCGTCGTCTCCGCCCACTGGCCCAGGGTCCGCCCCATTCCAAAAAATGGCCTCTTTCAAGCCGGCGCGTTGGCACGTCCTAATTGTTCCATTATCGCAACATAAACCGTCGGCACAATGGGGGTGAGGAGCCTGCGCGTCTTTTTTTCGCCGCCGCCCATCGCCACCTCCTGCCCATGAACCGCCGCACCCTGCTGATTGCCATGGTCCTGCTGCCACGCCTGGCCGTCGCCGCCGACCTGCAACTGACGGCGCAGGACCATGCCGACATCGCCCGGATCGAGACCTACCTGAACGGCCTGCACACGCTGAAGGCGCGCTTCCTGCAAGTCGCACCCGACGGCGCCACCAGCGGCGGCGTCGCGTGGCTCGACCGGCCCGGCCGGATGCGGTTCCAGTACGACAAGCCCAGCCCGCTGCTTCTGGTCGCCGGCCACAGTCTGCTGGTCTATTACGACCGGGAACTGCGCCAGACGACCAACATCCCGCTGGACGCGACACCCCTCGGCCTGCTCCTGCGCGACAATCTGAAGCTGGCCGGCGACGTGACCGTGACCGGCATCGAGCGACAACCCGGCCAGCTTCAGGTCACGATGGTCCGCACCAAATCGCCCGGCGACGGCAGCCTGACCCTGGTGTTCGCCGATCAGCCGCTGGCGCTGCGGCAATGGGCCGTGGTCGATTCGCAGCACCAGGAAACCCGCGTCAGCCTGTTCGACGTCGAACTCGGCGGCACGTTCGATCCCGATATGTTCACGTTTATCGACCCGAAAGTGATGCCCGGGGGCGACAAATACTATCAATGACCTGCTGCGCCGCACAAAACGGCTTCATGTTTTTGCCACGATGGCGGAAGATGCTCGCATGATGAAGGCGATGGTTGGCATTTCCTGCTGCACCAAGCAGTTCGGCATCTTCGGCATGCCGAACCACGCCGCGTCCGACACCTATGTCCGCGCCGTCGATCAGGTCGTGGGCGCGGTCCCGGTGCTGATGCCCGCCAACGGCGACGCCGCCGATATCGAGACGCTGCTTGCGCGCCTGGATGGTCTGGTCCTCACCGGCAGCCGCTCCAACGTGCAACCCGCGCTCTACGGTGGCCCGCCGCACCCGGAGGGCACGCCCGAGGACCATTCGCGCGACGGCGTGACGCTGCCGCTGATCCGCGCCGCCATCGCGCGCGGCGTGCCGCTGCTGGCGATCTGCCGGGGGTTCCAGGAACTGAATGTCGCGCTCGGCGGCACGCTGCACCAGCGGTTGCAGGATTTGGACGACCGCTTCGATCACTCGACCCCGATGCACCCCAATCCGCGCGTGCGCACCGGCAAGGCGCACAGCGTCCGCGTGGTCCCCGGCAGTTGGCTGCACCGTATCGCCGCGGCCCGCGAGATCGCCGTCAACTCGCTGCACAACCAGGGTATCGATCGGTTGGCCCCCGGCCTGATCGCCGAGGGTTTTGCGCCGGACGGCACCATCGAGGCGGTGCGGGTGCTCAACGCCCCCGGCTTTGCGGTCGGCATGCAATGGCACCCGGAATACGATTTCGGGCACGACGCCGTCTCGCGCCGGATTTTCGAGGCATTCGGCGATGCCGTGGCGGAGCGCCTCAACCCGGCCGTGCGGGCGTTGGCCGCCGATTAGTCGAGGCCGCCCGCTGCCGGCCCCCGAATCATCGACAAAAATTCCCGCCGCGTGGTCGGATCGGTGCGGAAGGCGCCCAGCATCCGGCTCGTCACCATCGAGACGCCCGGTTTGTGGACGCCGCGCGTGGACATGCACTGGTGGCCGGCCTCGATCACCACCGCCACGCCGCGCGGCTGCAACACCTCGTTCAGCGTATTGGCGATCTGCGCGGTCAGCTTCTCCTGGATTTGCAGGCGCTTGGAATAGGCGTCCACCACCCGCGCCAGCTTGCTGATGCCCACCACGCGGCGGTCCGGCAGATAGGCGATGTGGGCGCGGCCGACGATCGGCACCATGTGATGCTCGCAATAGCTTTCCACGCGGATGTCGCGCAGCAGCACCATCTCGTCGTAGCCGTCGGTCTCCTCGAACGTGCGCTCCAGCAGCGCGAACGGATCGACCTGATAGCCGGCGAAGAACTCCTCGTAGGACTTCACCACCCGCTTCGGGGTATCGCGCAGCCCTTCCCGCGTCGGGTCGTCGCAGGCCCAGCGCAGCAGCGTGCGGACGGCTTCCTCGGCCTGCTGGCGCGTCGGACGTTCGGCCTTGGCGGCCGGGCGGGCCTGGGCGGGCGGCGTGGCGATGTTCAAGGCGCGTCCTCGATGCTCTTTGGGGGGTGGTCGATCACGCCGATGTGGGGCCGGGTGCGGACTCCGCAAGCCGGCCGGTCCGCTAGTGCAGCCGACCGCCCTGGTGTGGGCTGTCGAGACTGAACGCCGGCACCGTCACGTCGAACGCGGCGCCGGAGTCGACATCGACCATGTGATACGCCCCGGTCATAAAGCCGGACGGCGTCTCCAGCGGCGTGCCGGATGTGTATTCGAACGCATCCCCAGGCCCGAGCACCGGCTGCTTGCCAACCACGCCCGGCCCCTCGACGCGCTGCACCCGGCCCCGCGCGTCGGTGATATGCCACGTCCGCCGCAGCAACTGGACGCGGGCGTTGCCCCGGTTCTCGATGCGGATCTGATACGCCCAGACAAACCGGTTCTCCTCCGGCTCCGACTGCTCGGAGAGGAACGAGGTCCGCACCGTCACCGCGATGGCGCGCGTGGTCTGGGAATAGCCGTCCGACATAGCCACATCAGATGCGCGCCGGGCGGGGAATGTCCAGTACGATCAGGCCGCCGCCCGCAGCACCGAGAGCGCCCGCCCCAAATCGTCGCGCAGATCCAGCACGTCCTCCAAACCCACCGACAGCCGGATCACGCCCTCCGTGATCCCCAGCCGCGCCCGCTCCTCGGCGCCGATGCGGACATGGGTGGTGGTGGCCGGGTGCGTGACCAGCGACTTGGAATCGCCCAAATTGTTGGAGACGCGGGCCAGCCGCAGCGCGTTCAGCACCGCGAACGCGGCGGCCTTGCCGCCCGCCACCTCGAACGTCACCAGCGTTCCCCCCGCCGACATTTGAGCCCGCGCCAGCGCATGTTGCGGGTGATCCTCCCGGGTCGGATACCACACCCGCGCCACCTGCGGCTGGGCTGCGAGAAAATCGGCCAGATAGGCCGCCGACCGGCAGGCGGCATCGACGCGCAGCGCAAGCGTCTCCATCCCCTTCAGCAGCAGCCACGCATTGAACGGCGACATCGCCGGGCCGGTGTTGCGGGTGAACGGCTGCAATACCTCTTCGATCCATTTCTTGCGGCCGAGCACGGCCCCGCCCAGCACGCGGCCCTGGCCGTCGATGTGTTTCGTACACGAATACACCACCACGTCCGCGCCCAGTTGCAACGGGTGCTGCAACAGCGGTGTGGCGAACACGTTGTCCACCACCACCACGGCGCCGGCCGCGTGCGCCAGCTCGGCGATGGCCGGCATATCCAGCACTTCAAGCATTGGGTTGGAGGGGCTTTCCAGCAGCACCATCGCCGTCGGCGTGGCCAGCGCCTCCCGCCATTGCGCCATGTCGGCGCCATCGACGAACACTGCCTCGATACCGTAGCGCGGCAGCAGGGTGGAGACGATCCAGTGGCAGGAGCCGAACAGGGCGCGGGCGGCGACCAGCCTGTCGCCCGCGCGCAGATGGCTGAGCAGGGCGGCGTGGACGGCCGCCATGCCGGTCGCCGTGGCGCGGCAGGCTTCCGCCCCCTCGACGGCAGCGAGCCGGTCTTCCAGCATCACCACGGTCGGGTTGCCGAAGCGGGAATATTGGTAGTGCTTTTCGGTGCCGGCGAATGTGGCTTCGGCCTGCTCGGCGCTGTCGTAAACGAAGCCGGAGGTCAGGAACAACGCCTCGGCGGTCTCGTCATGGTTCGTGCGTTCGGTGCCGGCATGGACCAACAGGGTGGCGGGGCGGAACGCGGAGGGGTGCGACATGGCAGGGGCCTTTGCATCGACTGGCCCGACCGTGCGACGCAGCGCCCGCCGGGCCCTTGCCCGGTCGTTCGCTGGCCTCTTTAGCGCGCTTGTTTCACCTCGCCGCAATCCGGCCGGACAAATCACGAGGGCGTTCCGGGCCGAAACCCGGAGCACGCCGGCACGCTAAGCCTGGGCGGGTTGCGTCGTCAACCGGGCTTTCCTATACATGTCGTCTCGCCGGTACCGGCACGGGCGGGTGTAGTTCAATGGTAGAACGGCAGCTTCCCAAGCTGCATACGAGGGTTCGATTCCCTTCACCCGCTCCAATTGTGCCTGCGTTTGCCGCCTGCACTGTGCTTTCGCGGTGACAGGATCGGCGCAGAACTCGTTGAACGAGGTCAATTCTTCGGGTTCTGCACCTGCCGGCTAGGCGCCGCCCTGCCGCAAGGGGCCGCTGCCCGCAAACCCCATAGTGCGTTGATACATTGGAAACTTTCTCGGCCGCATACCATGGTTTCATGGGCGACAGAGCGTTGCGACACCACGGAAATGGGTGGCAAGACATCTCAGGAGAGTCTCGGAACTCCTTGAATGCGTGGTTTTTTTGCGATAGGGCGTCTGTGAATCCAACACCGGATCACAAAGTCTGATACCGTCGCGTGTCGAACGAAGCCAAGCGATCGTCGCAATAGCCGGAGAATTGCGTGACCGAACGGACCAACGACGACGTGGAGCGGGCGCTTGAAGCCTTCGGGGGCGTCAAGTTTTCCTACCACACGTTCGGTCGGTTCGCGATCCGGCCCCGCCTCTGGGTGACGGCCGAGAAGAATCCGCCGCCGCTCGATCTGCCGCCGCTCGACGAAGACGCCGGCAAACGGGAGGCTCGTCCGCGCTTCGACATGGACGCGCAGCCGACGCGGGCAGACGAGGTTGTCTTCTATGCCAGCCAACCGGCGCCCGAACCGCCGCCGCCAAGCGCGTTGGTGGAGGCCGAACCGGAGGCGGATGTCACCGTTTCGGTGCCGGCGGACGGCGCGGACCTGCCGCCGGAACCGGTGGTCGCCGCGAAGAAGTCTGTGCGTCCGGCCAAACCCGTGGTCGCCAAGGTCGAGCCGAGCGCGCCGCACCATTCCTGGCTGGTGGTCGACGGCTCGCTGGGCAGCAACTCGATC
>CAJCJG010000002.1 GCA_903970625.1 Solirubrobacterales bacterium 70-9 | reverse complement strand
GGTGGGAGGATCGACTCAAACGAGCCTTTGGCCGGACACTCGGTCCGAAGTTAGGTCGTTAGGATGTTTTTCTCACGACAGATTGAAACTGACCCACTACCGACGTGAACACCATATTGCCGCTGCGCACCCACGGCTCGTAGGACGCGACGGCCGCCGGCGGTTGCGGCAGTTCCAGGCCCATTTCGGCCAGCCGTTGTTCGGCGGTCATCGGCGTTCCTCCCCCGTCGTGCCGTGACAGTATGGCGGCTGCGCGTGGCCTGGACCAGATTGCCCTTGGCTGGTGGCGGATCGCGCCCTAATCCGCCCGCATGGACGTGATCACCGTGACCGGCCTGACCAAACGCTACGATGCCACGCTCGCGGTCGATGGAATCGGCTTTTCGGTGCCGGAGGGCGCGACCATCGGCCTGCTCGGCGGCAACGGCGCGGGCAAGACGACGACCATCGCGATGTTGCTGGGGCTGCTGATCCCGACGGCGGGCAGCATCCGCATCCTGGGCCACGACATGGCGCGGGATCGATTCTCCGCCCTAGCAAAAATGAATTTTTCCTCGCCCTACGTGGCGCTGCCGTCGCGGCTGACCGTGGAACAGAATCTGCGCGTCTATTGCCATCTCTACGACGTGGCAAAACCGTCGCGGCGGATCGCCGAATTGGCCGACGAACTAAATTTACACGATCTGCTGGGCCGCCCGGCCGGGCAACTCTCCGCCGGCCAGAAAACCCGCGTGGCGCTGGCCAAGTCGTTGATCAACCGCCCCCGCGTGCTGCTGCTGGACGAGCCGACCGCGAGCCTGGACCCGGACACCGGCGACCTCGTGCGCTCCTGGCTGGAGCGGTATCGGGCGGAGAGCGGCTGCACGATCCTGCTCGCCTCGCACAACATGGGCGAAGTGGAACGGTTGTGCTCGGACGTTCTGGTGATGAAGCAGGGGCGGATCGTCGATCGCGGATCGCCGCACGAGTTGCTGGAGCGGCACGGGCGGCACGATCTGGAGGAGGTGTTCCTCGACATCGCCCGCAACCGGACGGCGACGGCGGAGGCGCTGGTATGATCTACGCATCCGGTCGCCGCATCTGGGGGCTGATGTACCGCCACATCGCGCTGTATCGCGCCTCCTGGCCACGGCTCCTGGAACTGGCCTACTGGCCGACGCTGCAATTGTGCATCTGGGGTTTTACCGCGTCGTTCTTCGCCGCGCGGCTGGGGAGCCCCGGCATTATCGCGGCCGGCGCCCTGCTCGGCGGCGTGCTGCTGTGGGAAGTGGCGCTGCGGACGCAAATGGGGCTGGCGCTCGGGTTTCTGGAAGAAATCTGGTCGCGCAATCTGGGCCATGTGTTCGTCAGCCCCTTGCGGCCGTGGGAACTGGTGGCCGCACTGGTCGGCATTTCCGCGATGCGCGTCGCCATCGGGCTGGCGCCGGCGCTGCTGCTGGCGTGGCTTTTGTACACATTCGACATTTTCGCCATCGGCCCCGTATTGCTTCTGTTCGTCGCCAATCTGATGGTGATGGGCTGGTGGGTGGCGCTGGGCGTGATCTCGCTGATTTTGCGCCACGGCGCGGGGGCGGAGGCGCTGGCATGGTCGGTGCTGTTCGGCCTCACGCCGTTTTCCGCCGTGTTCTACCCCGTCTCCATCCTGCCCGCCGCCGTGCAGCCGATCGCGTTAGCGCTGCCGTCGGCGCATGTGTTCGAGGGGATGCGACAGGCCATTGCCGGCGGCGGCGTCGCGTGGGGGCATCTGGCCTGGGCGACCGGGCTGAACGCGCTGTGGCTGGCCGCCGCCATCGCGCTGTTCGCCAACCAATTCCGCGCCGCCCGCACCAGCGGCGCCCTGATTTCCATCGGCGAGTGAACGACATGACCGAAACCCGCTTCTGGCTAATCCGCCACGCGCTCGTGGAGGAGAACGCACGCAGCATCGTCTATGGCACGATGGACGTGGAACTGTGCCCGCACACGCTGGAGGCGCAGGTGCCGATGTACGCGGCCCTCGCCCGACGCCTCCCCCGGCCAGCGGCTTGGCTGGCCAGCCCATTGATCCGGACACAAAAAACGGCAGCGGCCATTTTCGGCGCCGGTTATCCCGAGCAGGCGCTGACCATCGTGCCCGGGCTGATCGAACTCGGCTTTGGCGAATGGCAGGGGCAGGGGCACGCGGCGGTGGCGGCACAATTGACCCAACTGCCGCACGCCTTCTGGCCGCTGGCCGGCGCCGAACGCCCGCCGGGCGGCGAGAGCATGGCGGACGGCATTTTACGGCTTGCCGCGACGATGGAGTCGCTGGCGGTGCAGTATGCCGGTCAGGATGTGGTCGCCGTCAGCCACGGCGGCGCGATCCGTTGCGCGCTGGCGCATGCGGTGGGTCTGTCGGCCGACAACGCGCTTCACTTTTCGGTGGAGAATATCTCGCTGACCCGGCTGGACCACACGCCGCGCGGCTGGCGGGTGGCGTGCGTGAACGAGTTGCCGGGGATTTAAGGGCTACTCGGCGAGTTCCTCGCCCCCAGTCGTGAGGTCGGTGTTGGCGAACAATTCCGCAACGGGAATCTCGATGCCGATTTCGGGTAGAGGCAGCAGTTTGTCTGCCGTCAGCACGGTCGCATCCCAATCGGCACCCGCGTCACGGCGGACATACAGCGTCAGGGCGGCACTGGTTGACTCGACGATCACGTAGCGGCGAATTGAGGGCACGGCCCGATATTCGAGCATTTTGACGATGCGGTCGGTGTGATGAGAGGTCGGGCTGAGCACCTCGAACACGACGACCGGGTTCGGCACCTCGCGGGCAGAGCCAGCGACCTTGGTGCAGGTCACAAACGCATCCGGATAGCGCACCACATCGCCGACAGTTCGAATACCCGCATCCGGGCCAAGCGGCTCGCAACCGCTGCCACTCAGGCGGGATCGAAGGGCCGCCCACAGATTTTGGCCAATTCGGCTGTGATCGACCGTACCGCCCGTCATAGCGACCGGCTGGAACCCGTCGAACTCGTACCGGGCGTCCTGGGCTTCCGCCCATACGAAAAACTCGTCCCGCGACATGCGCGGCTTGCGGAGCGCGATGTTCATGCGGCGTTCATAGCATAGTCAGCGGCGTCGCGCGCTACGTCGGGGGCGCCGGGATCAGGCCGTAGCGGGCCATAATGGCGCCGAGTTTGGCCGGGTCGGGCGGTGCGCCGGTGGCCAGTTCGGCGCCGATTTCGCGAAAATACTCCGGCCCCAGCATGCCCGGCGTCAGCACGCACAGAACTCTCGCCGGCTCGGTGCCGAGATTGTTGAAGCCGTGGACGACGCCGCGCGGCACGAACGCGGTGTCACCCGGGCCGATCTCGTGCGGCGTGCCGTCGATGCTGAAGGTGAGAACGCCGGAGATGCCGTACACCGTCTCCTCCCAATCGCGATGGTAGTGCGGCACGGGCATGCGGGCGTTCGGCAGGGCGATCATCTCGAACATATCCAACGCTCCACCGGTCTCGTGCCTGCTGCGCAGGAAGGTGAGGGTCATGGGGCCGACTTGGATGGTTTCGGGCATGGTGGATCCGAAAGCGTTGGTTTCAGACGAAGCGTTTGCTCTGAGGCCCTCTTAATCTCACATACGCCACCCTATCCCAACCCATACTCCACCTCCGCCGTATAAACCGAAGCCTCCTTTCCCAGCCGCGACGAGAACAGCGTGAAATGTTCGACTTGCACCGGTTCCGACCGGAACAGATTGTTGGCCTGCACGAACGCCGCCAGTTTGAGTTCCACCGGGTTGTCGAGGCGCGCCAGCGTCACGTGCGGGTTGAAGCGGCGGCGTTCCGGTTCCAGCCCGACGCGCTGGCAGGCGGTCTCGATCTTGGTCTGCAACAGGTCCAGGTGTGGGTTCCGTTCCACCCCGACCCACAGCGCGACCGGCCGCCCTGCCTTCTCGAACGTGCCCACGCCGGTGAGCGACAGGGTGAAGCTGCGTGCCCGTAGCGCCCCTAGCGCGAGGTCGATTTCCTCGGCCTGATGCGCCGGCACCTCGCCGATGAAGCGCAGCGTGATGTGGTAGTTTTCGGGCGGCAGCCAGCGCGCGCCGGGGATGCCGCCGGACAGGAACGACAGGCGCTCGCGAACGCTCCACGGCAGCTCCAGCCCGACGAAGAGGCGCATCAATGCACCTCCGCGAGCAGTTTTTCGACCATCGGCAGGATGTGGGCGACGACGCGATGGACGCCCTCTGGGTTCGGGTGCAGATGGTCGGGCTGGTTCAGGGCGGGGTCGCCGGCCACGCCCTGCAAGAAGAACGGGTCGTACAAAATGCCCGGCCGCTGCCCCAATTTGTCGAACACGGCGCGAAACTCCGCCTCGTATTCGGGGCCGAGATTGGGTGGGGCGTACATGCCGGTCAGCAGTACCGGGATTTTCTTGGCCGCCAGCGAGTCGAGGATCGCGGCCAGATTCGCCTCCATCTGCGCCGGCTCGCTGCCGCGCAGCCCGTCGTTGGCGCCGAGTTCCAGGATGGCGGCGTCGGCTCCGTCGCCCAGCGCCCAATCGAGCCGCGCCCGCCCGCCGGCACTGGTGTCGCCGGAGACGGCACCATCGACGATGCGAACGTCCCGCCCCTTTGCCCGCAGCGCCTCGGCCAACCGATTTTCGAAACCGTCCGGTGCCGCAAGGCCGTAGCCGGCGGACAGCGAGTCGCCCAGCACCAGCAGACGAATGGGGGCGGCCCGGGCAAGTGGCGGGGTGAGTGTGAAGATTACGACACCCAGCGCCAACGTGGCTTTCCGGACTCTCGGGCGGAGGCCATATCGTGCCGCCATGGACATCATCGTCACGTCTCCGCCAGCCTCCGTCACAACCGAAACTTTGGTCCAGGTGCGAGGCCTGTTTCTGACCGTGCCCGCCTCGGCCGGGCCGGTCAACATCCTGCGCGGCATGGATTTGGATATCGCGGCCGGCGAGGCGGTGGGGGTGGTCGGCCCGTCTGGCTCCGGCAAGACATCGCTCCTGATGGTTCTGGCGGGGCTGGAACGCGCCACATCCGGCACCGTCACGATGGCGGGCCGGGAAATGACCCGTATGAGCGAGGACGCGTTGGCCAAACTGCGGCGGGAGCAGGTCGGGATCGTGTTCCAGGCGTTTTTCCTCATCCCGACCATGACCGCGCTGGAAAACGTGTCCGTCCCGCTGGAACTGGCGGGGGTGACGGACGCCCGGCAGCGGGCCGAGGCCAGCCTGCGTTCGGTGGGCCTGGGGCACCGGCTGACCCACCTGCCGGGGCAACTCTCCGGGGGCGAGCAGCAGCGGGTGGCGCTGGCGCGCGCCTTCGCCCCCCGTCCGCGCCTGCTGCTGGCCGACGAGCCGACCGGCAACCTGGACCGGGCGACCGGCGAGACGGTGATGGATTTGCTGTTCGCGATGCGCGAGCAATCCGGCACCACGCTGATGCTGATAACCCATGACCCCGCACTGGCGGCCCGGTGCAGCCGCGTCATTCGCATTGCTGACGGGCGGATCGCGTGATGCTGGCGTTCCGCTACGCGCTGCGGGAGTTGCGCGGCGGCGTGCGGGGGCTGCGGATTGTCGTGGCTTGTCTGGCGCTCGGCGTGGCCGCGATCGCCGCCGTCGGCACGCTGCGGGAGGGCATCGTGCGCGGGCTGGAAGCGGACGGGCGCACCATCCTGGGCGGCGATCTGGAGGTGCAGGGCGGCACGCAGGCGCTGCCGGACACGCTGCGCGCATGGCTGCGGGCGCGCGGGGCGACAATCTCCGATGTTGTGACCATGCGCTCGATGCTGGTGGCGCCGTCCGGCGACCGGATGCTGGTGGAACTGAAGGCCGTCGATGGTGCCTGGCCGCTGGTTGGGGCGGCGGCCTTCGCGCCCCCGCAGACGCCAAACGACGCCTTGCGGGACACCGACGGCTCCTACGGCGCCGCTGCCGAGGCGCTGGTACTGGGCCGGCTGGGCCTGCATCCCGGCGATCATGTGCGGATCGGTACCGCCACGCTGACGCTGCGCGGCACGCTGACGACGGAGCCGGATCGCGTTTCCAACCCCTCCATCTTCGGGCCGCGCGTCCTGGTGTCGCTGGCGGCCCTGCCTTCGACCGGCCTGCTGCAACCGGGCGCGATCATCGAGTATCACATCCGGGTCGCCCTCCCCGATGGACGCGACCCGGCGGCGTTGACGGCGGCGTTGCGAAAGGATTTTCCGGACACCGGATGGCGCATCCGCGACACCGCGAACGCGGCCCCCGGCATGGTGCAGTTCATCGACCAGACCAGCCTGTTCATGACGCTGGTGGGGCTGACTTCCCTGCTGGTCGGCGGGATCGGCGTGGCCAACGGGGTGCGGGCGTGGCTGGAGGCGCGGGCGCGCAGCATCGCAACGCTGCGATGCCTCGGGGCGTCGCCTCGATTGGTGTTTTTCATCTGTTTGATTCAGGTGATGACGCTGTCGGCGGTCGGCATCGTGCTGGGGCTGGCGGCGGGCGTGCTGCTGCCGTTCGGCGCCATCCGGCTGCTCGGCGACGTGCTGCCGGTGCCGCCGCAGACCGGCGTATTCTTCGCGCCGCTGGCGCTGGCCGGCGCCTACGGGCTGCTGACCGCCGCCGCCTTCGCGCTGTGGCCGCTGGGGCGGGCGATGAAGATTTCCGGTGGCGCGCTGTTCCGCGACCCTGTTCTGCCGGTGCTAACGCGCCCGCCGTTTCCATTGCTGGCCGCCAATATTGTGCTGGTGCTGGCCCTGGTTGCGCTGACCGTGGCGACCGCGGCGGAACGCGGGTTTGCATTCGGCTTCTGCGGCGCGGCAGCCGGTACGCTGGTGCTGTTCCGCGTCGGTGGCGCCGGGTTGACGTGGCTGGTGGCCCGCCTGCCGCCGCCGAAGGCACCGTGGGCGCGGCTGGGGTTGGCCAATCTGTACCGGCCCGGCTCCTCCACGCCGCTGATGCTGGTCTCGGTGGGATTGGGCCTGTCCACGTTGGCGGCGGTGGCGCTGATCGAGGGGAACGTGCAGCGGCAGGTGATGGAGCAGTTGCCGGACCGCGCGCCCAGCTTCTTTTTCATCGACGTGCAGAACGACCAGTTGCCGGCGTTCGCGAAACTGGTCGAAGGCACGCCGGGCGTCAGCGATTTCAAGCAAGTGCCGAGCATGCGGGCGCGCGTGGTGGCAGTGAAAGGTGTGCCGGTCGATCAGGTGCATACCTCGCCCGACACGGCCTGGGCGCTGCGCGGCGACCGGGGGCTGACCTATGCTGCCGCCATGCCGGATGGCACGCGGCTGACCGAAGGCGATTGGTGGCCCACCGACTATAGCGGCCCACCGCTGGTCTCGTTCGACGCCAATCTGGCGAAGGGCTGGGGCGTGGCAATCGGCGACACGCTGCGCGTCAACGTGCTCGGGCGCGATATCGACCTGAAAATCGCCAATTTGCGCGACATTGCGTGGCGGACCATGGGGATCAATTTCACCATGATCGCCAGCCCCGGCCTGCTGGAGCACGCGCCGCACACGCACATCGCCACTGTGCGCGCCACGCCGGCCGCGCAGGGCGGGCTGCTGCGGGCCGTCACGGACGCGTTCCCCAACGTCTCCGGCATTCGCATCGCCGAAGTGTTGCAGGCGGTCGGAACCCTGTTGAGCCAGATCGGCGCGGCCTTGAGCGCCACCGGCTCGTTGACGCTTGCGGCCGGCGCCCTGGTGCTGGCGGGCGCGGTCGCGGCCGGCCAGCGGCGCCGGGTGCAGGAGGCCGTCATCCTCAAAGCCCTGGGGGCGACACGAGCGCAAATCCGGGCTGCGTGGCTGGTCGAGTTCGGGATTCTCGGGGTCGTCGCCGGCGTGCTGGCGGCGGCGGTCGGCACGGCCGCCAGTTTTGCCGTGCTGCATTACGTGATGCACACCGACTGGGCGTTCCTGCCGGGCACGTTGGCGGCGACGGTTGCCGGTTGTGTGGCGTTGATGCTGGGTTTCGGCTATGCTGGCACTGCTGTGGCGTTGCGCGCCAAGGCCGCGCCCTTGCTGCGCAACGAGTAGCCTGCGTCTGCCGCCGCATTACGCCGAATTTGCTTGATCGCCTGCCGGCCGGCACCAACATGTGAATTCGACCGGGCAACGGTGCCCGGCAGAGGGAACCAAACGACCATGGCCATCAGTCCCGACTTTCGGACCTACCAAGGCGCGCGGACCGCCGACAGCGCGGCGGTTCTGGACGCGGGCCTGCGCGCCTACATGCTGCGCGTCTATAACTGGATGGCATCCGGTTTGGCGCTGACCGGCATCGTGGCGTACGCAATCGCCAACACGCCGCTGCTGGACGCCTTCTACCCTTGGCGCGAGACGGCAACAGGCTTGCATCGCGCGCCGAGCCTGCTGGCGTGGGTCGCGATCATTTCGCCGCTGGCGTTCGTGCTGGTGATGCAGTTCGGCGTCAACAAGCTGAAGACCGGCACCGTCCAGGCGCTCTACTGGGCGTTCTGCGTGGCGATGGGTGCGAGCCTGACCAGCATCTTCCTGCAATACACGGGCGTCAGCATCGTGCGGACGTTCTTCATTTCGGCGGCCACGTTCGGCGCGATGAGCATCTACGGCTACACGACCAAGCGCGACATGACGAAGATGGGCAGCTTCCTGATGATGGGGCTGTTCGGCGTGATCATGGCCTCGGTGGTGAACATGTTCGTCCATAGCTCCGGCTTGCAGTTCGCGATCAGCATCATCGGCGTGCTGGTGTTCGTGGGGCTGACGGCCTACGACACGCAGCGGATCAAGTCCGACTACCTGCAATACTCCTACGCCGAAGGCTCCGACATCGCGGCCCGTCGGAGCGTTTACGACGCACTGCAACTGCTGTTGAACTTCATCAACCTGTTCATGTTGCTGCTGCAACTGACGGGCAATCGTAGCAGCAATAACTGATCGGATTATTGTAGGGTGGATGCGCTTGGGCATCCCACCCAACGTTTAGCGCAAACAGCAAAAAAAGGGGGCCTAGGACACCGTCCGAAGCCCCCTTCTCGTGCCGCCGTCGCGATCAGGTCAGCGTCTTGATGTAGTTCGTCAGCTTGACGATGGCCGTCATCTTGTCGGTCTGGTCTAGCGCGCCGAGTTCGGCGGCCAGGCGGTCCATGGCGGCCTCGTAGATCTGGCGTTCGGAAAAGCTCTGATCGGGCTGGCCGGCGTTGCGGTGCAGGTCGCGCACGACCTCGGCAATCGCAAGCGGGTCACCGGAGTTGATCTTTGCCTCGTATTCCTGCGCGCGGCGCGACCACATGGTGCGCTTGATGCGCGCCTTGCCCTTCAGCACCGCCAGCGCCTCGTCGAACAATTTGCGCGTCGCCAGCTTGCGCAGGCCGGCGCTCCGGGCCTTGGCGACCGGGACGCGCAGCGTCATCCGGTTCTCCTCGAACGTGATGTGGATCAGCTCCAGCTTGTGGCCGGCGATCTCCTCCACCGCGATCTTCTCGACGCGGCCGACGCCGTGCGTCGGATACACGACATGGTCGCCTTCGGCGAACGTCTCATCCTTATTGCTGGCGCGGGAAATCTGCGGCGGACGGCCGTTCATCATGCCGTGCGAGCCGCCATGCCGCATGCCCTGCGGCACCGGCGCGGTCTCGGCGCGCTCCATCGGGGCCGATGCCTTGGGTTCGGCGGTCTCGGTCTCCGCAGCCTCGGCCTCGGGGGCCTCGGTTTCGGCGACATCGTCATCGGTCGGCGTAACCGCCACCATCTCAACCTCCATGACGGGCTTTCGCTCCGGCGCGACGGCGTCGCGGTCGGACACAGAGGCCAGGGCGGACGCCTTCATGCGATACCTCGTCATGTGTCGAACCGGCGGACGGCTCCACGCCACACATGTCGCGGCGTGGGTCTGGCGGCCATTGCCGCCCGACGACCACGCCCCGGGTCCGTTCAGACCTGCGCGGAGCAGGCGGCCGGTGCCGACAAATCCTCACCAGCTTCGCCTGAGCGATCATGTAACACAGATCGTGCTCTGCGTCATCGTCCACAAGCAGCACCGAGCCATGCATTGCGAGGGCAATTTCGCATGTCAGGACCGCAAACTGTCGGCTTATTGCCAGTCCGACAGAACCGTCCGCGCCGAGATGTTACCGACTGTCACAATCCAGCCTCATGCTGTGCCCGGTTCGGGGGAGAACAGCTTGGCCTTATCCTCCTTGCCCTTCCAGACATCGGCGTCGTCCGGCGGCTCGCCTTTGCGGGTGATATTCGGCCATGTACCTGCGTATTGGCGGTTCAGTTCGCCCCATGCGGCGGCGCGGTCGTCACTGTCCGGCACAATCGCCTCGGCCGGGCATTCCGGCTCGCAGACACCGCAATCGATGCACTCGTCGGGGTGGATCACCAACATGTTCTCGCCGACATAGAAACAATCGACGGGGCACACCTCCACGCAATCCATGTATTTGCAGCGAATGCAACTTTCAGTGACCACGTAGGTCATCGTGGGCTCCTGGTGATAGGCGCGAAGGCGGGGCGCGCGACGGCCGGGTTTTTTTAGGCGGGTCAAGGCTTGGTGATCAAGCCGCCGGATATGCCGCCTCTTGCCCATCCCCGCAAGGGCTTGCATTCGAAGCTGGCTCCGCCGGTGGGATTTCCCGATACAGCCCGCGCGCTTGCTCGGCCGGCCCCCGCCGTCCGGCCAGCGCCAGCACCGCGATCACCCGCACCTCCCCCCGCAGCGGCAACGTGATCACGTCGCCGATGCGCAGCTTTGCGTGGGGCTTGTCGGTCGGCTGGCGATTGACGCGCAGATGCCCGTCGGCCACCAGCCGCGCGCAATCGGCGCGGGCGCGCATGAAGCGGGCACACCACAGCCATTTGTCGAGCCGCTGCCAGTCGCGGTCCTCGATATTGCCGCTCACGGGCGCGAGCGCCGCAAGGCAGCCAATGCGGCGAACGGACCTTCGCGCGGCGCCACGCGCGAACTGGTCTCGCCGGCGACCGGCGGCGGCGAGGTACGGCGGCGCGCGGTCATCAGGGGCGGACAGGGCGGGCCGAACGCGCCATCGGCCAGCGTCTCGGCCGGAAGCAGCCGAAAGCCGAGGCCACGCAGCACGGCCGGCAGAATGTCGCTGCGGACCGCGAGGCGGGAGGCGAGGTCGGACGGAATCGGGATTGGCCGGAAGCGGCTGCTCCAGGCGAGTTCGGCGGCGACCCGTTCGGCGATGTCGAGGCGCAGCAGCGCCGGGCCGGCGGCGACCCAGCCCATGGCGGCAGCGAACCCATCCGGCCAATCGCTCGGCGGTTCGGCCAGCGAGACGAGGCCCGGCGCCGGCAGCGCCGGCACCGATACGCCACGCGCGAGCGCCCACAGCGACGCCCGCCGTTGCGCCACGCGGGGTTTCAGCACCGCCGGCATGAACAGCGCGAACCGCCCGGCACGCACCCCCAGCGCCTTCAGCCGGCCCCGCAAGGCGGCGGGTACGGCATCCTCGGTGGCGCCGGACACCACACCCAGGCCCTCGGCCAGCCGATGCAACGGGCCGCGGAGGCTCGCATCCGAGTCGGCCGCCGCGCCGGCCGTAAGCAGCGGCGCCAGCGCTTCTCGTACCTCGCCCTCCACGAAACGCTGCAACCGCAGCCGAACCCGCTCCCGCTGCGCGCCGTCGAGGAATTCGCTATCCAGCACCTCCACCTGCGGTCGCAACGCCGAGGTGCCGGGGCGTAGCCGGGCGATCGCCGCACCTTCCCATGCGATCCGCTGGCTCGGCAACCACGCGAGCGCCGCGTCGGCGGCGGCCTCCAGGTTGGCGACCCGGCGCGGCATTTCCTCCCGCAGCGCCCTGCGGGCCGCGCGCAGCACCAGCTTGCGCTCGTCGCCGTCCGTCACCGGGCCGGGCACGAAGAAGAAGCCCTCGATCTGCCCGACCGAGTGGCCTTCCACGACCACTTCGCCCCGGCGGGTGACGGCGGACAGCACTTCCTCGGTGTCATTGGAGTCCAGCCGTCGCATCAGCATGGCCGCGCGCCGGTCCACGAACCGGGTCGTCAGCCGCTCGTGCAGTGCGTCGGATAACAGGTCCTCCACCTCCCGGGCGCGTGCCTGCCAGTGCGTGGCGTCGCGCACCCAGTCGGTGCGGGCGGCGATGTAGGTCCACACCCGCACGCCGGACAGGCGCTGCATCAGTGTGTCGATGTCCCCGTCCGCCCTTGCGAGGCCGGCGATTTGTCCCGCGATCCAGTCGGTCGGGATGCCGCCGTCGCGCACCACATGGCCGAACACTTTGGCACTCAGCTTGGTGTGGCTGTCATCGGCCAGCTTGCGGAAATCCGGAATCTGGCAGGCGTCCCACAGCAGCCGCACGCGCGTCCGCCCGCGCGCCAGGTCGCGGATGTCGGCTTCGCGCGCCAACGCGGTCAGGGTTTCCAGGTCGGTGGCATCGTTGCCGCGCACCAGGCCGGGGCCGGGCGGCGGCGCCGTCAGGCTGTCGAGCAGCGCGTCCACGGTCTGGAAATCCAGGGCCGAATTTCGCCAGCACAATTGCGCCAACGGCTCGAAACTGTGGCTTTCGACCGCGACAACGACATCCTCGTCCAGCGGTGGGCAGTCGCCGGTGGTACCGAACGTGCCATCGCGCATGCCCCGCCCGGCACGGCCGGCGATTTGGGCGACTTCGGCGGCGTGCAGCAGGCGCGGGCGGTGGCCGTCGAATTTGGACAGGCGGGCGAAGGCGACATGGTCGACGTCCATGTTCAGCCCCATCCCGATCGCGTCGGTCGCAACCAGGAAATCGACCTCCTTGTCCTGGTACAGCGCCACCTGCGCGTTGCGGGTGCGGGGCGACAGGCGCCCCATCACCACCGCGCAGCCGCCCCGGCGGCGGCGGATCAGTTCGGCGATGGCGTACACTTCGGCGGCGCTGAACGCGACGACCGCGGTGCGCGGCGGCAGGCGAACCAGTTTGGCGGGGCCGGCATGGACCAACTGGCTCAGGCGCGGCCGCGTCTGGATCTCGGCCCACGGCACCAGCCGGTTCAGCAGCGGCCGAATGGTCTCGGCGCCCAGAAACATCGTCTCGACCATGCCGCGTGCGTGCAGCAGCCGGTCGGTGAAGATGTGGCCGCGATCCGGGTCGGCGCAGAGCTGGATTTCGTCCACCGCGACGAACTCCGCCTGCCGGTCGAGCGGCATCGCCTCGACGGTGCAGGAGAACCAGCGCGCCTCCGGCGGGATGATTTTCTCCTCGCCGGTGATGAGGGCAACGTAGCGGGCGCCCTTTTTGGCAACCATGCGATCATAATTCTCGCGCGCCAGCAGGCGCAGCGGAAACCCGATGATGCCGGAGGCGTGCGCGAGCAGGCGCTCGATCGCCAGATGCGTTTTGCCCGTGTTGGTGGGGCCGAGCACGGCCTTCACACGCGGTGCGAATCCCGACATGGGATGGATGGTCGGGTGCTGCGGCGCGGAATGCAAGGGACATCCGCATGGCGGGCGGTGCCGCGCGACAAAGCCCAGAAGGGTGGTGGGATGCGCTTGGGCATCCCACCACCCTTCGCCGATGCCGCATGGTGGGATGCCCAAGCGCATCCCACCCTCCACGCGAACTCCGCCGCGAACCGCGAAGCCGGCTGCCCGTTGAAACCCGCGCCAATCCGCCGCATATCCGCGCCCGGTAACGGAGGGCCTTTGCGATGACCGACACGGCGACGGAAACGACCACGGAACAGCATCAATTCGGCGCCGAGGTCGGGCGACTGCTCGATCTGGTGGTGCATTCGCTCTATTCCGAGCGGGAAATTTTTCTTCGCGAACTGGTCGCCAACGCCGCCGATGCCACCGACCGCCGGCGGTTCGAGGCGCTGACCCATCCGGAACTGGCGCCGACCGCCGAGCCGAAGGTCCGCATCGTCCCCCACAAGCCGGAGCGCACGCTGACGATCTCCGATGACGGGATCGGCATGACCCGCGAAGACATGATCGGCAATCTCGGTACTATCGCCCGCTCCGGCACCCGCGCGTTTGGCGAGACCCTCGCGAGCGCCAAGCCCGAGGAGCGGCCCAGCCTGATCGGCCAGTTCGGCGTCGGCTTCTACTCCGCGTTCATGGTCGCCGAGCGAGTCGAAGTCACCTCCCGCCGGGCCGGTTCGGACGAAGCGTGGACGTGGGCGTCCGACGGGCGCGGCGCCTTTACCCTCGCCCCGGCCACCCGCACCACGCCCGGCACCGACGTGGTGCTACGCCTGCAATCGGACGCGGAGGAGTACCTGGAGCCGTACCGCCTGGAAACCATCGTCCGCAAATGGGCCGACCACGTCACCATCCCGGTCACGATCGAGCGCGACGGAAAAGATGTCGCGGCCAACGAGGGCACGGCGCTTTGGCGCAAGTCCAAGTCCGAAGTGACCGAAGCGCAGTACAAGGAATTCTATCGCCATCTCGGCGCGATGTTCGACGAGCCGTGGGCGACGCTGCACTGGCGGGCCGAAGGCGCCCTCGAATTCTACGCCCTGCTGTTCTTCCCGTCCGCCAAACCGTTCGAGGCGGTGGAGCAGGAGCGGGTCAGCAAGGTGCGCCTGCATGTCCGCCGCATGTTCATCACCGATACGGCGGAAATACTGCCGCCCTGGCTGCGTTTCGTCACCGGCATCGTCGATACCGAGGATCTGCCGCTGAACGTCTCGCGCGAGATGCTGCAATCCACGCCCGTCCTGGCCCGCATCCGCAAGGCCGTGACCAACCGCGTGCTGACCGAGTTGAAAACCCGCGCCAAGGACGAGGCCGCCTACGCACCGTTCTGGGAGAATTTCGGCGCGATCATGAAGGAAGGCATCTGGGAGGACAGCGACCATCGCAAGGATCTGGCGCCGCTGCTGCGGTTCAGGTCGTCTGCGGTCGAGGGCTGGACGTCGTTCCCGGCCTATGTCGAGCGGATGAAGCCGGGTCAGGAGGCCATCTATATCCTGGCCGGCGACAACGCGGAGGCCCTCAAAAACTCAGCGCAACTCGAAGGTTTTCGGGCGCGCGGCCTAGAAGTGCTGTTGCTGGCCGACTCCATCGACGCCTTCTGGCCGGAACGGATGGCGACGTTCGAGGAGAAGCCGATCCGCAGCGTCACGCAAGGGGCGGCCGATCTGGCCAAAATCCCGGTCGAGGGCGAGGTGGCGGAGGCGCCGGACGCGACGGCGCTGGTGGCTGCGCTGAAATCGGCCCTGGGCGACGCGGTCTCGGAGGTGCGGGCCACCGACCGGCTGGTGGAAAGCGCGGTCGTGCTGGCGCCCGGCGCGCACGGGCCGGATTTGCAGATGCAGCGGCTGCTGCGCCGGTCCGGCCGCACCAGCTACGCGGCGGCGCCGGTGCTGGAGATCAATCCGCGCCACCCCCTGATCGCCGCCTTGATCGCCCGGCACGCCACCGGCGCCGACCTCGCGGGCGAGGCCGGGATGCTACTGGACCTGGCGCGGGTTCAGGACGGCGACCTGCCCCGCGACCCGGCCGCCTTCGCCCGCCGGATCGAGGCCGCGCTGGCCGGCGCGTTCGAGTAATCCGAGCACGCCGGCGGATGGACAACGGTGCAACAGACGTCCGATCGTGAACGGCGCGTTAATTAATACTACGTTGTTCCTTCGTTGTTGCCAAACTACTTGCGACTTCGGGACAAAAGATACATCTGTTTCCCACCCGAGCACGCCCCGCGGCTTGGGCGGAGTTGACGATGCTGCCAGCCGAGCTTCCTGTCGCACCGGCCGATGCCCCGGCCCGCCCGATTCATGCGGTGCGGCCAGACGAACTGGTTGCATTTTCGTCGGCTCTGGCGCCGGCACAGGCGGCCTATCTCCGCGACAGCGGCTTTGCTGCCAAGGCGCAGGAGCTGGTCTTGCTGCCGGGCCCGGAGGGCATCGCCGCCGGGGTGCTGGGTCTAGGCGAAGACCGCTCGCCATATGCGTTCGGCGATCTTCCATATCGCCTGCCGCAAGGCTCCTGGCGGTTTTTGCCGGGGGATTTTGACCGGGACGCGGCCGCCTTGGGGTTCCTTCTCGGCGCCTATCGCTACCGCGCCTATAAGCCGCCCAAGCGCGAGCCGGCCAGCCTCTCGGCGCCCGACGTGCCCGTCACCGCCGCCTCGCTGGCCGCATCCGTGTGGCTCGTGCGCGACCTGATCAACGCCCCCG
>CAJCJG010000001.1 GCA_903970625.1 Solirubrobacterales bacterium 70-9 | reverse complement strand
CGGCGTCCGCATGGCTGTTCGGGGGATTTTTGCTCGCGCCGCTGGGGGCCGTGCTGGCGATCCGGCGGCTGCCGCAAAAAGTGCGACCGGTGGCGGCGGAATGAGCGATTTTATTGGGTTGCCGTTCCGCGTGTTACCCAATCCGCGCGCCGGCACGCCGGGGACGGTGGTGCTGACCGAGGCGGGGTTTCGCCGCGCACGCGACGGGATCGCGGCCTGGGCCGGCTACGCGCCGACGCCGCTGGTCGATCTGCCGTGGGCGGCGGCGCTGGCAGGCGTGGACACCGTTCGCATCAAGGACGAAAGCGGCCGCTTTGGCCTCGGCAGCTTCAAGGCCCTGGGCGGTGCGTGGGCTGTGGCGCAGGTGTTGGTGGCGGAACTGGCAAGGCGCGGGATGGGGAATGCCGTGAGCCTTCCGGCGCTGGAGGCAGGACACCATGCCGAGGCCACGCGCGCCATTACCGTCACCTGCGCAACGGACGGCAACCATGGCCGCTCGGTCGCCTGGGGTGCCCAGCGATTCGGCTGCGGCTGCGTGATTTTTGTGCATGAGACAGTCAGCCAGGGGCGCGTGGAGGCCATCGCGCGCTACGGCGCCGAGGTGCGCCGCGTTCCGGGCACCTACGACGAAGCGGTGCGGGCGGCGGCACGGGCGGCGGAGGCGAACGGGTGGTTCGTCGTCTCCGACACCTCCTGGCCCGGCTATACGGGTGTGCCGGTGGACGTGATGCAGGGCTATCGGCTGATGGCGAACGAAGCCGTCGCGCAGTGGGAGGGTGCGGCGCCCACCCATTGCTTTGTCCAGGGCGGCGTCGGCGGGCTGGCGGCGGCGGTCTCCGTCCATCTGCGAACGCGCATCGCGCCGGCGCCGAAACTGGTCGTCGTGGAGCCGGAGCGCGCCGCCTGCCTGCTGGCGAGTGCCGAGGCGGGGGCGCCGGTCGCGGTCGGCGGCGATCTGGACACGCTGATGGCCGGCCTGGCCTGCGGCGAGCCCAGTTTGCTCGCGTGGCGGGAGCTTGGGCGGTCGGCGGCTGCCTTCATGGCAGTGCCGGACGCGGCTGCGGTGGCCTGTCTGCGGCTGCTGGCGCGGCATGGGTGATGATCGGGGAATCCGGCGTGGCAGGCTTGGCGGGGCTTCTGCTGGCCGCTAGGGACCCTGTGGCGCGGGCAACGCTGGGCCTCACGGCCGACAGCCGGGTGCTGCTGTTCGGCACCGAGTGCGCGACAGATCCGGAGCTTTATGTTCAACTGGTGGGGGATAATACATGATTGCGGTGTACGGCGCGGCGACGTCCGGCAATTGCTGGAAGGCGGCGCAAATCCTGCGCCTGACTGGGCAGCCGTTCGACTGGGTAGAGACCGACAGTAACGGGGGCGCGACCGGCACATCGGCTTTCCTGGCACTGAACCCGAACGGAAAGGTGCCCATCGCGGTGCTTTCCGACGGCAGTGTCATCACCGAGTCCAACGCCATCCTGCTGCACTTTGCCGAGGGCACGCTCTGGCTGCCGCCGCCCGGCCTCGCCCGGACGCGGGTGTACGAGTGGCTGTTCTTCGAGCAATACAGCCACGAGCCGTATATCGCGGTG
Organism: Solirubrobacterales bacterium 70-9; assembly: GCA_903970625.1. GTDB lineage: Bacteria > Pseudomonadota > Alphaproteobacteria > Acetobacterales > Acetobacteraceae > CAJCJG01. The sequence goes on along the minus strand of CAJCJG010000001.1, from coordinate 13,074 downwards.
GCCCGCAATCTGACGACCTACCTGAAAACGGCGGACCAATTCCCCGAGCGGATGGCGCAATGCATGGCGCGCGGCGCCAAGGCTCTGGGGGTGATGGAACGGCGGCTGAGCGGGCACGAGTGGCTGACCGACGCCGGGCCGACCATCGCGGATTTGGCGTTGTTCGCATACACGCATGTCGCCGACGAGGGCGGCTTCGTGCTGGCCGACTATCCTGGTGTGGCCGCCTGGGTGGCGCGGCTTTCGGCATTGCCGGGGATGACCACGTTGCGGCGCGCGCGGTAGCATCCAGTTTGCATTGCCGAGGCTCTCATGGACGAAGTTTTTGCCCGCCGCGACCTGATCGACGCTGCCGACTTGCGGCGGTTGTGCGTGCCGTCCGACCGCGCGGGCTTCGTGCAACTCGGCGGGCATGTCGCGGTGATCGCGCTGGCCGTGCTGGCGCTGCACCTCACGCTCGGCACCGTCTGGGCTGTCGTCCCGTTCCTGGTCCTGGGCGTCGCCATCAACTTCCTCTATGCCGGGCAGCATGAACTCAGCCACTGGACGGTGTTTCGCACCCGCTGGCTAAACGAGTGGGTGGGCCGCGCGTTCGGGTTCGTCGGCTTCTTTCCCCGCACGTTCGACCAGATTCAGCATGGCGCGCATCATCGCTGGACGCAGGAATGGGCGCGGGACGGCGAACTGGTTCGGCCGCGCTACACCCGCACCTCGTATCTGTTGTGGCTGCTCGGCCCAACCTACTGGTATTCGCGTATCCGCCGCATCCTGCGCTTCGCGGCCGGCACGGTGACGGAGCCGTATATTCCGGCCAATCGCAAGGCGGAGGTGATCCGCGAGGCGCGGTGGCATATGGCAGGCTACGCATTGATTTTCGGCGTTTCTCTCGCGGCGGGAAGTTGGGCGGCGGTCACGTATTGGCTGGCGCCGATGCTGCTGACCAAGGTCGCACATCAACTGCAAAACACCATCGAGCATCTGGGCCTGCCGCACGGGCCGAACATTCTGGAAAACACCCGTAGCACCCGCACCAACGCCGTGTTGCGGTTCCTGTGCTGGAACATGCAGTACCACACGGCGCATCACGCCTTCCCCGGCGTGCCGTTCCATCGGCTGCCCGATCTGCACAAGAAACTGTTCGCCGATCGCGGGGCCGCCCCGCCGATGATGGGCTACCTCGAATTCCAGGCCGCCGTGCTGCGTGCCTTCCGCGATGGTCGCACCGAGGCCGACTTCCCCGATGACCGGGCCTGGATCGAAGCCACTTCCTGATGCAGCGGCTCCACGTCTTTCAGGCGCTGTGGGCGATGGAGCATCGCCGCGCGGGCGAACCGCAACCTCCGTTCGCGGACAGTTTCGACCGGGTGAAGGCGGCCGGGTTCGACGGTATGGCCATCGACCTCGGCGCACTGACGTTTGCCCAGGCCGAGGAGAGTGTGCCGCATTTCGCTCGTACGGGATTGGGCGGGTTGCTGACGGCGTTCCCAAAATCCATCGAGGATTTGCGCCCGGCGCTGCGATTGGCCAAGCGGATCGGGGCGCCGTTCGTCGTCGTCATCGGGCAGGTGATGCCGCTGTCGGTGGCGGGCAGCATTCCGGTTATTCGCGAATGGTTGCGGGTGGCCGACGAAGAACGGATGCCGATTCAGTTCGAGACGCACCGCAACTGCATCACCAACGATTTGTTCGCGACCGTCCAGTTGCTCGATGCGGTGCCTGAGATGCGGCTCGCGGCGGACCTGTCGCACTATGTCGTGGACCGTGAAATGCCGTGCCCGCCGACGCCGGAACTGTCTGCCTTGGTGGCGCGGGTGCTGGCGCGGTCGGATAGTTTTCAGGGGCGGGTGGCGGCGCGCGGCCAAATCCAGATCGCGCTCGATTTTCCCCAAAATGCGAAATGGGTGAAAATGTTTCGCGACTGGTGGGCGGCCGGGTTTGCCGGCTGGAAGGCGCGGGCGGGGGCGGACGATACCGCCATCTTCCTGTGCGAACTCGGGCCGCCGGACTATGCGATCACGGACGCCAACGGCGCGGAAATGTCGGATCGGTGGGCGGAGGCGCTGGCGCTGCGGAACATCGCGCGGGAGCTTTGGGACGCGGCCTGAACCTGTCACGTTGGGCCGCTTGGCTGGCCTGCGCGCTGTCCGCCGCGATCGTTCTGGGACACGCGGCGCTGCTGCCGGGCGGGCGCTGGGACGGCGACGACAGTGGCGGCCCTGGGCCGGGCCACTACACCAAGGACGCGGCACCGTGGTTCGTAGGCGGATGCTGACGTATTGCGGGCGGACTGACATGGATGTCGTTGCCGCGCCGCCGCGCAAATCGCATTGAATTGAAGTCTAGGCCTCAATTCGGCCCCAGTCCCGCAGCATAAGCGGCAATGTCGCTGGCCTGGAACCCGCCTGTGTTTCGGGTGTTATGGAGACCAGGGATGTCGTTCCCAGAAAAATTGGAAAAGGATTGCGGTTATGCGACTTGCAGCGATCATCGCCGGCTGCATGCTGTTGACGGCGCCGGCCTCTGCCGACGAGGTCATCGTTCAGCCGCCGAACTACGGCGCCGCGCACCAGGCGGCGGGGGCTGCCGCGCAGGCGCACGGAGACGCGCACTATGAACAGAACCAGGCGCGCCACGATCAGGCAGTCGCCAATCACGATGCGGCAACCGGCAACTACCGCGCGGCAGCCGGGGCAGAGAACGCGGCCCGTACTGCGGAGCACGACGCGCATATCGACAACCATATCGCGGGCCACGACGCGAACGTCGCGCGACAGGAGGATTCGTACAAGGTCGAGACCGTCCGCTAACTAACCCAGCGTTGGCACGATCTCGGCCACGGCTGCGTCCTTGGGCGCGATCGTGACCAACGCGCCTTTCTGCCACTGGCTCAAATAGGGCTGCGCACGGAAATTCTGGCCCTTGTCGTCGAATCGGACGCCGAAGCCTGCGACAAGCGAGCCGTTGGGGGCGTCGGTGGCCAGCAGGGCCGCACGGAGTTTTTCCAGGTCGAAGGTGCCGGCACGCTGCACCGCCTCGAAGAACACGCGGGCGCCGGCGAAGCAGATCAGGCTGTGGCCGGAGCGGGGCGGGGCGCCGTACTTGCGCTGATAGGCGGCTGCGACCTCGGACACGCCGGGAGCGACGATGTCGGAGATCCGGTACTGGGTCACATCGACGTTCATCGCGCCGTCGAAATCGGCGCCCAGCGCCTGCGCCGTGTCGTTCAGCGAGTAGCCGCCGCCGGCGCCGATCACCATGCGCGGGCGCCAGCCGGCCTGCTTTAGTGCGCGATGCAGCAGCACCACGTCGTTGGCGTGGGCGGTGTGCAGCACGACATCGGCATTGGCGCCGTGAAGGCGTTGCACGAGCGGGGCGAAGTCGATGTCGGTCGCGGGGTAGGAGATGCGCTCGGCGATCGGCAGCGCGCGATCCTTGCAGCGGGCCTCCTGCGCCGTTGCGACGGCGGTGCCCGTGGGACCGTCCTCGTGCAGGATGGCGAGCTTCAGCCGCGCGCGATCCGCGTTCCACAGCGGCAGCAGCAGGTCGGCCACCGTATCGACCGCGAGCAGGCCGGCGGCGCTTGCCAGCGGGCCGGTGCGGAAGGTGAGCTTGAAGCCGCGTTCGGTGACGGAATCGGCCAATGAATCCAGTTCGAAATAGGGCACGCCCGCCAGTTCGGTGACGGCGGAGGCTGCGATGGCGACGGCGGCGGCGTAGGAGCCGAACACGCAGGACACCTTGGCCTGCTCCACCAGCCGCTTGGCCTCGGCGGTCGCGGGGGCGGAATCGTTGGCGTCGCCGCGCACCAGCGAAATGGGGCGGCCGAGCAGCCCGCCGGCTGCGTTGCGTTCGTCGGTCGCGAGGTCCAGGCCACGAAAACTCTCGTCGCCAAGCAGCGACAGGCTGCCGGAGAACGGGAACAGCGCGCCGATGGCGAGCGGCGGCGGCGGCGTGGCGCGGGCAAAGCGAGGGGCCGCGCCTTCGGCGGCTGCGAGAGCAGCGCCCAGAAGCACGCGGCGGCGGATCGTCGGCACGCTGCTCCCTCCAGTCACTGCGCGGCCGGAAGCATCCGCCGGGGCGGGCGCGGGCGCAACCCGGTTTCGGGCCAAGGTTCGGGTATGTCTTGACGACGTGCGCGGCAACCGCAAAGCCTGCGGCCGCCAGCCAGGAGGCTCAGATGGCCGTTCCGCAAACCATGACTTACATCGCGATGCACGGCACCGGCGGGCCGGACGTCATGCGGCCGGAAACCGGGCCGGTGCCGGTGCCCAAGCCGGACGAGGTGCTGATCCGCGTGCAGGCGGCGGGGGTCAACCGGCCGGACGTGTCGCAGCGGCAAGGCGGGTATCCACAGCCGCCGGGTGCCAGCCCCATCCTCGGGCTGGAAGTGGCGGGCGAGGTGGTCGCGACAGGCGCCGAGGTGCGCGGGCTGGGCGTGGGCGATCGCGTGTGCGCGCTGACCAATGGCGGGGCGTATGCCGAGTATTGCGTGGCGCCCGAGGCGCAATGCCTGCCGTGGCCGGCGGGCTACGACGCCATTCGGGCGGCGGCGTTGCCGGAGAATTGCTTCACCGTCTGGGCGAATGTGTTCATGCACGGGCGGCTCGCGCGCGGAGAGGCGTTGCTGGTCCACGGCGGCACGTCCGGCATCGGGGCGACGGCCATTCATCTGGCGCGCGAGTTCGGCGCGAGCGTGTACGCGACCGCCGGCGCGGACGACAAGGTGGCGGCCTGCGTCCGGTTCGGGGCGACGGCCGCGATCAATTATCGCACGGAGGATTTTTACGACGCGATCAAGCGGCTGACCGAGGGGCGCGGCGTGGATGTGGTGCTGGACATGGTCGGCGCGCCGTATTTTGCCCGCAACCTGCGGTGCCTCGCGATGGACGGGCGGCTGGTGCAGATCGCATTCCTGCAAGGGCCGAAGGTTGAGAATTTCGATCTGACCCCGGTGATGGTGCGGCGGCTGACCATCACCGGCTCCACGATGCGGCCGCGCACGACGGCGCAGAAGGGGGTCATCGCGAAGGCGCTGCTGGACAATGTGTGGCCGGCCCTGTCGGCCGGGCGGTGCGCGCCGGTGATCCATGCCGTGTTCCCGCTGGCGGAGGTCGCGGATGCGCACGCGCTGATGGAGAGCAGCGCGCATATCGGGAAAATCATGCTGCGGGTGGCGGAGTGACAACGTGATCCTGAACGCGACCGCGCGTGGGGAGGGGCCGCCGCTGGCGCTGTTGCATGGGCTGTATGGCCAGGGCAGCAATTTCGGCGCGGTGCAGAAGCGGCTGGCGCAGGGGCGGCGGGTGATCGCGCTCGATCTGCGCAACCACGGTGCCAGCCCGCACGCGCCGACGATGGACTATCCCGCGATGGCCGAGGATGTGCTGGAGACGCTGCGGCAGATGGGCGCGCTGCCGTGCGCGCTGCTGGGCCACTCGATGGGAGGCAAGGTCGCGATGCGGGCGGCGCTGGACGCGCCGGCGGCGGTGTCGCGCCTGCTGGTCGCCGACATCGCGCCGGTGGCCTACGACCATGCGGGGTCTCACGGCCGCTACGTGGCGGCGATGCGGGCGGTGCCGATGCGTGCCGGGCTGACGCGGGCGGAGGCGGACGCGGTGCTGGCGGACGCGGTGCCGGACCGGGCGACGCGCGGGTTTCTGCTGCAAAACATCCGCTTCGGGGGCACGCCGTCCTGGCGGCTCAATCTGGACGCCATCGGGCCGGCCCTGCCGGCGCTCGCCGGCTGGCCGGCGCCGGAGGACGGGCCGTATCCGGGGCCGACCCTGGTCGTGGCCGGCGGACGCTCCGACTACGTGCTGCCCGAGTCGCGCGCGGAGATTCGGAAGTGGTTTCCGGCAGCCCGCGTCGTGACGCTTAAGGAGGCGGGGCATTGGGTGCATGCCGACGATCCGGAGGGGTTTGCCAGCACCGTCGAGGCGTTCGTGGCCTAGATGGCCGAGGCGAAGGCAGGACTTGCGCGCTGCTATGCCGCCAATCTGGGGGGCTGCAAGCCGCCGATCTCGTCCGAGCATTTCATCTCGCGCGGTATCCTGGAGCAGATCGGGCCGAAAATCGTCATCGATGGGCTGCCGTGGAGCAACCGGCAGGTGGCGCTGCCGGCCACCTCGCTGGGTAGCAACGTGCTGTGCAAGCACCACAACAGTTTGCTGTCGGATGTCGATGTCGAGGCGGCAGGGATGTTCCGCTGCATCAAGAATTTCCACGAGGGCAAACGGTTCGACGAAATCATGCTCGACGGCGACAAGATCGAGCGGTGGACGTTGAAGGTGCTGTCCGGCCTGCTCGCCTCGGGCAACACGCGGCGGGCGGACGGCACCAGCACCAAGGGGTTCGCCCCGCCGCCGATCTGGAACCGGGTTCTGTTCGGCCTGGACCGGATGCCGGCCGACTGCGGGCTGCATTTTTTCGAACGCGCGCAGGGTGACGGCAAGGAGGAACTGGCGGTCACGATCAACTCGCATGCCGAGGATAATCGCATCTATGGCATTTCGATTCAGATGATGGGGCTGAATCTGCATCTGTGCTTGCAGAAGCTGGTGTGGGAGCGGCCGGAGAAATGCATTCTTCGCCCGCGCGGGTTCTACTTTCCGAATATCGACAGCATGATGAAGTTTTCGTGGAGCGGCGGCGGGACGCAGACGATTATTTCGCTGGGTCGGCCGGTATAACGGGTGTTCGGCCGAACGCGCGACTTATCCCGGCTGCTTCACCGTTTTCCCCTCGTCCGCCGCGCGCCACAGATACCAGGCGGCAATGCTGCGGTACGGCGCCCAGGCTTCGCCGATGGCCGTCATCTCGCGGGGTTTGGGTTGCGCGTCCAGTGCGTGCAGCAGGCGGTAGCCCTCGCGGACGCCGAAATCGTCCACCGGCAGGATGTCCTTCCGGCCGAGCGTGAAGATCAGCAGCATCTCCACCGTCCAGCGGCCGACGCCGCGAATGGTGGTCAGGCGCTCGATCAGCGCCGCGTCGGACAGGCGGGCGGCGGCGCGGCGGGTCGGGACGACGCCCTCCGCCGCCTTGGCGGCGATGTCGCGGATGGCGAGCGTCTTGTTGGCGGAAAAGCCGCAGGCGCGCATCGCAGCGTCGCTGGTGGACAGCACCTGCTGCGGCGTCGGGAACGGCTGATCCGGATACAGGGCCAGCAGACGCCCCAGGATCGCGCGGGCGGCGTTGCCGTGCAGTTGCTGGTAGGCGATGGCGCTGACCAGCGCCTGATATGGGTCGCGATCCGTCTCGTGCTGCAAGCGGCAGGGACCGACGCGGGTGATCAGCGCGGAGAAGCGGGGGCAGGTGGAGCGGATGTGGGCGGCGGCGGCGCGCATGTCGACATCATCTCACTGAGGAGCGGATCCGGCCAGCCGTGTCGCGCGCGGAATCGTCATTGCTCCCTGCTTGCATGCCCCCGGGGCGGAAGGACTAGAGTCGGGGCATGTCGCATGTCGGTCGCTTCTTTGCCGGTGACGATGACCAGGATGGTGCGAACCGCCAGACGGCGAGCCTTGCCGGAATGGCAGTGGCGCTGCTGCTGGTGGTCGTCGGGCTGTTCCTGATCCGGAAGTTGCACGAAAAATCCATGATCGAAGATTGCCTGATGTCCGGGCGAACCAATTGCGACAAGGTGCTGGCGCAGGCGCGCTGAGCGCCAACGTTGGACAGGCGGGCGTTCTATGGGAAGCTTCCCGAAAGACCCGGGGGGATACCGCATGCGCATCGCCGACATGGATTGGCAGATGGTCGAGGACTGGACGCGGCACGACGACCGCGCCGTGCTGCCGATCGGCAGCACCGAGCAACATTCCGGCCTGTCGCTGGCGACCGACACGATTTTGGCCGAGAAAGTGGCGCTGGAGGCGGCGGAACCGTTGGGCGTGCCGGTCTTTCCGGCACTCGCGTTCGGCGTGACCCCGGCCTACGCGGCGTTTCCCGGCAGCATCACGTTGCGGGTGGAGACGCTGGTGGCGGTGGTGCGGGATTTGCTGGACAGCCTGAAGCGCTCGGGCTTCCGCCGCATCCTGATCGTGAACGGCCATGGCGGCAACGTGGCGGTCTGGTCGTTCGCGCAGGAATGGATGATGGACAATCCGGATTGCCGGGTGCGGATGCACGATTGGTGGAAGGCGCCGGCGGCGCGGGCCAAGACGCTGTCGGTCGGCTCGAACCCGTCCCACGCCAACTGGATGGAGAATTTCCCCTGGACCCGCCTGCCCACGACGCCGGAGGAGGGCGAGAAGGACATGGTCGATATCGACCGCTTGGCCGCACTGCCGCCGTTCGAGGTGCGCGGCGTGCTGGAGGACGGCAGCTACGGCGGCCGCCTGCGCCGCGACGACGCCGAGATGCTGGCGATCTGGGACGTCGCGGTCGCGGAGACGCGCGCGCTGCTGGAGGCGTGGTGAGGCGGCCTACTGGCCGTATTTGGCGGTGAAGCTGGCCTTGCCGATGGTGGCGAAATGGGTCGCGAAGCCGATCACGGCGTCCGTCGGGTTGGGCGGCACGCCCAGCTTGTCGGTGTTGAGCGCGTAGAGCGTGAAGATGTAGCGGTGCGTGCTGCCCTTCGGCGGGCAGGGGCCGCCATAGCCGGGGGCGCCGTAGTCGCTGTTGGCCTGCACCGCACCCGCCGGCTCCTTGCCGGGCGTGCCGGCGCCTTGCGGCAGTGCCGTGACGCTGGCGGGGATGTTGTACACCACCCAATGCCAGAAACCGCTGCCGGTCGGCGCGTCCGGGTCATAGACCGTGAGGACAAAACTTTTGGTGCCGGCGGGCGCGCCGCTCCACGTCAGCGCGGGCGAGAGGTTGCCGCCGGTGCAGCCGAAACTGTTGAAGACGAACGGCGTGCCGATCTTGCTGCCGGGTTTGATGTCCGGCGAGGACAGGGAAAAGAAGGGCGCCGCGTGCGCCGAGGCGGCGGCGAGCAACAAGGCGCCAACGAGGGCGAGTTTTTTCATGGTCGCGTTGCTCCGGTTTTCGGGCGGATCGATGCGCGGAGAATAGGGGTATGCGAGGGGATTGCTAGGGTGGCTTCGTGCCCCAGTGAGTCCCCCACCTCATCCTAAATCCTTCTCCGCCCCTAGGGGCGGAGAAGGACTTCAGGAAGAAGCCTCACATCGTCGCCCCCAGCACCCAAGGCGCAAACTCCGCCGAGCCGAAATCGAACGCCTCGCTCTTGGTCGGCTCGCCCGACGCCACGCGGAGGATGAGGTCGAAGATGCGGGCGCCGCATTGTTGCACCGTCTCGTCGCCGTCCAGGATCGTGCCGCAGTTCACGTCCATGTCGTCTTCGATGTGTTTGAACATCGGCGTGTTGGTGGCGAGTTTGATCGACGGCGCCGGCTTGCAGCCGAACACGCTGCCGCGCCCCGTCGTGAAGCACACCAGATTGGCACCGCCCGCCACCTGCCCGGTGGCGGCCACCGGGTCGTAGCCGGGCGTGTCCATGAAGTTGAAGCCGCGAATTTTCAACTGCTCGGCGTACTGCAGCACATCGACAAGATTGGTGCTGCCGCACTTGGCCATGGCACCCAGCGACTTTTCCAAGATCGTCGTCAGGCCGCCGGCCTTGTTGCCGGGGGAAGGGTTGGTGTTCATCTCGGCGCCCTCGCGCTTGGTGTATTCCTCCCACCAGCGCATCAGGCCGACCAGTTTTTCGCCCACCTCGCGGCTGGTGGCGCGGCGGGTCAGCAGATGCTCAGCGCCATAGGTCTCCGGGGTTTCGGAGAGAATGACCGAGCCGCCGTTGCGCACCACGAGGTCGCTCGCCGCCCCCAGCGCCGGGTTGGCGGAGACGCCGGAATAGCCGTCCGACCCACCGCATTGCAGGGCGACGATCAGGTCGCTGGCCGGCACCGTCTCGCGATGCACCTTGTTGGAGTCGGTCAGCGACTCGCGCACGAAGTCGATGCCGGCGGCGACGGTTTTGCGGCTGCCGCCCGCGTCCTGAATGTCCAGCGTGCGCAGCCGGCCGGCGAGGCGCTGTTCTTCCATCAGGCCGCCGATCTGATTCACCTCGCAGCCGAGGCCCAGCACGATGACGTGGGAGAAATTGACGTGGCGCGCGTAGCCGCCGAGCGTGCGGCGCAGCAGGGCGAGCGGCTCGCCGCCGGACATGCCGCAGCCGGTCTTGTGGGTCAGGGCCACGACGCCATCGACGTTCGGGAAGTCGGCGAGCGGGTCCGCGCCGGTCCACGGGTTGCGCTTGAACGCGTCGGCTACGACGCCCGCGACGTGGGCGGAGCAGTTCACGCTGGTCAGGATGCCGATATAGTTGCGGGTGGCGACGCGCCCGTCCGGGCGACGGATGCCTTGGAAGGTGGCGGGCGGGTCGACGTACTGCGTCGGCGTCGCCGCCTCGCCATAGGCGTAGTCCTTGGCGAAGTCGCCCATGCCGATGTTGTGGACATGCACCTGCTCGCCGGGCGCGATCGGAACCGTGGCGAAGCCGATGATTTGGCCGTAGCGGATCACCGGCTGGCCGACCGCGTGCGGGCGAATGGCGACCTTGTGGCCGGCCGGGATGCGCATGGTCGCGACCACGCCCTCGGCCACCTGAACGCCGGGCAGCAGGGTGGCGCGGGCGATCACCACGCCGTCGTCGGGATGCAGGCGGATCACGGGCGGCGGGGCCATTGGCGTTACTCCGAGGGGTGGTCTGTTATAGGGCGCCGGGTCAGGCGACGCCCTTGCTGTCGCCGCGTATCTGCGCCACGCCGGCCTTGGCCGCCATCGCCATCAACGACACATCGTTCAATAGCGTGACAAGTTTAAAACCCATGCCGATGGCGCGGGCGGCGTAGGCGGCGCTGCCGGTATGGATACCGGCATGCAGGCCGCGCTTGGCGGTGGCCGCGATCACGCGGTCGAAGATCGCCAGCATTTCCGGCTCGTCGCGGTCCAGCTTCGGCACCAGACCGTGCGAGAAGCCGAGGTCGGACGGGCCGATATAGACGCCGGCGATGCCGGGGACATCGAGGATGGCGTCGAGGTTCGCGACCGCCTCCCGCGTCTCGATCATCGGGATGGCGAGCGTTTCGGCGTTGGCGATGGTCTGGTAGGTGCCTGCCTCGCCGTACAAGCCGACGCGGATCGGGCCGTTGCTGCGGGCGCCGCGCGGCGGGTATTTGGCGTAGGAGACAAAGGCCTCGGCCTGCTCGCGCGTATTGATCATCGGGCAGATGACGCCGTAGGCGCCGGCATCCAGCACCTTGCCGATGATGCCCGGCTCGTTCCACGGCACGCGGACCATCGGCGTGACCGGGTGCGCCTGCATGGCCTGGAAGCATTCGACCATCGACAGATAGTCCTGCACGCCGTGTTGCAGATCGACGGTGACGGAGTCGAACCCCGTCTGTGCGAGCACTTCGGCCGAGAAGCCGGACGGTATGGCGAGCCAGCCGTTCACCACGGCCTTGCCGGATGCCCAGATCTGCTTGACGTTGTTTGCCATCGGCCCCGCTTTCCCCCTGCTTTGGACTGGCGCACGCTAGGCGCACGGCCGGGGCGGGGTCAATTCGCCCAGGGCTGCTATATCGGAGGGAGAGAGCCGCATGACACGCCCGGTCGAGACCGTGATCGAGGCTGCGCGAACGTTTTTGGGCGAGCGCATGACCGTCAATGCGGCGCTGCGGGAGCAGCATTCGCACGGCGAGGACAGCAACCCGCCGGTGCTGCCTGACGCGGTGGCGTTCGTGCAGACGACCGAGGAAGTCTCGCAATTGCTGGCCCTGTGCCACGCGCACGGCGTGCCGGTGGTGCCGTTCGGCGCCGGCACGTCGCTGGAGGGGCATGTGACCCCCGTGCGGGGCGGCATTTCCGTGGACATGACGCGGATGAAGCAGGTGCTGGAGGTCAACGCCGAGGACATGGACTGCCGGATCGAGGCCGGCGTCACGCGCAAGGAATTGAACCAGCATTTGCGCGACCGGGGCCTGTTCTTTCCGGTCGATCCCGGCAGCGATTCGACCATTGGCGGGATGTGCGCCACCCGCGCCAGCGGTACGAATGCCGTTCGATACGGGACGATCCGCGAGAATGTGCTCGGGCTGACGGTGGTGGTGCCGGACGGGCGGATCATCCGCACCGGCGGGCGCGTTCGCAAATCCTCGACCGGGTACGATCTGACGCGGCTGTTCATCGGCTCGGAGGGGACGCTGGGAATTATAACCGAAATCCAGTTGCGGCTGCACGGCATCCCTGAGGCGACCAGTGCCGCGACGTGCCAGTTCGACGATCTTGCTGGGGCCGTGGAGACGGTGATTGCGGTGATGCAGACCGGCATCCCGGTGGCGCGGATCGAACTGGTGGACGAGGTGCAGCTTGCGGCCTGCATCGCCTACTCGAAGCTGGACGGGCTGGAGGAACTGCCGACGCTGTTCTTCGAGTTTCATGGCACACAGGCCAGTGTCGCCGAGCAGGCGGGGCAGGCGGAGGAGATCGCCGTCTCGTTCGGCGCGCGCGGGTTCCGCTGGGCGACCGACCCGGCGGAGCGGACGAAATTATGGCAGGCGCGGCACGACGCCTACTGGGCGGCGATGGCGCAAAGGCCCGGCTTGAAGAGTGTCGCCACTGACAGCATCGTGCCGATCTCCCGGCTGGCGGAGGCGGTGCTGGCGGCCAAGCGGGACATCGAAGAGTCCGGCCTGAGTGCCCCCATCGTCGGCCATGTCGGCGACGGGAATTTTCATGCGCTGATCATGGTGCCGCCGGAGCCGGACGGGCTGGACCGCGCCTGGGCGCTGGACCGCAAACTGGTGGCCCGCGCGCTGGCGCTCGGCGGCTCGTGCAGCGGGGAGCATGGAGTGGGCCTGGGCAAGCGGGAGTTTTTGGAGATCGAACACGGGGCGGAGGCGCTCGCGGTGATGCGCGCGATCAAGGCGACGCTGGACCCGCGCGGGATCATGAATCCGGGGAAGGTGTTTTTGAATTGATGGGGCGGGCCTCTTTTATTGCTATATCGTAACGTTATGAACGTGCCGAGGCGTGGGCTTGTATCGGGCTGGATTTTTTTGGAGGGCCGCGCGCTGTTTTTAAGCCCTCTCCCCTTGTGGGAGAGGGTTGGGT